>NZ_CAMLDX010000048.1 GCF_946478885.1 uncultured Bacillus sp. | reverse complement strand
TTTTGCTCCATAGCCATATCAGTCACCTACACTTTCCTTTGGCATAATTTTCTATCTATATTCAATTCATGTAAACAAGAAAATTCAATGAAACGATTTACGGCATAGCAAAGTTCAGTATGCTATGTCCTACAAAATCACGGTATTAAAATTCCTGTGCGGCTATTTTTGTTCTTTTTTTCAAAGTGCCTGTCGCTAAGGGGGAATAATAGATACGTTCAGATGTCACGATAACGGATTTAACAGAATCTTTTTTTTGGTGGAATGAGGTTTCCGGCTGGTGATGATGAAAATTGTCCATATCTGTTGAAAATGCAGTGCTTTCTTTATCAAGAATAGCAATGATATCTCTTGTGTTAACCAGCGTTTCGTCACCTAAATAAATATACAAATTATCACCTCACTGTATCCTTTCCATTGTTCCTTCCTTCACACAGAAGGTGGAGGCCTCCCTCAAGGTTTGATGATCAATTCCATCTACGCTTGTTGTTGTGACAAATGTTTGTACTTTCTCTTGTATGGTATTTAATAAATGAGATTGTCTATAATCGTCGAGTTCCGAGAGTACATCGTCTAATAAAAGAATCGGATATTCTCCAATTTCAGCATGGATGAGTTCAATTTCAGCTAATTTAATGGATAATGCCGTTGTCCTTTGCTGCCCCTGCGAGCCGAATGTTTGTACGTCCCGATCATTCACATAAAAAACAAGATCGTCACGCTGCGGACCAAACAAAGTCACTCCGCGCTCAATTTCTCTTTTTCGAACCTGATTAAATTTATCTTTATATATATTTACCATCATCGACAAATCTTGCTCTTCTGATACATGAACAGACGACTTGTACTTGATTTTCAACTTTTCCAGTCCCCGCGAAATCCCGTCATGGATAGGACTGGCCCAATTTTGCAATAAATGAAGGAATTCAAATCGTTTCGTGATTATTTTCACTGTTGATTGGATAAACTGTTCTGTTAAGATCTCCAGCATTGTTTCGTCTGTTTGTTTTTTTGCCTGCAGCTGTCTTAAATAATGATTTCTCTGTTGAAGAATCTTATTTAATTGCCCGGCTTCATGCAAATAGACAGGAGAAATCTGCCCAATCTCCATATCAATAAAACGACGTCTTACTTGAGGACTGCCCTTAACTAGATTCAGGTCTTCAGGTGCAAACATGACGACATTCATATTACCTACATATTGACTGAGCTTTTGTTGTTCAATATGGTTGAATTTTGCCTTTTTCCCCTTTTTTGCAATGATTAACTCCAGCGGAATAGAACCACTGTTTTTTTGAACTCTTCCCTCTATTTTAGCATACTCTGAATCCCAACGAATAAGATCTTTATCATTTGATGTCCGGTGGGACTTGGCCATGGCTAACACATAGATGGACTCCATCACATTTGTTTTTCCTTGAGCATTTTCCCCCAGAATGACATTGACCTTATTCTCAAAGGAAGCCTCAAGCTGATTGTAATTCCGGTAATTTTCCAAGTGTAATTGTTTAATAAACATCCACTTCATCCTTTACAAAAAAGCACAGGCGCCTAGCCGGCGCAGGGAGTACAGTTAGCTAATCATAAAGGTTTTATTAACTCCTTTGATTTCAACCTTATCGCCCTGGCGAAGCTTTCTTCCACGCCGCTGATCTTGCTCACCATTAATCAGCACTTCATATTCACTTAAAAACCACTTGGCCATCCCCCCGGTAGAAATGACATCCGCTACCTGCAATAGCTGGCCTAGAGTAATATATTCTGTTTGAATTTTAATTTTTTCCATTACTGTTCACACTTTCATGGATTTTGTCCTAATATTTAATTATAGCAAATATTTTTCTATTAGACAAAGCAGTCAAAATGAAATAGTTAGCACCATTGCTCATTTATATGAAAAGCCACCGATAAAGTACGGCAGCTTTTCGTTTTAGTAGGTTCTTATAGGCAATATTAACTGGAGGATCGACTCATCATTCATAGGGCGGATAATGAATGGTCGCATCGCACCAGTAAAGCTAATTTTAATATCGGTTCCTTCTAAGGCCTTTAAGGCATCCATCATATATTTTGCACTGAACGAGATCTTCAATTCTTCTCCTTCAAGAGACTGACTCTTAATTTTCTCGACAACCTTTCCTACCTCTGGTGTATTCGAGGAGATTTCGATCTCTTCATCCTCAATCGTAGATAATTTCACCACGTTGTTACGGCTTTCCCTTGCAAGCAGGGATGCCCGATCAATAGCTTGGAGGAATTCCTTTGTTTTTAAAACAAGCTCTGTTTTGTTTTCAGTTGGAATCAGTCTGGAGGTATCAGGATAGTTTCCCTCTAATAATCTTGAGAAAAATAATAAGTGTCTTGCTTTAAATAAAATCTGATTCTCTGTAATAACGATTTCTATCGATTCATTGTTATCCGCCAATATCTTACTTAATTCATTCAGGCTTTTCCCAGGGATGACAACATTATATGTGGCCTCAGATGTTAATTCGATCGAAGCCTTTCTTAAAGCAAGTCTGTGACTATCTGTTGCAATACAGATTAATTCGTTATTTTCTATTCTCCAGTTGACACCTGTCAAGATAGGGCGTGTTTCTGAGGTGGACACAGCAAAAACCGTTTGCCGGATCATGTTCTTTAACAAATCAGTCGGCATTTTAAATACATTGTTTTCTTCAATTTGTGGCAAATGCGGATATTCATCTGCATCAAGTCCAATCAAATTGAATTCAGATGTACCCGAGCGGATGACTGTCTGCATTGATGGATGAACTTCGATTTCCACTTGATCGGTAGGAAGTTTTTTAACCATTTCACTGAAGAACCTAGCCTGTAGAACAATGGCTCCTGGCTGTTGAACCTCAACAATGACTTTGTCGTCTTCTTCTTTTGGAATAAAAGATTCAATTGATACATCGGAATCACTTCCTGTTAAGGTTACTCCTTCTTCTATCGCGACAATCTTGATTCCTGTCAGAATTGGAATAGTGGTTCTGCTTGATACAGCCTTCATCACATCTTGAACACTTTGAACCAAGCGATCCCGCTGGATTAAGAATTTCATTTTTAAGCCTCCGTTATAACTATTTTTATATATTATTTTTTTATAAAAAAATAGTAGTAATAGTAATAGGTCCTGTGACTATGTGGATAACTCCATTTTTTGCAAGAAAATACAGTCTATGCACATGTGGATAGACTGTGGGGAAGTGATACAAAGTTATGCACAATCACAAGTAGCGAAAGCGCCGTGATATTTATCGTATTTGATAAACGCCAGACACCTGAGCTGAACACTGTCTCGATTTTGAAATCTAGTGCTTTGTATGATGATAAGAAAACGATTCTCTGATTATAAGAAATAGATAAAGACGTTAAACCTTTAATTCCTCATGGATATCCTTCATCTGCCTCTGTAATTGGGTATCGTTTTTCAGCAGATTGGAGATTTTTTCATGGGCATGAATGACCGTTGTATGGTCTCTTCCTCCAAATTCCTCCCCGATCTTTGGTAAAGAGAGATCGGTCAGCTCGCGCGATAAATACATGGCAATTTGCCTCGGGAATGCCACTGTTTTCGTCCGTTTCTTCGCTTTAAAGTCCTCTAATTTCAGGTTGAAATGTTCTCCGACAATACGTTGAATCTCTTGTATTGTAATCATTTTTGGCTTTGAGCTCGGAATAATGTCCTTCAAAGCTTCAGCTGCTAGGTCAGCATTGATGTCTTTATTAATTAAGGATGAATAGGCGACAACACGGATGAGTGCTCCCTCGAGTTCACGGATATTGGAATCAATTTGATTGGCAATATAAAGCATGGCTTCATTTGGGATATCAAGTCCGTCAGCCTTTGCTTTTTTACGTAAAATAGCAATTCGTGTTTCTAGATCCGGCGGAGTGATATCTGTAATCAGACCCCATTCAAAGCGTGAGCGCAGACGATCCTCTAATGTTGGAATTTCTTTAGGAGGACGGTCGCTGGAAATGACAATCTGTTTGCTTTCCTCGTGCAGGGTATTAAACGTATGGAAAAATTCTTCCTGTGTTGATTCTTTTCCGGCTAAAAATTGAATATCATCAATTAATAGAACATCGACATTTCGGTACTTATTGCGAAATTCCTCAGCTTTGTTATCTCGGATAGAATTGATAAATTCATTCGTGAATTTCTCCGAAGACAAATAAACAACCTTAGCTGCCGGGTTATGCTCCAGCACATAATGACCAATTGCATGCATAAGGTGGGTTTTTCCCAAACCTACGCCTCCGTAAATAAATAATGGGTTATAGGCCTTGGCCGGCGCCTCGGCTACTGCAAGTGAAGCAGCATGGGCAAAACGGTTACCGGACCCAATAACAAAGGTGTCGAATGTATTTTTCTTATTCAACATATTTGGCGGGAATTCAGATTGAAGTTCATCCTTTTTTGGTTTATTTTGAGGAGTTTGTAACTGTTCTCCATCCTCTGTCTGGTTCTGCGGGATGATAAATTTAACGCCAAATTCTTCTCCGGTAATTTCATAAAGAACGCCTGATATTAAAGGGGAGTAGCGTTCTTCAAGCCAATCGCGTGCAAATTCATTTGGAGCGGTAATAACTAAAGAATTACCCTGCAGGGAATGTGCTTTAGTAGATTTGAGCCAAGTATCAAAACTGGGCTTGCTGACTTTTGTTTGAATATTGGCCAATGTCCTATCCCAAAGATCTGCAATATTTTCCAAGAATTTTCCCTCCTTTGCAGATATTTTGCAAAAAAACAATAGGTTATACGTGACGTACAACCTAATTTTTTTCTCTCTATGCAAAACAATATTGTGGATAAATATATAATAAGGATATAAAATAACATTTCGACAATATCCACTGTGTGTGGACAACCTCTATCAACCAGAGTGAACAACTTGTCAACATGTTATCCACAATTTGTGGATAACATTTATTTGTGGATAAATTGATAAGGGTGAAAGCAAAAATATAATATCAGATTATAGTATGTGTTGCAATGGTTTTTGTAAGTTTATCCACAGATAAAACATACTGTGCACAGTAAATATCCACAGGTAGTGAATTTGTGAAAAAGCTGTCAATATATGTTGTGGATAATGAAAAAAAGTTGTTAAAAAATATCCACAACTAATTGATGTGGATATTTCGCTGCTTTCCTTGGAATTGAAAAAAAGTTGCTATTGCTCTGGATGAAGAATAGGATAAAAATGTCCTCACTGAAGAAACAAACATGAAAAATGATAGGAAAAAGAAAAAGGCTAGATTAATTCTCTCGTGACATTCTTAAAAATAAACAGTAATATTTTTAAGTGAAAAAAGGAGACTTGTATTCATTTTAGGAAAAACTTATAATGAGAGTTGACTTTTTTTGTGATCCGTCATTATAATAAGAAGACTGTCTTAAGAAGCAATCCCTTTTAGGAGGTGTCATAAATGAAAAGAACTTATCAACCAAATAAACGTAAACATAGTAAAGTTCATGGATTCCGCAGCCGGATGAGCAGTGCGAACGGACGTAAAGTTCTTGCCCGTCGTCGTCGTAAAGGAAGAAAAGTATTATCTGCCTAGGCCACTGAAATGTCAGTGGTCTTTTTTTTCCATTATTCATTAAAAGAAGAGCGGAGAGCGTCGTTTGAACGCAAAAAAACTTGTGGTGCTACAGGGACGTTCGTTCAGAAGGTATCTATTTTTCACAATGAAATATTGCATAAACAGAAGTGAATGTAGGTGTAACCAGTATGAGAAAAGAATATCGAGTGAAGAAAAATCAGGACTTCCAGGAGATCTTCAAAAAAGGAACGTCTGCTGCGAACCGGCAATTTGTTGTCTATACACTGAAAAAACCGGAGCAGCACCATTTTCGTATTGGTTTGTCTGTCAGCAAAAAAATAGGCAACGCAGTAACGCGAAATCAAATTAAGCGTTATATCCGGCAGGCGTTTCTCGAATTGGAAGAGCAACTACATAATGACGCAGATTATGTAATCATTGCGCGTAAGCCGGCAGCGGAGATGGACTTTTTAGAAGTGAAGAAGAGTCTGATACATGTTTTGAAGCTGGCTAAGGCACTGAAAAGAGAAAAAAACAGGAAAAAGAAATCGGTTCAGGAAGAAAATTGAAAAATTCCATCTGTTTTTTATGACTTTTAAAAGCGTTTACTCAGAAAAGATGATAAAATTATTTTTGTATGAAAAGAACTGTCTGAAATGAATAAAAAAAGAAGAAAAATATTTTTTTGATTGAGCCGTAAGGAGGAAAGTTGGTTGAAGAAAAAGGTATTTTTATTAATTGGCTTGATTCTGGCTGTTGCGTTGCTGACTGGTTGTACAGAAATCAAAGAGCCGATTACTCCTGAAAGCGAGGGCATTTGGAACAAATACATTGTATATCCATTGGCCTTGTTAATTGTAAAAGTTGCGGAATTTGCCGGAGGTAGCTTTGGTCTGTCTATCATCATTGTCACAATCTTAATTCGCCTGTTAATTCTGCCACTGATGATTAAGCAAATTAAGAGTTCCAAGGCGATGCAGGCGATGCAGCCGGAAATGAAGAAATTAAAGGAAAAGTATAGTTCGAAGGATCAGAAGACACAACAAAAGCTGCAGGAAGAAACAATGAAATTATTCCAGCAGTATAATGTCAATCCGCTGGCCGGATGTTTTCCTATTCTGATTCAAATGCCGATCCTGATTGGTTTTTACCATGCAATTATGAGGGAACCGAGACTGCATGAGCATGCTCAATTCCTATGGTTTGACCTGGCCGCGCCAGATCCGATTTATTTATTGCCGATTATTGCAGGGATCACTACCTTCATTCAGCAAAAAATTTCCATGATTGGAATGGAAGATAATCAGCAGATGAAGATGATGCTGTGGATGATGCCGATTATGATTGTGGTATTTGCCTTTAATCTGCCGGCAGCATTGTCATTGTATTGGGTTGTCGGTAATATTTTCTCCATTCTTCAAACTTACTTTATTAAGGGGCCGGAAATTAAGGCAGCTGCTACCGGCAAATCGGGGGGAGCCAAAAAGTGAAACAGGTTACTTCTACAGGACAAACTGTCGAAGAAGCGGTGCAATCAGCTTTAGCTCAACTACAAACAACGGAAGATCGCACGGATATTTCCGTTATTGATGAGGGTAAGAAAGGAATTTTTGGGATTTTCGGATCCCGGCCGGCAGTCGTAAAGGTAACGGTTAAAATTGATCCGATTGAAGAAGCAAAGAGATTTTTAATGGATGTCAGTGAAAAAATGGGTGTGAACGCGACGATTGAAACAGAGAGAAATGGCAAGCAGGTAAAATTCAAGCTTTCCGGGGTAAAAATCGCGTTGCTCATTGGAAAAAGAGGACAAACTTTAAACTCCTTGCAATATTTGACACAATTAGTCATTAATCGATATTCAGAGCAGTATCTAAATGTGCTCTTAGATGCTGAGGATTATCGGGAAAGAAGAAATGAAACATTGGTGCACTTGGCGGAGCGGCTAGCACAAAAAGCTGTCAAAACAGGACGGGAAGTAGCGTTGGAACCAATGCCTGCATATGAACGCAAAGTTATTCATGCGGCTTTAGTAGATAATAAAAGGATTAAGACGTATTCCAGTGGTGAAGATCCATACCGCCATATTGTTATTGCACCAAATAAATAAAGCTCGAGGGGCTGACTGAAGAAGTCAGCTTCTTTTTTTTGATTGAAAAACGGGTTTGTCCTGGAGGATTAGTTCTTTATTTGCTTCCTGGAAACGCTGTGATAGGCCTGCTATTTTATAGGACGTATCTGGCTTCTGCGGAGGAATGTTCTGTCATGTTGAGGACAATTCTGTTTTTTTATGTGTTTCTCAAGTGCTTTATTGTTATTCACATGTGGATAAGTTAAAATGGAATAATGAATATATTGAACTGTGGATAAAGTGAAATGAAGATGTGATAGGATCGAAATAAAATACATGCAGTTGTTATTTTAATAAATGATTGATCATAATGGTTGAATAAGAGTGAGAACGATTGAAATGTATAAGGGGTGAAAAGGTTGGAATTGGAAACCATTGCGGCGATTTCTACGCCAATGGGAGAAGGCGCGATTGCTATAGTCCGTTTGAGCGGTGGACAGGCATTGTCTATTACAGGAAGGCTGTTTCGCAGTCCAGGGGGAAAAACAATTGAGGAGGTACCAACCCATACGATTCATTATGGGCATATTATTGATCCTGAAACAGAGGTTGTTGCTGAAGAGGTAATGGTCTCTGTCATGAGAGGTCCGAAAACCTTCACTAGAGAAGATGTTGTCGAAATCAACTGTCATGGCGGGCTGGTTTCTGTGAACCGTGTTTTGCAGCTTTGTTTAAAAAACGGAGCAAGGTTGGCGGAACCTGGGGAGTTTACGAAAAGAGCATTCCTCAACGGCCGGATCGATTTGTCCCAAGCAGAGGCTGTTATGGATTTAATCAGGGCCAAAACGGATCGAGCAATGAACGTGGCTCTCGGGCAGATGGAAGGAAGATTATCTAAACTGATTGTGAACCTTCGTCAAGAATTAATCGAAACGCTGGCACAAATAGAAGTAAACATCGATTATCCGGAATATGATGATGTCGAAGAAATGACGCACACGATGCTTGAGGAAAAGGCGGCTTATGTGAGGGATCAAATTAAGCATTTGCTGCAGACCTCACAGCAGGGAAAAATATTGCGTGAAGGATTATCCACTGTCATTGTTGGACGGCCGAATGTCGGCAAGTCCTCACTCTTAAATTGCCTTGTTCAGGAAAATAAAGCGATTGTAACAGACATCCCCGGTACGACAAGGGATGTCATTGAGGAGTTTGTCAATGTACGCGGAGTACCACTGCGCTTGCTGGATACAGCGGGGATTCGTGAAACTGAGGATATTGTCGAAAGGATCGGTGTCGAGCGTTCAAGGAAGGTTCTGAAGGAAGCCGATTTGATCCTGCTTGTGTTGAACTATTCAGATGAATTGACAAAAGAGGATGAAAATCTCTTTCAAGCAGTGGAAGGGATGGATGTAATCGTTATTGTCAATAAGACTGATCTTCCGCAAAAAATAGATATGGTATATGTGCAACAGCTTGCCGGAAAGGCAAAAATCATTACCACTTCACTGCTTGAAGAGCAAGGTGTTGCGGATTTGGAACAGGCCATTGCTGAATTATTTTTTACGGGAGCGATTGAAGCGCAGGATATGACGTATGTCTCGAATAGCCGTCACATCGCTCTTCTGCACCAAGCATTGCAGGCAATAGAAGATGTCATCATTGGAAACGAAATGGGAACGCCGATTGATATCCTACAAATCGATTTGACGAGAACATGGGAGTTGCTCGGCGAAATTATTGGTGAAAGTGTACAGGATAGCTTGATCAATCAGCTTTTCTCGCAATTCTGCTTAGGAAAATAGAATGGTATGTGGGATCTTATTCAGCTGTGGCACGCTTAAGATGGGACAGGGAGAAGGATGCCTTTTTCCTTTAACTTATGCTGCAGTTTAAGACCTCATATATTCAGGCTTGAGCTGGATAAAAAGGACAGAAAGCAGAAGCTAAAAATAGATCGCTGCAACGAGAGAAAACGAAGGATTTATGGAAATAGAAAGAAGTTTGGAGGAAGTAAATCATGTATGAGGCAGGAAATTATGACGTGATCGTGGTTGGTGCCGGTCACGCAGGCTGTGAGGCGGGTCTCGCGGCGGCCCGTCTCGGGGCTAATACCTTGATGGTAACCATCAATTTGGATATGGTTGCCTTTATGCCCTGTAATCCGTCAATCGGGGGCCCAGCCAAAGGAGTAGTGGTTCGTGAAATTGATGCCCTTGGCGGTGAAATGGGAAAAAATATTGATAAAACGTATATTCAAATGAGAATGCTGAATACCGGGAAGGGTCCGGCAGTCCGTGCTTTACGAGCACAGGCTGATAAGGTTGCCTATCAATTTGAAATGAAAAAAACATTAGAAAATGAACCGAATTTGACTCTTGTCCAAGGAATGGTGGAAAGACTGATGGTTGAGAACGGGGAATGCCAAGGTGTTATAACCAAAACCGGTGCTATTTACCATTCAAAAACCGTAGTAATTACTACCGGAACCTATCTGCGCGGCGAAATTATTATCGGTGAATTAAAATACTCCAGCGGTCCGAATAATCAGCAACCTGCCGTCAAGCTTTCTGAGCATTTGGAAGAGCTTGGTTTTCATCTGGTCCGTTTTAAAACCGGAACGCCTCCAAGGGTTAACGGTCAATCGATCGATTACAGCAAAACAGAAATACAGCCGGGGGATGAAGAGCCGCGTGCTTTTTCCTATGAAGCAACGAAATTTATTACCGATCAGCTACCGTGCTGGCTGACCTATACCAATGAATTGACCCATTCCATCATCAATCAGAATTTGCATCGTGCTCCGATGTTTTCCGGTATGGTCAGAGGGACCGGTGCCCGTTATTGTCCTTCGATTGAAGATAAGATTGTTCGTTTCAGCGATAAACCGAGACATCAAATCTTCCTTGAGCCTGAGGGCAGAAATACAGAGGAAGTCTATGTCCAAGGGCTCTCAACCAGTATGCCGGAGGATGTGCAGCACCAAATATTAAAATCCATTCCCGGACTGGAAAAAGCACAGCTCATGAGAGCAGGTTATGCAATCGAGTATGATGCCATTGAACCGTCACAGCTATGGCCAACATTGGAGACGAAAAACATTAAAAATCTCTATACAGCCGGTCAGATTAATGGCACCTCCGGATATGAAGAAGCAGCCGGTCAGGGATTAATGGCGGGAATTAATGCTGGTTTGAAAGCTCTTGAACGGGAGGAATTAATCTTAAGCCGTTCCGATGCTTATATCGGTGTGCTCATCGATGATCTGGTAACTAAAGGGACGAACGAGCCGTACCGTCTGCTAACTTCAAGAGCGGAATATCGTCTGCTTCTCCGTCATGATAATGCCGATCTGCGCTTAACAGAAATCGGCTATAAAGTCGGCCTTATTTCCCAGAAACGTTATGAGAAATTTAGAGTGAAGAAAGAAGCGATAGAGGCAGAGAAAAAACGTCTATCTGCTATTATCTTAAAGCCAAATGAACAGGTTCAGACGCTGATCAAGAGTTTGGGTGGCACTGAGCTGAAGGATGGTGTAAGGGCATCCGATTTATTAAAGCGCCCTGAAATGGACTATGCACATATCGATATGCTGGCGAAAAGTGAAACAGAACTTGCCGCTGAGGTAAAGGAACAGGTAGAGATTCAGATTAAATATCAAGGATATATAGAAAAATCATTACAGCAGGTGGAACGCCTAAAGAAAATGGAAGATAAAAAAATCCCGGAAAACATTGATTACGATATGATAACTGGTTTGGCAACTGAAGCAAGACAGAAGCTGGAGAAAATCCGACCGCTCTCAATTGCCCAGGCATCTCGAATTTCGGGTGTCAATCCGGCTGATATTTCCATTCTGCTTGTTTATTTAGAGCAGGGAAAAATAGCAAGAATCACAAATGAGTAAGAAAATGAATAAAGCAGCCAGGACTTAGGAAGCCTGAAACCGGATCTAATTGGGCTTCTGCTCGGTGCTTGTACAGGATAAAGAAAGGACTATTCAATGAATCAGGATCTATTTATGCAACTGCTTGCTGAAAAGGGAATTGTACTAACAGAACGGCAATTAGAGCAGTATGAAATCTATTATGAAACACTTGTAGAATGGAATGAAAAAATGAATCTAACCGCCATTACGGAAAAGGGCGAGGTTTATTTGAAGCATTTTTTTGATTCGCTTACTGCCGGCTTTTATTTTCCTTTTGACAAGGATTCTTCTCTTTGTGATGTAGGCGCAGGAGCGGGATTTCCAAGTATTCCAATTAAAATCGCCTTCCCTCAACTTCGTGTAACGATTGTGGATTCGCTTAATAAAAGAATTCATTTTTTAGAGCATTTAGCAGAAAAGCTGCAGCTTGATCATGTCCGCTTTATTCATGATCGGGCAGAGACCTTTGGCCAGTTGAAGGAACACCGTGAATCCTATGATATCGTAACAGCAAGAGCAGTAGCGAGAATGTCTGTTTTGAGTGAACTTTGTCTTCCTCTTGTCAAAATTGGCGGAACGTTTATTGCGATGAAGGGAGCAAGCGGTCAGGAAGAGCTGCAGGCAGGGAAAAAAGCGATTGCACTATTGGGCGGTGTCGTCAAGGAGAAGAATTCCTTTTTATTGCCTGTCGAGGAAAGTGAGCGAAATATTTTTCTAATCACAAAAGAAAAGCCAACGGCAAAAAAATATCCGCGTAAACCTGGTACTCCGAATCGGAACCCTATAGAGTAGAGTTACTTTTGTAAAAAAATATGGCATAATGAAATTAATGAAATTTTTTTGCCATATGAATGGAAAACTGCCGGGGGTACAGGATTCCATTTCTCTTGTTTGATTGATATCGATCAAAAAAATTTTTGCAGCGAAAAAATGATTGTTCTTCCAGTCGAATGATTAAAGGAGATAATTGATTTGACAGCAGGACTTGTCATTTTTTTCGAGAAATAAGTTATTAGGGAGTTTCGTAAAGGTGGTGCAGGGTGATGAAGCATACTTTTTCACGCATATTTGGCCTCGGCGAAAAGGATGATCAAGTGGGAATTGAGAAAATCTCTGAATCTGATGCAATAGATGAAGTAGCGAGGAATGAAGAGATTAAAAAAGTTCCAATTGATGACATAATTCCAAACCGTTTTCAGCCTAGAACTGTTTTTGATGATGAAAAGATTGAAGAACTTTCCCGTACGATTCATACACATGGGATCATTCAGCCAATCGTGGTACGCTCGCTCGAAGACGGTCAATATGAAATTATTGCTGGTGAGCGGAGATGGCGAGCGATGAAAAAGCTTGGCTGGGATACCGTGCCAGCCATCATAAAAAACTTGAATGATACCGAAACAGCTTCCGTTGCCTTAATAGAAAACCTTCAGCGAGAAGAGCTTTCGCCTATTGAAGAAGCCATTGCCTATGGAAAGTTGCTCGAACTGCATCAGCTGACACAGGAGGCATTGGCACAGCGCCTTGGAAAAGGACAGTCAACGGTTGCAAATAAGCTGCGTCTGCTTAAACTTCCTCAGGAAGTGCAGGATGCCTTATTAAATAAAATGATCACAGAACGTCATGCACGCTCCCTTATTCCGCTTAAAAGCCCGGAAAAACAGGTGAAGCTGCTGAACGAAATTATTGAAAAAAATTTAAATGTTAAACAAACTGAAGACCGTGTAGTCAGAATGCTAGAACAGACCCAAGAAAAGCCAAAGCCGAAAAGAAAGGCTTTCAGCAAGGATGTCAGGATTGCGGTTAATACCATTCGGCAGTCATTGTCAATGGTTTCAGATAATGGAATACACTTAGATTCAAAAGAAGAGGAATTTGAAGAATACTATCAATTTACGATTAAAATACCGAAGAAAAAATAAGGTGATTAAGTCCGTTTTCTCTTCAAACAGGCTGGCTCATTGGGGCTTGGTGTTGATATAAATACTGTATCTAACTATTTCTTTGTTTGATAGATACTAGTTTTTTTACATAATCAAGACCTGTTTCCTATTGAGTCAGTCTTTTTTCTCCATCCGGTTATCTACAGATCTTGTCTCCTTTGTATCATCCTTCTTTTTTGCCAAGAAATTTATAGAAAAACAAGAGGCCAGCAGGATCTCCTTGTTAAAAAATCTCCTAAAAACAGGATATTATAAAGACTTCAACTTTTAGAAAAAAAGGATCATCTTCTCATATTCGTGATAAAATAAAAGACAGATTGTTATTTTCATTATGTAGCAGTATTAGAGAATAGTATAAATATAGAAAGAGTGTTTAAATGGAATTGAAGGTAGGTGACACCATGGGCAAGGTGATTGCAATTGCAAACCAAAAGGGAGGTGTCGGAAAAACGACAACTTCTGTAAATCTGGGTGCTTGTTTAGCTTACATAGGGAAAAATGTATTGTTAGTTGATATAGATCCTCAAGGGAATGCTACCAGTGGCGTTGGAATCGAAAAAGCGGATGTTGATGAGTGCATTTATAATGTTCTCGTTGATGATGTGGAAGCAAAGGAAGTTATTATGCCAACTAATGTCGAAAATCTTTCGATTATTCCCGCTACGATTCAATTGGCAGGGGCAGAAATTGAATTAGTGCCAACGATCTCAAGAGAAGTCAGGCTGAAGA
Organism: uncultured Bacillus sp.; assembly: GCF_946478885.1. The sequence goes on along the minus strand of NZ_CAMLDX010000048.1, from coordinate 10,971 downwards.
GGGCACTTGAGACAGTCAAGGATAACTATGATTTTATTATTATCGATTGTCCTCCCTCCCTCGGATTATTAACGCTCAATGCCTTAACAGCATCCGATTCTGTTCTCATTCCCGTCCAGTGTGAATATTACGCATTAGAAGGATTAAGCCAACTGCTCAATACAGTCCGGCTCGTGCAAAAGCACTTGAATAGTGATTTAAAGATTGAAGGTGTCTTATTAACTATGCTGGATGCCCGGACTAATTTAGGGCTTCAGGTGATTGAAGAGGTTAAGAAATATTTCCAAAGCAAAGTGTATCAAACCATTATTCCTAGAAATGTCCGACTAAGTGAAGCTCCCAGCCATGGTGAACCGATAATTATCTATGATCCGAAGTCGCGCGGTGCTGAAGTATATTTAGATTTCGCAAAGGAAGTGGTGGGAAATGGCTAAAGGCCTTGGAAAAGGACTGGATGCGTTTTTTTCAAATGTTGAAATTAATAAGGAAGAAAAAATCAGTGAAATTAATCTTAAGGATTGCCGGCCCAACCCCTATCAGCCGCGAAAGATCTTTGATAAGGAATCGATTGATGAATTAAAGCAATCGATTTTGCAGCACGGAGTCCTGCAGCCTATCATTGTCAGAAAAACGATTAAGGGCTATGAAATTGTCGTTGGGGAAAGACGCTTTCGCGCAGCCCGGGAAGCGAAACTCGAAAAGATCCCTGCTGTGGTACGAAAACTCTCGGAGCAGCAAATGATGGAAATGGCTGTGTTGGAAAACCTGCAGCGTGAAGATTTAACTCCGATTGAAGAAGCATCTGCTTATCAGTTATTAATTGAAAAATTGAACGTCACCCAGGATGAACTGGCAAAAAAACTTGGCAAGAGCAGACCGCATATTGCCAATCATATCCGTTTGCTGACACTTCCTCCAAAAATCCAGACATTAATTTCTGAAGGAAAAATCTCAATGGGACATGGACGGGCGCTTCTTGGACTGCATAAGAAGGATTCCATTCCGGCGGTGGTTGATAAAATATTGAAGGATGGATTAAATGTCCGGCAGCTTGAGCAATTAATTCAGCAGTTAAATGAGCATGTTTCACGTGAAACAAAGAAAGTGCAGAAGCCGGAAAAGGATGTATTTATTAAGGCACAGGAGACATCCTTACGGGAAAGATTTGGTACAAACGTTCATATTAAACAAACAAAAAATAAAGGGAAAATTGAAATAGAGTTTTTTTCAAAGGAAGATTTGGACCGCATTTTAGAAATTTTGGAGACAACAAAATACGACGATTAAACCATTCAGCGATAGGATGGTTTCTTTTTTGGAGATTGGAGAATCAGCATGTTTTTAATTGGAACAATAGTCAACAGTGGATTAATAATTGCCGGGTCTGTTATTGGAAGATTTCTTCATAATATACCAGAAAAGATGAAAGAAACCGTGATGTACGGGATTGCTCTGACTGTAATCGTGTTAGGATTACAGATGAGTTTATCGACTGAAAATTTTCTAATTGTCATATTGAGTATTGTGTTTGGGGCAATGATTGGCGAGTATTTTGACTGGGAAGAAAAATTAAATAAACTGGGTCTGTGGCTGGAAAAGAAAATGGGATCTAAGGGCGAGGGAAAAATTGCTCAAGGATTTGTAACGGCCACATTGCTTTTTGTCATTGGAGCGATGGCTATTTTGGGAGCACTGGACAGCGGAATCCGCAATAATCATGATATTTTGATTACAAAAGGAATTATTGATGGTTTTACAGCCTTTATTTTAACGACGACACTTGGATTAGGAGTGCTTTTTTCTGCCTTGCCGGTTTTTTTATATGAAGGTTTGATTGCTTTATTTGCGATACAGATTGATCGGCTGATTCCTGCAGAATTAATGGAGCAGTTTATCACAGAAATGACGGCTGTCGGCGGGATGATGATCATGGCGCTGGGGCTAAATCTTACCGGTCTGTTGAAGATCCGTGTGGCTAACCTGCTGCCGGGAATTATTGTCGTTGGAGTGATTGTCACGTTTCTTTATTTTTCACCATTTTAACAGAAAATACACATATGTAATAAAATGGAAATTAAAACTGTACTCCACTGTCTAAAGGGAAATCTATTAGATAGCTGGAGTACAGTCAGACATATTTTAAAAATTGGATTGTTCCTGTTCGATGGTCCATTGCAATTTGGAATAAGAATGCTTTGGCCGATAAAACATGCTGGTCTCATGGATTCCATCCGCAACGATTTTGGCCATTTTCATGACAAGGTTTAGTCTTGTATTTTGCAGGACAAAATATTCCATAAACCCGCTGACATTGACGATACCGCTGATGTGAATGTCCCCTACGGCAGGAAGATCCTTGCAGACACCTGCACCGGGTTTAATCGGACCGCTGCCGATTTGGATAATCCCGACACTCTTTAGCCTCCCTAAGCAGGCATCAATGCCTATGATAAATGGATCAGGATGTCGGGTCTTTATTTCAAATAGTTTCTCATTTAAATTTAAAGCATGAATTGGCTGATCCAATGTTCCGTATATACGAAATGGGTGAACGTTTTTTTCCTGTAAGAAAGTCCCGATTAATGGACCTAATGAATCGCCGGTTGAGCGGTCTGTTCCAATACATACAAAGATGATCGGCCTTTCGTTCGATGAAGGCGGCATTAAATGAAACAGGCCTCTTCCTACTTGATTCACAGCATCTTGTTTGTCGTGGATGATTCGGATTAGATCGTTTTTTGTTTTATCAAATAAACTCGGTTTGAAATTCAAGGTACATTCACCCCTATTTATGGAAGCTGTAAATTTGATGGTTTGCCAGTCGTTTCTATTATTATACGGTTTTTTCTGGTAATCTATACATGGTTGCCATAATTATTATCAAATTGGATAAATCAAGGGGATTTTCTAATTTCTATAAAGCTGTCTTATGCCGGCTTTTGTGGAGCATATTTTTCTTCAAAGGATAAAAAAATATTGTTAAAATAGATGTACTTGAAAAAGCGGGATAGGTTGCTTTTTCAAAGGGGGAATGAAGACTGTGAATATTCTTGAAGAGACAACAGAAACAGTGAATGAAAAACTGTTCAATGAAAAGATGTGGATGAACATTGGTGAAGTAGCGCTGAAGATAGCGGTCATTCTTATTCTCAGCGAGATTGTGATCCGTGTAGGAAGAGCGGCGATCCGTAATATTTTCAAGGTAAGACAACTATCCCCTATAAGAACATCGGAGCGGCGCGAAGCAACGATTATGAAGCTTCTGCAGAATATATTGACCTATGTTGTTTACTTTATTTCTGCCATCATGATTTTATCCAATTTGAATGTGAATGTTACCGGTATTCTTGCCGGGGCAGGGATTGTCGGTCTTGCAGTTGGTTTCGGAGCGCAAAGTCTTGTGAAGGATGTCATTACCGGATTTTTCATTATATTTGAGGATCAGTTTGCGGTAGGGGATCATATTCGAATCGGTCAGTTTGAAGGTGATGTAGAGGTTATCGGCCTTCGAACAACGAAGATTAAAAGCTGGACTGGCGAAATCCATATTATTCCAAACGGAAGTATTGTCGAGGTAACTAATTACTCCGTGCATAACAGTTTAGCAGTTGTCGATATTAGTGTAGCCTATGAGGAAAACATTCAAGAGATTGAGACAATTCTTCAGGACTTGCTGCTCTCCATGAAAAATAAATATGAGGATATTGTGAAGCAGCCTGAACTGCTTGGGGTACAGACGTTAGCGGCTTCAGAGATCATTATGCGGGTAACAGTTGAGACTCTGCCGATGCGTCATTTATACATTGCCCGGGAATTAAGACGTGAAATTAAGCTTTGTCTTGACCGGAACGGCATTGAAATTCCTTATCCAAAAATGGTGATGTATTCGCGCCCGAAGGATGAGAGTGGGTTGAAGAAAGAAGTCGGAAGCTGAATAGGAGGTTTTTTTAGATGGAAGAAAAACAATTTGGCTTATACGATATTGTTGAAATGAAAAAAGCACATCCATGTGGTGTGAATCGCTGGAAAATTATCCGTCTCGGAATGGATATCCGCATCAAATGCGAGGGGTGTGCCCATAGTGTGTTAATCTCGAGAAAAGAATTTACCCGGAAAATGAAAAGAGTACTGGTGAAGCACGAGGAATCATAATGAAATGGATGGAATGCTGCATATTCCACAGACAATGGCTGTCAAACTGGCAGCTTTTTCTTTTTAGATTCTAAATTTGTTTGATGATTTCTGTCCCAGTGAAGTTTCTAAGGAGTGAGCTAAGAGAAATATCCTAAAGAATGGACATCATTATCGCTATATCCTTGATAGAATAGTCTTGTAGCTTCAAGGAGCTTCTGCTTTTCGTCTTGCACATTTTCCTTGAAATATCTATAATTGTGTGAGGTCTGTATACAGTTTTTTGAATGTCGAAAATAATTTTTCTCATAAATATACGCTTTATTGGATTTTATTTTACCCTGAGGAGTGACGAGGATGGCTTTAACAGCTGGAATAGTAGGTTTACCGAATGTCGGAAAGTCCACATTATTTAATGCAATTACACGTGCAGGTGCAGAATCTGCGAATTATCCGTTTTGTACGATTGACCCGAATGTTGGGGTCGTTGAGGTGCCGGATGAACGTTTAGACAAATTAACAGAGCTTGTGCAGCCAAAGAAAACAGTGCCAACTACCTTTGAATTCACAGATATTGCTGGGATCGTTAAGGGTGCGAGCAAGGGAGAAGGTTTGGGAAATAAATTCCTTTCCCATATTCGTGAAGTAGATGCAATCTGTGAAGTGGTACGCTGCTTTAATGATGAGAACATTACACATGTATCCGGTAAAGTGGATCCGATCGATGATATTGAAACGATTAATCTTGAACTGATTCTGGCTGACCTTGAATCAGTAGAAAAAAGGGTCGGACGTGTCGAAAAATTAGCGAGACAAAAGGATAAGGATGCAGTGATTGAATTTGAAGTGCTGCAAAAGCTGAAGCAAGCATTTGAAGCAGAAAAACCGGCAAGAACGGTTGAATTTACGGACGATGAATGGAAGACAGCAAAAGGATTGCATTTGTTGACAATCAAGCCGGTTCTATATGTAGCCAATGTCAGTGAGGATGATGTTGCAGATCCATCGCAAAATGAATATGTTCAAAAGGTTAGAGAATATGCCGCAAATGAAGGGGCAGAAGTTATTGTCGTCTGCGCCAAGATTGAGGAAGAAATCGCGGAGCTTGAGGCAGAGGAAAAGGAAATGTTCCTTGCTGAGCTGGGCATTCAGGAATCCGGTCTGGATCAATTAATTCGTGCAGCCTATAGCTTACTTGGACTGGCTACTTACTTTACAGCCGGTGTCCAGGAGGTTCGCGCTTGGACATTCAGAAAAGGAATGAAGGCTCCTCAATGTGCGGGTGTCATCCACTCTGATTTTGAGAGAGGTTTTATCCGTGCTGAGACAGTCTCTTATGAAGACTTACTGGCAGCCGGCAATATGACTGCGGCGCGCGAAGCCGGGAAGGTGCGTCTTGAAGGAAAAGATTATATCGTCCAGGATGGAGATGTCATGCATTTCCGCTTTAACGTATAATCCACCCTCTATTCAGAACTGTCCCAAGAGCAAAGGTATCTGGCACCACATCAGTATTGCCTTTAGGGAAAAAATATGCTATACTTTTAACTTGTGAGTAATGAATAATTGCTCCTTGCCCTTTAAAGAGGGCCGTTTAGACCAAAAGGAGGTGAATGTGATGAAAAAGTACGAATTAATGTACATCATCCGCCCAAATATTGAAGATGAAGCGAAGAAAGCTCTTATTGAGCGTTTCAACAACGTTTTAACTGATAATGGTGCGGAGTTAATGGACTCAAAAGAATGGGGTAAACGTCGTCTTGCATACGAAATCAACGATTTCCGTGATGGTTACTACCAATTAATGCATGTTAGTGCAGAACCAGTTGCAGTTGAAGAATTCTCTCGTCTAGCAAAAATTAACGAAGATATCATTCGTCATATCGTCGTAAAAGACGAAAAATAATGTTGATATAGAAGACTTTAGTCAGGGTATCTGAAGGAAGGAGTTGATTCTGATGTTGAATCGTGTTGTTTTAGTTGGAAGATTAACAAAAGATCCGGATCTCCGCTATACGTCTAACGGAATTGCTGTTGCTACTTTTACTTTGGCAGTAAACCGCACCTTCTCCAACCAGCAAGGTGAACGTGAAGCAGACTTCATTAATTGCGTTGTCTGGCGGAAACAGGCTGAAAATGTAGCGAACTTCTTGAAAAAAGGAAGCCTGGCCGGAGTAGATGGGCGTATTCAAACGCGCAACTACGAAGGACAGGATGGCAGACGGGTATATGTGACGGAGGTATTGGCAGAAAGCGTACAGTTTCTTGAACCGAAAGGCAGTTCAGGTGCCGGCGGAGGAAGAAATGATATAAGTAGCTTTGGTGCACCACCGCCACAGGACTTTTCTTATGGAAACAACAATCAGAATCAGAATCAACAACGCCAACAGAATAATCGCAACAACCCTGGCTATACCCGATTAGATGAAGATCCATTCGCTCAGGATGGACAAATTGATATCTCTGACGATGATCTTCCTTTTTAATCTAATCATAGAACGGATAAAATAATCGCGAAAAGGAGTGAATAAATGATGGCAATGGGAGGACGCAGAGGCGGACGTGCAAAACGTCGTAAAGTATGTTACTTTACAGCTAACGGTATCACTCATATCGATTACAAAGATGTAGATTTACTAAAGAAATTTATCTCTGAGCGTGGTAAAATTTTACCTCGTCGTGTAACTGGTACAAGTGCTAAATACCAACGCAAATTAACAACTGCAATCAAACGTTCACGTACTATGGCTTTATTACCATATGTATCAGGTGAATAATAAATAAAAAAAGACATCCATCTCTTCTTGAGTTGGATGTCTTTTTTGTTTCAAAAAGGTTATATTTCAATTGGCGTGTGCTTTCCCCTTTTTAAAATACTTGGTTTACTTGATTTCATTTCAATTTTCTCTCCTTATGTGACCCAATAAACGTATTGATCATGCCATCATACCTCCTACATATGATTTATTTTGGCTAACGTTGTTTAATTATAGGATCTTATTGTGAGGCAATACTTAAATATTCAAGTTAAGACTATAGAAGAGATCGTGAAGTACTCAACTTAAATTTATGAGGCAAGTTTGTCTAACAAGAAAAGTGGAAGTCGTAGTAAAATAATCGTAATGAAGGAGGGATAAGATGCCGTTTATCAAACCATTTCGAGCTCTTGCTGTATTTTTATCATTATTATTTATATTCGGTTGTAGTAACGATGCTGAAGATAGTCAAAAAAACTTCGGTTTAGTAGCCAGTGAAAAAACTTTGCCTACGAATTTTCATGAAATAGCATTTGAGAGGGACACAACCCCTTATTTTCAGTATTTAATAGAAAAGGCTGTTAATCAATCTGAATTTGCAGAAATGTGGGACATATATGGATTTGAAAATCAATCACCCCATGTAGATTTTAACAAGAAGGATGTTATATTCATTGGAGTTCAAGAGTCTGGCAGTTGCCCCTATGAGATTAAAAAGATTGATCTAGGCTCAAACAAAAAGGATATGACAGTGCCGTTATCGACACCAGATGGAGCTTGTACTTCTGATGCAACACCGAGAACATTTGTTATTGAGCTTAATAAAGAAGTTTCAACAGACTTGAAGAATGTGGTAATTATTGAAAATGGTGCAGTAACAATTGTTCCAATTGATGGAAACTAATCTTGAAATTTGACTAACAGGTGTTTTGGTAAAAGAAGAATGATGGATTGTAAAAGTGAAATTATATTTTAGTTCCTTCAGTAAAGGGCGCAACTATCGGGCCATAATGGGTTCTTCAGCAGTCCGCCTTTTTATCCCTTTGATTAATTTGCAGAATTATTGAATAATAATTAGAGATACATATGCATAGTATAATTGCTTCATCCCCTCTTCCTCGATTTTCCAAACAAAGAGCCGTGTAGTTGAACAAATATGTAATACCCGATAAAATAGATCGAATACACTATTATAATACAGGGGATATGTCCTTGCTTTCTAACTGCAGGATTCATTCTGCATGCGTGTTTTCTGCCTGATTCATTAGGGATTATGCTGAAGTTTCACAACGGATGATTGGGCTAATATCCCCCTTTATATTGTTAAGATATTCGGTATAATTAATTTAGGTTATCATGCAGGAAACAGGTTATATCCATAACCATACACTACTGTTCAGGAGTTGAAGAAATGTCTTCAAACAAAAAAAGTGCATCTATTAATTTGCCTCTGTACGGATTGATGGGTGTAACAGTGGTGCTTCTTGGAATATTAGCAATGTATAAATGGCCAATAAGTGTTGCCGGTTTTATCTTGACTGCATTTCTTTTCTTTTCTATTTTATTACGAGATGATCGACAAAAGGAAGAAATGGCGGAGTATATTGCCACCCTGTCTTATCGGGTCAAAAAGGTTGGCGAAGAAGCACTGTTGGAAATGCCGATAGGGATCATGCTGATAAATGATGAGTTTACTGTCGAGTGGACGAATCCTTATATTGCTTCCTGTCTTTATGAAGATTCATTAATAGGTAAGTCGCTGTATGAAGTAGACGAGTCCATTGTTTCCTTTATTAAAAAGGAGGAAAAAACGGCAACGCTCGAAATTAACGAGCGATATTACCGTGTTTTATTTAAGCGGAATGAAAAGCTGCTTTACTTCCTTGATGTGACAGACCAGGTAGAAATTGAAAAACTTTATGAGGATGAAAAAACGGTATTTGCGACGATTTTTCTTGATAACTATGATGATGTGACGCAGACGATGGATGATTCAACCAAAAGCGGTTTGAATAATTTAGTCACATCCATTTTAAACAAATGGGCATTGGAAAATGAGTTCTTCATCAAACGAGTGTCCTCAGACCGGTATGTTGGGGTGCTGAATGAACGGATTCTGCGGAAGCTTGAAAAAAGTAAGTTTACGATTTTAGATGAGGTCCGCGAAGCAACGGCGAAGCTTCATGTATCCTTAACGTTAAGCATTGGCGTCGGAACCGGCGATCTATCCCTCCCTGAGCTTGGTGAACTAGCTCAATCCAGCCTCGATCTGTCCTTAGGAAGAGGCGGAGACCAAGCAACGATTAAACAGCCAAATGGAAAAGTGAAATTCTACGGAGGCAAGACCAATCCTGTGGAAAAGAGAACGAGGGTCCGGGCGCGGGTCATTTCTCATGCCTTGAAGGAATTAGTCATGGAAAGCGATAAGGTTATTATCATGGGGCATAAGTATCCTGATATGGATGCTATCGGGGCGTCGATCGGGATTCTCAAGATTACACAATTAAATAAGCAAAAGGGCTATATCGTCGTAGATCCCCATGAGATAGACAAGGGTGTTCAAAGACTTATGGATGAAGTGAAAAAGAATGAAGCGCTATATTCTAGATTCATAACTCCCGAGGCAGCCTTGGATCTGGCGACTGATGATACTTTGCTTGTTATTGTTGATACCCACAAGCCATCGATGTTGATTGAAGAACGGCTATTATCGAAAAGCGGGAATGTTGTTGTGATTGACCATCATCGGCGCGGGGAGGAATTTATCCAGCATCCGATTCTCGTTTATATGGAACCATATGCCTCCTCTACTTCTGAATTGGTGACAGAGTTGCTTGAATATCAGCCTAAAACTGGTAAAATTGAAATGTTAGAGGCCACTGCTTTATTGGCGGGCATTGTCGTAGATACGAAGAGCTTTACGCTGAGGACGGGTGCCAGAACCTTTGATGCTGCCTCCTACTTAAGGGCTCACGGTGCCGATACGGTACTCGTACAAAGATTTTTGAAGGAAGATGTCGATACGTATATAAAAAGGGCAAAATTGATCGAAAAGGTTCGCTTTTATCAAGGGGGAATCGCGATTGCGAAGGGGGAACATGGTGAGTATTTCGATCAGGTGCTGATAGCACAGACAGCGGATACACTGCTGGCCATGGATAAGGTATCAGCTTCCTTCGTGATTTCCTACCGCTCTGATAATATGATTGGGATCAGCGCCCGTTCTCTGGGTGAAATCAATGTCCAGATTGTGATGGAATTACTTGGCGGAGGCGGGCATTTAACTAATGCTGCCACCCAATTAACCGGGGTAACGATTGAAGAGGCAGAGGAAATGCTGATAGCGGCAATTGACAACTATTTTGAAGGGAGACAACAGGAATGAAAGTTATTTTTCTTAAAGATGTAAAAGGTAAAGGAAAAAAAGGTGAAATCAAGAATGTAGCAGATGGCTATGCCCATAATTTTCTCCTGAAGCAAGGGTTGGCAGTTGAAGCAAACCAAGCAAATATCAGCTCATTAAATGCACAAAAGAAAAAGGAAGAAAAGCTTGCTGCAGAAGAATTGACAGAGGCGCAAAAACTAAAAACAGTCATTGATGAACTGACGGTAGAATTATCGGCAAAATCCGGTGAAGGGGGACGCTTATTTGGTTCGATTACAAGCAAGCAGATTGCTGAGGAACTGCAAAAGAAGCATGGCATTAAAATCGATAAGCGTAAAATAGAACTGGAGGATGCGATTCGTGCCCTTGGCTATACAAAAGTACCGGTCAAGCTTCATCCGGAAGTGACCGCAGTATTAAATGTCCATGTCAAGGAAGTTTGATCGGCAATAAGATACTAAAAATTGGAGATTCTATTTGTATAAAAACATGTTAAAATAATGGAGTGCTCAAAAATGTGATCAGATTTCTGGTCACATTTTTTTGGAAAACGGTTTGATCGATGGATTTCTTAAAATAAACGATGGCACCTTTTGCTGTTGAATGCAATTTGCTCACAGCTGTTTTTCTTTTGTGGCAGGATTGAACAGGTTGAAAGGTGCTTTTCCTATGTGAATTTAAATCAGAGCGGTCCCCCTT
>NZ_CAMLDX010000047.1 GCF_946478885.1 uncultured Bacillus sp. | reverse complement strand
AGTGCCTTACCTGGTTTAAATGCAGGGACTTTACTTGCAGCAATTTCAATTTCATCACCAGTTTGAGGGTTGCGTCCTTTACGGGCAGCACGCTCGCGTACCTCAAAGTTCCCAAAACCAATTAATTGTACTTTATCGCCATCTTTTAAAGCGTTTAAGATGGAATCGAATACGGCATCAACTGCTTTTGTTGCATCCTTTTTAGAAAGCTCGCTTGCCTCAGCAACAGCGTTAATAAGTTCTGTCTTGTTCATGCCTTTCACCTCCTCCCAAAATTTCCTAAAGATTCGAAAATTGGATACTTACATTCATTTGTAAACAAAATTCCTAAATTCTATACATCGCTGCCAAATTTTTTATAACAAGCCTTATCTTAAATCACCGATTCAGATAATTCAACTGTTTTTTATTAAAAAAACCTTTATTTATAAGGGTTTATGGCAGCTATAGCAGTGATTCTGTTAAAAGATTATCATAATCAAATTTTGTAATCAAGAAAATTTATCATTTTATACTTAATCTTGGAATTTTCAGTCTACATTCCCTTATCTCCCTTCAAAAAATGGGAATAACCCCTTTACTTTCAGAAGATTTAGTGAACAATGGACAATCAAAAAAAAGTAACACACTCAGAAGACAAAAAAACTCTCACAAAGAGAGTCATCATGAGTGTTATAATATAATCGCGATTAATCCGCCTGATCCTTCGTTAATGATGCGTTCTAACGTTTCTTTTAATTTATACCGGGCATTCTCCGGCATTAACGATAATTTTGCCTGAATTCCTTCTCTAACGAGTGAACTTAAGCTACGGCCAAAGATATCGGAATTCCAAATTGATAATGGATCATCCTCAAAATCCTGCATTAAATAACGGACCAGCTCTTCGCTTTGTTTCTCGGTTCCAATAATCGGCGCAAATTCGCTCTCAACATCTACTTTAATCATATGGATGGAAGGGGCCACGGCCTTCAAGCGAACTCCGAATCTCGCACCCTGACGGATGATTTCCGGCTCGTCAAGACTCATATCTGCAAGTGACGGTGCCGCAATTCCATAGCCAGTTTGTTTCACCATTTTCAAAGCATCTGCCACCTGATCATACTCGGTTTTTGCGTGGGCAAAACCCTGCATGAGCTCGAGTAAATGATCTTTGCCACGAATTTCAACCCCGACAATTTCTTTCAAAATTTCATCATATAAATCATCTGGAGCATACAAGTCAATTTCAGCAATTCCCTGCCCCATCTCAATTCCTGCAAGTCCTGCTCGATCAATAAATTCAAAGTCACCGAAATGCTGTACCACTCTATCGACATCCCGAAGACGCTTAATATCCTGAACGGTCTCCTTAACAGCCTCCTGATAGTTTTCCCGGAGCCAATGATCTTCCCTTAAAACCATGACCCAGCTCGGGAGATTTACATTGACTTCAAGGACAGGAAACTCATACAATGCTTCCCGAAGTACATTTATAACATCTGCTTCCTTCATTCCCTCTACACTCATTGCTAGCACCGGGATATCGTATTTTCCGCTTAATTCTTGGCGTAGCGCTTCCGTATTCGGATGATAAGGCTGCACACTGTTGATAATCATTATAAACGGTTTCCCGACTTCTTTTAACTCATCGATCACTCTTTGTTCTGCTTCTAAGTAATTGCTGCGGGAGATTTCCCCGATTGTACCGTCTGACGTAATGACAACACCGATAGTTGAATGCTCCTGGATGACCTTCCTCGTTCCAATTTCCGCTGCTTCATGAAATGGAATTGGTTCTTCATACCATGGTGTTGAAATCATTCGAGGCCCATTTTCATCCTCATACCCCTTGGCTCCAGGGACGGTATACCCCACACAGTCTACCAGTCTTATATTGACATCCAGGCCATCTTCGACATGAATGGTCGCTGCCTGATTTGGAACAAATTTCGGTTCAGTGGTCATGATTGTTCTGCCGGCTGCACTTTGAGGCAATTCATCTTGGGTACGAGCCCGTTCGGCTTCATTATTCATGTTTGGTAAAACGACCAGTTCCATAAACTTTTTAATAAAAGTCGATTTACCGGTACGTACAGCTCCAACCACTCCCAAATATATATCGCCTCCGGTTCTCTCGGCAATATCTTTAAAAATATCTACCTTTTCCAAGTGATCCCCTCCAGATTCCCTGCATTAGTGGGATAGTGTTAATCCTATACTAGTTTGTGACACTTTATATTTATGATGTTGTCCTATCTTGTTATGACAGTTTTCTAATTTTTTTACCTCCTCAAAGGAAAAGTCCAACATTTCCATGATCATATTTTTACATTCCCCTGTAAAGGAGACTTGAGATTCTCCATTCCAGCAACCCATCCATTTTACGCAGGTCGCAGATACTTCCCGCTTTTTTGAAGGAAAGAAAATAACCCTTCTTCTACAATATATTTTGCAAAAGAAGGGTTATGACTATTTCGTCAAAAAGATTGGCTCATGAGTCTTCTCATCCAGCGTATACGGAAGCGAATAGACTGGCACAAACATGGAATCCTGCCATAAAATATCTCTGATATCGTCTCCAGGCTGATAGTTGTGTTCTGTATTTTTTAATTTTTCATATAAATCGATACGGTAATCGACATAAATCTCTGCGTCACCCGTGATGACAAATGAAAGATTCTTTTTTGTAAACGGACTTTCAACATATGGTTCATCATCATAGCCGAGCTTTTTAAAATCAAGCGTATAAATATTGTCCGCAATTTTCTCTTTAAAAGTCGGATATCCCTGGGCTTTGATGCGCAGCTTGATTTCACCGATCATTTCGGCAATGCGCAGATCAAAAATCCGGACGGTTGGATGATGCTCCGTATCAACGATGACATATTGATATATCCCGCCATTTTCATAAGCATTTCCCGGCGGCTCTGCTAGATATTCAGGTACAAGCCGTTTAAAATCTATCTTATACTTTTGGTAGACAGGAGTGGACTCCTCGGCATTTTTGAGCGGCAAAATCCCTCCGTTATCTTCCTGGAACTTCGTGACAGCTGCTTGTACCGATTGAATTTGATCCTCATATGGTGTTTTATTTTGCACAAGCTTGTCCTCCGGATACATACATCCCGTCAGAGCAAAAACAAATACAATGGAGATAATCAGTAGAATATATTTTTTCTTCATCAAATCAATCCTTTAAGTCTATGAAAGTACTATTCATTAGTTGGTCCTGCCATAACAATAAAGAAAATAATTAAACCTGCCAAAATTAATAATATGTACGCAATAATAGCTGTGATCGTTTTCAAAAAGCTGGACTTTATCTTGTAGCGGCTTAAATAAATCAATATAACGGATATAACCATAAACCCCATCCCAGATATCGAAACCCACATTTTCATTAATGCCGGTGACATGTCATCCTCTCCTTTGCTCGTGATGTATTATAACATAAAACATCTCAAACCGTCTGCGTGCTTTTTTGCACAGAAAAAACAGAATAAAGAAGGGGCAGATTCTTTATTCTGGCATTTAATCATGACTAAATAACCCACTGTCCTTGTTCATTCCACCAGTTTGCTTCATTTGCATTGTATGCATTCGGGACTTGGTTTGTATCCTCTAATGCCTAATATTCTTTAGATTAATTATTCATGATCGAACGAAGGATAAAATGGATCCAATTCCTTTGCTTTTCCCCGTGTCATTAAGATATCGACCGCATCCTTCGGGTCTACGTTATGAAATAACACATCATAAAGGGCATTGGTGATGGGCATTTCAACGCCATATTTTTTAGCTAGCTGCCAGGCTGCCTTTGTGGTTCTGACCCCTTCGACCACCATCCCCATATTATCAAGCACTTCCTGCAGCTTATGCCCCTTGCCTAATAGATTCCCTGCGCGCCAGTTCCGTGAATGAACACTGGTACAGGTTACAATCAAGTCTCCGAGACCGGCAAGTCCGGCAAAGGTTAACGGATTCGCCCCCATTTTCATGCCAAGGCGGGAAATTTCTGCGAGTCCTCGCGTCATTAATGCTGCTTTCGCATTATCCCCATAGCCGAGTCCATCTGAAATTCCAGCCGCAAGGGCAATAATATTCTTTAATGCCCCACCAATTTCAACACCAACAATATCTGGATTTGTATAGACGCGAAAACTGCCATTAATAAACAGATCCTGAATTCGTTCTGCCACCTTTATCTGTTTAGACGATACCGCTACCGTTGTCGGACGGCGCAGCGAAACTTCCTCTGCATGGCTTGGCCCGGATAGAACGACAATGCTTTCTACAAGTTCAGAAGGCATTTCATCCTCAATCATTTCCGAAACACGCAATAACGAATCCGGTTCTATTCCTTTGCTCACATGCACGATGATAAGCGGCGTTTTTTGCACCTGTTTGATTTTTCCCAATACCTCGCGAATCGCTTTTGTCGGAACAGCTAGCACGATAATCTCCAATCCGGCAAGAGTCTCCTCCAAAGAATCATTGGCAGCAATTTGTTCCGGCAGGACAATCTCCGGCAAATACTTGCGATTCGTGTGGCTCCGGTTTATTTCCTTTACTTGATCCGGATTATGGCTCCATAGACGAACTTCATGTCCGTTATCGGCCAGCACCATGGACAACGCAGTCCCCCAGCTTCCGGCTCCGATAACTGCAACAGTTTCCTTTTTCCCTTCCATACACTCACGACCTTCTTACAAATTACTTTCTTTCCCTTGCATATATTTTAATCGGCGTTCCTTCAAAGCCAAAGGAATCTCTGATTCGGTTTTCTAAAAAGCGTTCATATGAGAAATGAAGCAGTGCCGGATCATTGACAAAAACGACAAATGTCGGCGGTTTGACGGCTACCTGTGTGGCATAATAGATTTTTAAACGTTTTCCTTTATCTGTCGGGGTCGGATTCATCGCCACTGCATCCATAATAATATCATTTAACACGCTTGTCTCTACTCTTAATGCATGGTTTTCACTTGCCAGATTGATCATTGGCATTAATGTATGCACTCGTTTTTTTGTTTTGGCCGATAAAAAGACAATCGGTGCATAGTCAAGAAACTGAAAATGCTCGCGAATATTTTGTTCAAATTCCTTCATCGTCTTCTCATCTTTTTCAACGGCATCCCATTTATTAACAACGATGACAACTGCCCGTCCTGCTTCATGAGCATAACCGGCAATCTTTTTATCCTGCTCGATGATCCCCTCCTCTCCATCGATGACAACCAGCACGACATCGGAGCGTTCAATGGCTCGCAATGCCCGCAGCACACTGTATTTCTCTGTTGTCTCATAAACCTTTCCTTTTTTCCGCATTCCCGCCGTATCGATAATGACATATTCCTGCCCATTATAGGTCAGTTTCGAATCAATGGCGTCCCTTGTTGTACCGGAAATATTGCTGACAATGACACGTTCTTCACCAAGAATCGCATTCACCAGCGATGACTTCCCTACATTTGGCCGACCAATCAGGGAAAAACAAATAACATCTTCATTATAATCCTTTGATTTTCCTTTTGGAAAATGCTTCGCAGCCTCGTCTAATAAGTCTCCAAGTCCAAGACCATGTGAGCCTGAAATAGGGAATGGCTCACCAAAGCCTAAAGTATAAAAATCATAAATCATATCGCGCATTTCAGGATTATCAATTTTGTTTACTGCCAAAACTACCGGCTTCTTCGCTTTGTATAAAATTTTTGCTACTTCTTCATCTGCTGAGGTGACACCTTCCCGACCGTTCGTGAGAAAAATAATTACATCGGCTTCATCAATGGCGATTTCTGCCTGCTGACGGATCTGCTCCAAAAACGGTTCATCACCTATATCAATTCCGCCCGTGTCAATAATATTAAAATCATGATTCAGCCACTCGGCTGAACTGTAAATTCTATCCCGTGTCACACCCGGAATGTCTTCAACGATCGATACCCGTTCCCCAACAATGCGATTAAATATCGTCGATTTTCCAACATTTGGTCTTCCTACAATGGCAACAACTGGTTTGGCCATATATAGCACTTCTCCTTCTCTATTTAATTTCTTGGCTCCATCACCAATAATTTCCAAATCGTCCGTAATAAAACCCTTCCTAAAGAAAGAAGGGCTTAACTTAATAAGTTTATCAAAGGGCGGGTCTATTATCAATGTTTGACAATAATATATACTTCTTCAGTTATGGCATGGGCAATTCCGTCTAGGATCGCTTCCAATTTAGCTGCATATTCATTCATTTGCGTTTGATCCTCACAGACAAAAACAGTGGCGCCATATGGAACTCTCTTTGGATTCGATGTTACAACAGCCAATATATATTTTTCGAGATTCACGATTTACCCTCCACCTTCCGTTTTCGGCCTTCTTTCGTTCGGCATTCGAATTGCATTCTCCAGAACCGGTACTTCTCCGATTATCTCGATGGCCTTTTTCGGATCTCTTTCAGTCGGCAAAACAAAAACAGCTACCCTGCCGTCATTCAAGTCCCGTTTCGCCATGGGTACAAGCGCTGGGGTACCGGAATCGCGATAAACACCCATAGCGGTAGATACATCGTGCAATACTGCCTGTCTTTGCCCAAGATTGGCAATGGTTTCTCTCGCATTAAAATTTAACGGCTTGAGCACAAAGCCCATTCCGTAACGAAGAATTTCCTCCTGCCGTTGAGGCAAACCAATATTCATGATGTAAATATTGTCCACATAAAGCCCGACACCCTCAAACCGTGGCGGAACATACTCAATCTCCACAATTTTTTTTAGTTTGCTTCCCGCCATTAGTATCCGGCAAATGAAAATACAAATAACCGCTCCTGCTGCTCCTGCCCAAATATTAAAAATGAGATACAGAAGAGTCGTGACAATAGACGTAAAGATAACTAGATAATTGCGGCTTTCAAACGCAATAGCTATTCCTTCGATATAGGTTTTTCCGCGAGGCACCATCTCATAATTATCCAATTCATTCAGGGTATTCCGCTCCATATTACGTACTTCGCGGAATTGGGTGGCAGCTAAAGTTAAAAAGGTAATCGCCGTAAAATCCTCCTCCATGATTGAAGGACCAGCTACTGTCCCGAGTCCCGCCGCAATAAACCCAAGGGCAATGTGTATGATTTTTCCATGCAAATAGGTTGGATACTGGCGATAATCGGTTCGAAGCATATAAATTCTTGCCAGAGTTCCGATGGTTATACCAAATATAATCGGATAAGTGTATTCACTCATGATACTTTTGTTTCCCCTTTTCTAGAAATTGGGCATATTTATTAAAATAAGCAGCCATCCATTCTAAACTATTCCAGGCCAAAACCATGCCGCAGGCCAGCGACATAGCGTCAAGAAATGCAGGATCTGCGACTGGATAGGTAAAGGAGAATTTTTTTAAAATAAAGGCATAAAAAATTTCTCCATGTACCATGCCGAAAAGCAAAGACAAGACTCTGTACCCTTTAATGGAATGTAGGAGCAGTGTTCCATACACAGCGGCAACAGCAAGAAGCCATTCCCGTTCGATCAGAATCCAAACGGGATCAAATAATTCAAAGAGCAGGAAACATACCGTTAGCAGCATCAAAATAAACACAGAAAGCAAAAAATATAAGGACGTTTTGAATGGCAACCACGCAGCATACAAATAGAACGTTAGGAGAATATATAACCCTGTTCCATGCCACTTTAGTCCAAGAAATTCAATTGAGGCAGGGAAAACAATGATAGCTCCTAAAATCCAGGCAGAAATAAGGAGCCGGCGGGGATGATCCTTTGGATAAAAAAAGGTCGTAATTACCCAGCCCAGCCAAAATATCCAATAAAAGATTAATCCGTCCATTTCCAGTCACCTCCTATCTTTACCATTATGACTAAAAGCTATGTATTTTAATCCTTATTACCGCTTTGGAGCAAAGAAAACAGAAGTGCTCGCATAATGGTTGCATAATCTGCCGAAAGTTCCTCATGTTAAAAAGAGGAGGTGTCAGCGTGGGAAAGGATCGGCAAGAGAAAAGACTGAGAAAGAACCGGAAAACAGGTCCTGATAGAGACCAGGCTCTGCATTTCTCCGGATCTGCCAAACTGCAAAGTCCGGAGGAAGCAAGGAAGTTTAATGACGGAAAACAAAGTGAATAGAAAAAGCCTTCGCAAGACAAAACTTGCGAAGGCTTTTTCTATTCATGCAAACTTCTCAAACTATATTGTTTTGTATCTATATTCCGTTCTGACAGCCAGTGATGGGTCGCGCCAGCAATTATGAGCGGTGTCCGCTGCAAATCATGAATGGTTCGAGTACCAAGGGCTGTCATAATGAGGGATAACTCTTCATGAAGCTGTTTCATTTTCATGATAAGAGTCTCAATGCCTTCTTTGACTAGGATTTGCAAAAAATACCCAGCCACTCCAACCATATTGGCACCGAGAGCAATGGATTTTGCGATATCAAGGCTAGTTTGAATCCCACCGGAGGAAATAATATCAATCCCGCATCCACTGTTCTTTGCTTCTGCGATAGAAACGGCTGTTGGTATTCCCCAGTGATTAAACATCTTAAGTATATGATCTCTGCGGTTATTTTCAATTTTTGCAAAATTAGTTCCGCCATAGCCGCCGACATCTACTGCCCGAACCCCGACGGAGTTGAGAAGAGCCACCGCCTCCCTGTTCATTCCGAATCCTACTTCCTTCACAATAACCGGAAGCTCACAGCAATTGACCATCTGCTCGATCCTTTTCAGTGCACCGGTGAAATCCCGGTCCCCTTCAGGCATTACAAGCTCCTGAATCACATTTAAATGGATTTGCAGGGCATTCGCCTCGAGCATATCCACCGCTCGTTTAGCATCCTCTACCGTAGCCTCACTACCTAAGTTAGCAATGATAAAGCCGCCGGGGTTTTCATCACGAATAATGCGGTAGGTCTGTTCTTCTTCTTTATTTTTAATGGCAGACATTTGCGAACCGACTGCCATGGCTAACCCAGCTTCCTTTGCTGCAATGCTTAAGTCCCGGTTGATCCTCATTGTTTTTTCTCCGCCGCCGCCTGTCATCGCATTGATAAAAATTGGCGAACTTAAAGTCAGTCCGCCAATTGTTGTATCTAATAAAATGTGTTCTACACCGATACCAGGTAAGCTTTGGTGAATAAAGGTAACATCGTCTAAACCGGTTAGACCCTCCTGCCCTGTAGCAAGAGCAAACTGGATATGATCCCATTTTCTTTTCGATCTGGACACATTCTATCACCATTATTTTTTAAGATTCTTTAATTGATCTCCAATCATTTCTCCCAATTGGAATCCTTTAGTTTCTTCAGGGAGTTCGAATTCCGCCACTTCTTCTTCTTTTTCTTCTAATTCTTTCAAACTCAATGATAGGCGCTGATCCGCTTCATTTACATCAAGAACCTTCACTTTTACTTCCTGTCCTTCCCTCAGCACTTCATGTGGTGTCGCAATGTGCTTATGAGAAATTTGGGAGATATGAACAAGTCCTTCTACACCTGGGAATACCTCTACAAAGGCACCATAGGATACAATGCGTTTTACAATCCCGTTCACCACAGAGCCTTTTGGTGCTTTCTCAGAAATTCGATTCCAAGGCCCAGGAAGAGTATCTTTAATTGATAATGAAATTCGTTCATTATTCGGATCAACACTTAGTACCTTCACATTCACTTTTTGTCCTTCCTGCACAACATCAGATGGTTTGTCGACATGTTGATAGGATAATTGAGAAATATGAACAAGTCCGTCAATTCCGCCGATATCGACGAATGCTCCGAAGTCTGTTAATCGCTGTACAGTTCCTTCCAACACCTGACCAGCTTCAAGAGAATTAAGAAGTTCTTGCTTTTTCTTGCCCTTTTCCTCTTCTAAAACAGCACGATGTGATAAAATCAGACGGTTTTTTTCCTTGTCGATTTCCACGATTTTAAAGGACAGCGTTCTGCCCTTATAATCAGAAAAATCTTCGACAAAATAAGGCTCAACTAATGAGGCAGGGACAAAGCCGCGTACACCAAGGTCTACCACTAAACCGCCTTTGACCACGTCTTTTATTTCAGCTTCAATCGTTTCGCCTTTGTCAAACTTAATCGCCAGCTGATCCCAGGATTTTTCAGCATCTACTTTTCTTTTTGACAAAATCAATGCCTCGTCTTCTATTTTTAAAACCTGAAGATCCAGTTCATCTCCTTCGGAAACAACGTCGCTTGACTTTTCAATATGAAGACTAGATAATTCACTAATAGGAATAATTCCATCCATTTTGCTGTTTGCCACATCCACTATGACTTGTTTTTCTTCCACCTTTGTAACGACACCTTTTACAATATCGCCAACCGCGTAGTTGTTTACTTCTACTTGATTCATTTCTTCTGACATATGTATTCCTCCTTAATCCACCAACTGGCTCTCGAGTTTTATTATTCAACTGTGATGAATAAACATCACAAATGAAATGCAAAAATTCTACCGAAAGAATTTTCCAGAATGAATCTCCTTCTTATTAACTTCTTATAAACCGCCGTTTTTGTCAAGCAAGATGAATTACTGGTTTTCTAAAATTAGCTTTTTAATTTCATTCATAATTATTTCGGTTACCTCTTCAGCAGAGGCTTTATTTTTTCGCAATTCACTCATTTCGATTGGTTTTCCATAAACCACCTTCAATCTTCTAAATACCCGGTAAGGACCGATGATCGCACAAGGAACGACAGGGACGTTTGCCCGAAGTGCAAAAAAACCAGCTCCGGCAAGACCTTTCCCCACTTCACCCGTCTTGCTCCTTGTTCCTTCGGGAAACAACCCCAGTACTTTTCCATCCTTTAATATTTCCAAACCCTTTCTTAACGCACCGCGGTCACTCATCCCTCTTTTTACCGGAAAAGCATTGACATGCGGAAGAATTTTTCCCAGTATTGGTACCGAAAAAAGCTCTTCTTTTGCCATAAAAGAGATCGGACGAGGTGTAGCAATTCCCACCACTTCCGGGTCAAAATTATGAATATGATTGGCGCATAGCAGCACACCTCCATCAGCAGGAAAATGCTCTTTACCAATCACTTTAAATTGAAATATAGGATAGAGAATGCCGCAGCATATACCACGGCCTATTGGATACAAATTCAAAGCGTTCCAATCCTTTCTTTTGCCAGGTCCATAATTTTCTCCACTACCTGTTCGATTGACAGACGAGTCGTATCTATTTCTATAGCATTCTCTGCTTTCCGTAATGGAGCAAATTCTCGTTCTGAGTCGAGCTTGTCGCGCTGAAATATTTCTTCCTTCAGCTGTTCCAAATTCGACGGAATGCCTCTTTCGATGTTCTCTGTATGCCGTCTGAGGGCTCGTTCCTCCACAGAAGCTAGCAAAAACACCTTTACTTCTGCATTCGGCAGTACATGTGTCCCGATATCACGCCCGTCCATCACGATACCACCTTCTTTAGCAAAGTTCCGCTGCCGCTTAAGCATTTCTTCCCTAATCAACCGGTGCTTAGCAACAATTGAAACAATATTGGTCACTTCAGTATTCCTGATTTCTCTAGTGACATCCCTGCCATCTAAGTAGATGATCTGACCATCCTTCTCCGGTACAAGTTCAATTTGTGTTTGTGCTAATATACCGGCTAACTGCTGCTCATTTTCCAGATCAGCCTGCTCCTTTAGAGCCTTGTAGGTAATCGCACGATACATCGCACCTGTGTCAATATATATATAGGATAATTTTTTTGCAACAATCTTGGCTACTGTACTCTTTCCGGCTGCTGCAGGGCCGTCAATAGCAATCGATATTTTCCCCTTCATATTTCCTCCTGAACGCTTACGGTCACTAAGATGTATAAAGCTGCAAATCTTCCTCGCAGTATTCCATTCATATTCTTCTTTTCTAGTATATTTTATCACAAGATAGAGAAAAGCCTTTTCTATTTTTTAGAAAATGTCTCTAATAATTCAGCAAAACTAGTATTTGCCACTCCTTCATATTGTGTAATCTGCTGCAACTCAGGAAGTATATTCCATTTATGAAACAGGAGTTGTGCCACAAGCAACATCACCGCTTGGACTATAATGATTTTTACTAACCATCTTTCAATTAATTTCATCCGGATCGTCCCCACTATTCGTATTTATTTCCTATTATGGGAGAAATAACGCCGGATTATTCCGATTGCTCCAATCCTTTTTTCTCATTCAAGCCATTTTCAAAAGTAAATCGCAGCAGCATTTGAGGGTGGCGGATGTTTTACATCAAGAAATTGAATCGAATACAGAGCATTCGGCTTCGCTATACAAACTATCACCTTGCTGCTTCACTACACGGTTTTAAAAATTTTGTTTGCAAAACACTGCGAACGTGAGCATATACAATGCACTTTCACTTTACCTAGAATGCATATGTAAATTATGCCATGCGAAGATTGAAAAGTGAAATAAAAGTTTTTCGATTACATAATAGAACACATTGTAATATTTTCCTATCCATGAACGAAAACTGCGCAAGCACTGCCGCATAAACTTTTTCAAATGAAAATAGACTTATGCTTCGTGCATCACGCAGACAAAATGGTTATTTGTTTTATCCTTGCTTTTTAAACGACTTCATCATAGATTGGTTCAGCGTTTTTCATTTTCTCGACTTTTTCTTCCATGCCTGTTTTTGCATTAATAAAAATTCGATACGTATCATTATCGAGCGTTCCCATAAATTCATAGCATAGCACGACTTTATCTAAATCATTCATTATTACGGCTAATCTGTCTTCCATCACCTTTACCTGAGGATTGATTTTCTGACGGGCTTCTTCCAAGGTAATGTCCGGTTTGGCAATTTCCGTATCAGAGGTAACTGCTTTCAAATAGTCATCATTAGAAAAACCGATAATCTGTCCGTTGTCAAGAGCCACCTTTACCTTAAGCGATTTCGGATAGATTCGGACACCGTCCAGCGACTGTACGATTGTAAAGACACCAATATGATCATATTGCGTGCTCTCAATTACCTCAATATCTTTAAAATCATGGTCTGTCAAGAATTGCATCGCCTTATTGCCTGCTTCATTTAAACTGATTTTCTGCTCCTGCACATCCCTTGACAGAACATACCACAGCGGATGGCCCCCTTTTTTAGTAATATCCATATTGGACATTTGACCGGTTTTTTCATTTTTCAGCGAGATGCTATAAAAACCGTAGTCTGAGCCCTTTCCGTTTTCTGTTACTTCCATTTTGGCATCGCTGTCAATTCCGACATACTTCTTCGCTAATCTTGCTGCTTCCTTTTTGGAAATTTCTTTTCCTTCTAGATGATTATAATTATTATCGTTTGAATTCAGATTCAGAAAAGTTGAGCCCAAATCCGTTTCACTGTAGCCTTCTAAGGATTTTTCTACAGTTTTAAACCCATCAATAATCGAATTATCCGCCTGCTTATTTCCCGTTGCTAGGGCAAGCTCTACATCCATCCAGCGAAGATTGTTTTTCATTGCCATATGCTGGACTTTTCTTAATTCATCCTGAATTTCCGCAGACTGAGTGTATAACGATTTTAAGGTCTGATATTCTTCGTCATTTAGCGATTTTTTATTCAAATCTCGTACAGCTGTCTGATAACTAAAATCTCCAATTTTTGTCAAAAATTCTTCCGTCTTATTAAAAGGGAGCAGCGCTAATGGAAGCTGACCCACATCATTATGTGCATCAGACGTAATTCTCCATACTTCCGCCAAGGTTGGAGAAAGAGATTCTCTTGAATTCATCGCTAACGTCGTACCAATTTTGTCATGAAGCAAATCAATTTGATAGGTCAATTCATGAAAGGCCCTTTGATAATTATTTTCTGCATTGATCAGCACCGCGTTTTTTTCACGGTGCTCTTGGTAGCCCCACAGAGCCATTCCCGCGACACCCAATGATAAAATGGCAATTAAGATTCCTCTAAACATGTGCACCTCACCTCTCTATTTACAGAAAATATGTTTCCCGATTTGTTTAATTTGCGGCCTTGTCCAAATCCAACCGCTTGTAGCGGTGTCCGGATTAAAATAATACAGGGCTTCTCCGGTAGGGTCCCAGCCGTTTATGGCATCCAGTACCGCTTTCTTTGAATCTTCATTAGGTGCCAGCCAGATTTGTCCGTCTGCAACGGCAGTAAAGGCGCGTGGTTCAAAGATCACACCGGAAATGGTATTAGGAAATGATGAGCTGTTCACGCGGTTTAAAATCACGGCAGCAATGGCAACCTGGCCAATATAAGGCTCTCCTCTGGCTTCGCCATGGACGGCATTTGCCATCAGCTGAATGTCATTTTGAGAAAAGCCGTTCGGGACATTGGCTGCAGTTGGAGTTTTAGGAGCAGCCTGACCTCCCTGTGCCGCCTGATTATTTTGTTTTGGCTGTTGCTGAGCCGGTTTTTTTGCTGGTGTTGCTTTTTGCTGAGTCTTGTTTCCTTTAGGTGCAGTAGGTTTCGTTTGCTTATTTAAATCCACACCACCATAGTGGGTAAAAGTATTTCCTTTTTTAATTTGTTTTTTTACATGCTGCTCATAGTATTTTGATGCTTTCACAAGCTTTGCCTTTGTTTTCTCGCCAGCTAAGCCATCAATTGGCAGTCCAAATTCATATTGAAAATTGCGAAGTGCCCAGTAAGTCCTCCAGCCGAACACTCCATCAATTTTCCCATTATAGAAACCTAAGTACTGCAGGCGTGCCTGAAGCTCGATCACATCATCCCCGACTGCGCCATGCTGTATCACCTGAGCGGAAAAGGCAGATGCCGTGTTCGGTGGTACAATCATAGGCAAGCTCAGCAAAATCGACATGATAAGCGATAAATGAAATATTTTTCTTTTCATGGTTAAGCAACCCCCAATTGTAAATCTTTTTCATATTACCTATATTTTTTGTTAGCATTGGATTTTTATACAAAATGTTTTTCTGACATATGGAGAGCACAAAAAAAGATACAGCGAAACGAATTCCATCGTTTGCACTGTATCTTTTTTTGTGCTCTCACTTATTTAAGGGGCAACTTCTTTTTGCATTTCAGCATATTGTGCACTTAAAATCCGAGCTTTTTTTACCTTTCTTAAGCCAAGCCACCATAGAAATACCATAAAAGGCAGCATAATGAAAAGCCAATTGGACCGAATCATCAAAATATAGTCATAGATTCCATGCAAGAGAACAGGGAATAACATAGATAATAGCAGCCATTTACGTTTATGAGACGAGAATTTTCCTTTTCCAAAATAGTACCCCATAATGACACCGAACAGAGCGTGACTTGACACTGGAAGCAGAGCGCGGCCGATTGCGTGTTCCACACCATTGCCGATTAAATACAAAATATTTTCTGTCGATGCAAAGCCAAGCGAGACAGAGGCACCATAAACAATTCCATCATATGGTTCATCAAAATGAACATGCTGATAGGCTACATAATAGACGATAAACCATTTAAAAAATTCTTCGAGTAGACTTGTGGAAATAAAAGCATCTATGAAATTTGAGTGAATAATATTTTCCGTTTCCAGTACATATTGAATAAACATGATTGGAAAAACAAGCAAAGCCCCAAACAAAAAAGTCCTTCCAACCATTGATATAGGCTCTGCACCATATTGATCCTTAAGATAAAAGTAACTTAATAATGCTAAGCCGGGTGCTACCCCGGCAGAAAGTATCCCCAGCATTCGCTGTCTCCTTTACAACCCATTTTCTTAATCCTATCACGATCTGAATGATAAAGAAATTGCTTTATCGTTTTCTTCAGCTATTCCTGGAGAAAAAATGAAATTGTGTGACTGTCTTGGAAACAGTGAATCCCCTTCACATTATGTAAACATGTCCTGAACCACTTGGTCAACAGAGGCCAGCAAGACAGCTAGTTTGATTCTCGCTTTTTTACTATCATAATCTTCGCCAAGAATCCCTCCGTTCTGCTGCAGATCAAAGGCACTGCCTTCATAGCTGTAGGCAGGATAAACCTTCCCTTCCTCAGCGCTGGTAGTCACCACAATGACAAGACCTTGAGCGAGCGCTTTCCTGATAGAGTCCATCATCAGCGGAGAGACTTGTCCCCTGCCAACACCTTCCAAAATAATTCCTTTTGCACCGGAAGCGGCTGCGGCATCAATAAATGTTCCGTCAGCGCCTGTATAGCATTTGATGATATCAACCTTTGGTATCTCTCTGACAATATCGTAACATTCTCTTACTACAGGCTTTTGATAAATGCTGACATTTTCGTTGTCTATGATCCCTAGATAACCGTAGCCGAAGGATTCGAAGCCCTGCAAATTAGAGGCATGTACTTTCTTCACATATTTGGCTGAATAAATTCTTTCATTAAAAACAACCACAACACCGACATTCTTTAACCGTTCATCTACCGCTGTAAAAATAGAATTCCGAAGATTGGAATATACATCCGTTCCAATTTCATGCGGCGAACGCTGTGAACCGGTTACGACGATCGGGCGGGAATCATGAATCGTTAAATCAAGAAAATAAGAAGTTTCTTCTAGTGTGTCGGTACCATGGGTCACAACCACCCCACAGACTGCCGGATCTGCAAGCTCGTCCAAAATCGCCCGGCGAATCTGAAGCATGGATGGGAAATGAATAAACATGCTTGGCACTTGTAGTACATCTACGACTTTAAGCTCTATTCCAGCCGGAAGCTTGCATAACGATGCAAGTTCATCGCCTTTCATGGCTCCCGACAATAATAAACCGTTTGTTGTTTCCTTACTGGCAATGGTTCCACCTGTCGTAATTAATACCACTTTTTTTACCAAATCTTCCACCTCTTTCATCTCTATTGTATACAACTTTTTCTCTTAAATTGCACGAAAAACGGTCACGATGACAGAATAAGAGAAGCACGCCCAAACACAGACTCGAACATAGTGAAAAAAACAAGCCCCAAAAGAGGGACCTATTTTAGATGAACCTTATATGCTTCTTCCTTGATGGCCGCAGCAATCTTATCCCCATGAAAACGTCCGTTCTCGATAAAGATTTCATTGGCATTATTCCCCGCTGCAATGACTCCGGCAATGTAAATCCCTTTGACATTCGTTTCCATTGTATCTTCGCTATAGATCGGACGTCCTGTCTCTTCATCAATCCGCACGCCCATTTTCCTTAGGAAATCATGATCCGGATGATAGCCGGTCATGGCAAATACAAAATCATTGTTGATAGTATATTCTTTCCCTTGTTTCACATATACTACTGTATCCTCCGTGATTTCCTTAACTTCCGCTTCAAAATGCAGATCAATCCGTTCATTCCGGACATGGCCTTCAAATTCCGGAAGAATCCACGGCTTGATTTTTGGTGAATATTCACTACCGCGGTACAGCACGGTTACTCGAGCACCCGCCTTAACCAGTTCCAGTGAGGCATCGACACCTGAGTTTTTCAAACCGATCACAACGACATCTTTATCAAAATAAGGATGGGCTTCTTTGAAATAATGGGTCACCTTTGGTAATACCTCGCCTGGAACATTCATAGTATTTGGATGATCATAATAGCCTGTAGCAATCACCACCTGAGTAGTCTCATACTGCTCTTTGTCGGTTTGTACAAGGAATGATTTGCCCTGCTTCTGAATTTCCAGCACTTTCTCAAATGCTTGGATGCGCAAATGCTTTCTTTTTACCACCTCGCGGTAATAGGCCAAAGCCTGGCTGCGATTCGGTTTGCGGTTATCAGTTATAAAAGCAACATTTCCTATTTCCAATCTGTCACTCGTACTAAAAAAAGTTTGATGGGTCGGATAATGGTAAATCGCATTTACAACATTTCCCTTTTCAATTACTAATGGATTTTTTCCAATGTCCTGTAATGAAATCGCTGTAGACAGGCCGCAAGGTCCGCCCCCAACAATAATTGCATCCTCTTGCTTCATATATGTTCACTCCTAAACAAACAGCCTCAAATGGAAGCTTTGTTATTTTGCTAAAAAAATCCCCTCATCTTATGATGATAGGAGATTTTTTTTAATATTTCAATATTCTGAGATAAAGTTCATTATTTACCATTTACAAGGCTCTGCCACGAAATCTGTATGTCTCTGCCATGTACGACGCTTAAACTGCAAGACGCATATTCAGAAAGGAATTTTCACCATCATCATGCGAATCGGTTCTCTTAGAAGTCTAGACATTTCCGCAAAATCTCCAAGCCTATTCAGTGCTTCGTATATGGAAGCTTGAGTTGATATCAAAAGATCGTTATCAGCCTTTGACCATTGATGGTCTTTTCCCGTCTTCTCTGTCATTGTCAATTCCTTATAGCTCTTATCCTTATTTAAAATGGGTCGAGATTACAGCGACGGCTTGTTCTTCTATAATAGTTTTTCCGTATTCCATTAATATATATTTGCTGATAAAGCTCGGTATTCCAAATTCAGCCATAATCGCCGCAATCTGAGTTTGCGAATCAGGACAGACATTATCTATTAACACAAAATAGGAGTTGTTCATGAAATAGAAACTTCCTCCAGTGAAACCAATAATGGCTAAGCGCTTCGCTAGATGAACGACATCTTCAAAATCAACAAATTCAAATAAGATTTCTGTATTTCCCTCCAAAGTAACCTGCATATCGATAAAACCATCACCAAAGATATCTTCTTGTTGTTCACCCATGGTTAGAATCATAACCATTCCTTGAGCTTGCATGGAAAAAATCTCGACCGCAATTGAACCCTGTATATCTACATCAAATGTTTCACTTGCTTCCTCAATCATATCGTGAAACAACTGATGCCATTTTAATGAATCCTTCCAAATATCTTCCTTAGTCAGTCCTCTGTCAAATAAATCATCCAGAGTCAGAAATATTTTGATTTTATTATAATTCAAACGTTCTAATCGCATTACAAAGCCCCCTGCCATGAGCAAACTCTTAATTTAGTGTATGAATGACCGCTCTGATGGTGACTCATCCTCAATTATTTCTGAAGCACAGTTAAGCGTAATCATGTGCGTTTCCGATTTGGCACCTAAACGAAGGGGAATTCCGGTTGTCCCATAACCATTGCTGATAAGAATCGTGCGCTCCTGCTCCTTCTTTACCCTGCCTTTTTCATAGGGGCTGAAGCCAAGAATTCTGATTTGCCCTCCATGAGTATGACCAGATAGCATCAGATGGATACCATGTTCATGGCGGATTTTTCGATTAATTTGCGGATTATGGCTCACCAAAATTTTAAATCCGTCTTCTGTCGTTTCACTGAGAGCCTGCTCAAGGTCAACCCGGTTAGAGCTGATGTCGTCCACTCCCAATACATACAAACAGTCTCCTGTCCCGGATTCAAATTTGACAGAACTGTTGGTCAGAACCTTTACTCCCTGGTTTAGCAGCATCGCGTCTAAAAGTGGAACCTCCACCTCATAGTCATTATTGCCCCAAACAAAAAATACCGGTCCTAATTGCTTCAACAGCTGTAAATTCTCCTGAACGCGCTGAAAAGGCACTCCCTTTTCGGTTAAGTCGCCTCCAATAATCACTAAGTCCGTCATTCCCTTAACTTCCTCAATAATTTTGTCAGAAATCAGGCGACGATGAATATCCGTTATGAAGAATATCTTAACATCGCCAAAGCTTTCTGGAAATTGTGCAAACGACAACTCATGATGGAGAACTCTATTGGCAAAGGCCTCTCGGTACATATAAGCTAACAAGCTGATTGCTAGAATCATACAAACAGCCGAAATAAGTATGACTTCCATATATCCCCCAATTCATATTCATCACCATTTCAGTTGATTGATTTTTCAATCTCCATGAAATCATACCATATATTTCTGTAAAGAAGAAAAATAACATGTTCATATTCTTCATTTCATATTATATAAAGACGAACACCAAGGAGGGATTCATGTGCATACCCGATATAAAGTCTTTTATCCCTATATAAGTCCTTTTGATCCTTGCCCGCCAATGAAGGTGAAAAGTTATTCAACCCCGCCCAACTTATACCTGGGTTTTCAACCGGCCAATCTTGAGCAATTTTCACCGCAGGAAGCACTGAGAGCGGGAACCCTGTGGAAAGTCTTTTATGATCCTTATTACAGTCCGTACGAAAAACCATCGGGAGGTATATAAAAAATGAAACAGATGCCCCCTGAATACTATCAGTTGCTTGAACAGCTGCAGGCAATCGATTTTGTCATTGTGGAATTAACGCTCTATCTTGACACCCATAATCAAGATGCTGAGGCAATCAAGCAGTTTAATCATTATGCAAGGGAGCGGAAAAAATTAAAAAAATTAATTGAAAGCAAGTTTGGACCGCTGCAGCAGTTTGGAAACAGTCTATCCGGCTTTCCGTGGAATTGGGACGATGCCCCGTGGCCTTGGCAGGTATAAGCTGCTGATATTCCCATTCAAGAGAGATGTTTTTTGTCTCTGTGGGAGCAATCCCATGTGAACATTTACATTTCAGCCGGGCTTATATGCCCGACTGACTGCAGCAAATTATGCAAGGAGGCGGATAGATTCATGTGGTTTTATGAAAAGAAGCTTCAGTACCCTGTCAGAGTCAGCAAATGTAATCCACAACTGGCGAAATTTTTGATCGAGCAGTATGGAGGAGCCGATGGGGAATTGGCGGCCGCACTTCGCTATTTAAACCAGCGCTATACTCTCCCCGATAAAATTATCGGCTT
Organism: uncultured Bacillus sp.; assembly: GCF_946478885.1. The sequence continues at coordinate 5,483 of NZ_CAMLDX010000047.1, read as the reverse complement.
GTTAACCGATATTGGTACAGAAGAGTTCGCCCATCTGGAAATGATTGCCACCATGGTTTACAAGCTGACGAAGGACGCTACACCTGAACAGTTGAAAGCAGCAGGCCTTGGCGGCCATTATGCCGATCATGATCAGGCATTATTCTATCATAATGCTGCCGGTGTTCCATTTACTTCTACCTATATTCAGGCAAAAGGAGATCCAATTGCCGATCTATATGAAGATATAGCCGCAGAAGAAAAGGCGAGAGCCACGTATCAGTGGCTGATTAATATGAGCGATGATCCGGATGTCAACGACGGCCTCCGTTTCCTGCGTCAAAGAGAAATTGTTCACTCCCAGCGTTTCAGAGAAGCTGTCGAGATCCTCAAAGACGAAAGGGAACAGAAAAAATATTTCTGAAGACAAAAACGGATCTATACCTCTGTTTACGCTCTATACAAATAGGGAGCTATTCCAAAAGAAAAAGTGTCAGGCACCACAATCCAGTACCTAGTATCACGTTCTATAGATTCGTACTAGATATCGATCAATTGTGGATGCCTGACACCTTATGGGACAGCCTCTTATTTGTTTTCATGAAATAAATTAATGTCATAATTATTTTTCATCATTTCAAAGACAAGATGCCGATTCTGCCATTGTTCATCTTTTTTCCATAAATCCTTTGCTTTATCAATGATTTCACAGCGCAGCGCATGAAATTCCTTTTCTGCTTTATCCCTGTTTTCCCGGAGGATATTCATCAAGCCAAATAAACCGATGACAAGCAGCAGCATGAAAAGATTCCAGCTCCGGCTGACAAAAACGGAAAAGATCGCGGCAAAGGAATACGAGTATGGGATAAAGAGATAATCATACAGGTACAGAAAATAACAGAACGTAATAAAAATCGTACTCCACATGACTAGTAAATGTCTTGATTTTAACTGTTCATATTTTCCTTTTCTCTCCACAACCTTCAATAGCATTTTCTTCGTTGCCGCATCGGTACGTTCATCTAACATCAATATGGGCGATTCCATAGCCATCCCACCTTCCCATACCAATATATGAACCTGTCCTGTTGCTTATGATAACGAAAACCGGCCATTTCTGCCCGGTGTTACTTGTTTAAAGGAATTATCAGGACCTGTCCAGCCAATATTTCATTGCTTGTAAGGTTATTGGCCGATTTAATCGTTTCAATTCCTGCCTTTGATTTATAGTATTTGATAGCAAGTTTGGAGATCGTTTCTCCGTTCTTGACCTTGTGATAGACAATGTCCTTTTCCTGCACCGCAAGAGGAGCAGCAGCAACCCCGTGTTCTCCTGCATCTTCTTTAAGGCTTGATTGGGATTCATCCGGCACTCCCCCGTTTTCACCGTTTCCCGGATCCGCTCCCTCCTCTTTTGGCAGGTCCTGTTTTTCTTTTTCTGCTTTTTTCTTATCTTCAATTACTGGATTTTCTTTTTCAATTTCAATCGTTTCAAACTCTTCAGTTGACTCATTGTTCGTCTCTTTCACATGATTGATTTTATCCTTCACAACTGTCGAATAAATGCTGATAACCGTAATTGGAAGAAGAATAAAAAATAACGCCAGCAGACGAATAATCGGGTACTTTACCTTTAGTTTGGTCTTGCCTTTTCTGTGGACCGCACTTCTGGGGGGGAGTTCTTCCCGATTCACTGGTTGTCCTTCTTCAAAGGCCGAGCGTTCTATTTTTTTCTTCAGTTTCTCTGCATGGTCTCTGTAAGGATCCTCTTTATTCATCGAACTTCCCTTCCTGTTCGTTTTTGTTTTTGTCAAATTTAAGCTTAATCATGCACCCAAGTAAGAAATCAATCGTAAAATGCATAATCATCGTAACGGCCAAATTTTCAGTCTGCCAATAAATAAAACCAATGAAAAAGCTTAGGACCGTTACATTCAAAAATAAAAATAAACGAAATAAATAGCGATAATGCACAAGGGCAAATAGGATACTGGCGGTGATAAGTCCAAAATGCGTTTGAATGACACCGCGGAATAATATTTCTTCACCTGCAGCAACAACGGCTGCAATCCCAGCAATTTCTACAATTTTCCTTTTCTGAAAAATACGATTATTTAATCCTCGGTCATCATACCAGCTTGCTGGCAGCAGCTTCATCAGCAGGGAATCGATAAGGACGACAGCCAGTCCCATGGAAACGCCGATGACGATAACATTTGGATCCTTCCAGTTGAATAAGTCGAAGAAGGATTGATAGCTATCAAATAAAAATATACCTAAGAACAAAGCGATCGTTAAGAGTAAAATTTGCGTTACATATAAAGATTTTTTTAATTCCTTATCCGAAATTCCTTGTATCAGTTCAAAATAGTTCTTCTTCATGCTTCACACTCACTCATAATAATAACTCAGCTAACCGATCTTTCCAGTTGAAGACCGTTCCTGCCTGATCCATAGGCGATGTTTGCTGGTACAGTGTGAGATCCATGCCGCAGACATCACAGCAGTTCTGCCGTTCTTTATTTTGTATCTCCTCAGAGAAGTAGCGGAGTATAGGGTCCCTTCTACATTCGTTTGCTCTGCACCAGTTGGCCATATAGGTGACTTTGCTATGTTTCAACTGTCTTCTTTTATCTAGCTTCTGCTTCAAATTTTCCAAGCTGCGGACCCATTCAGTTTCCGAAGCAGTGTTCAACAAATAATCGGATACGATCCGCCATTGAATCTCCGTAAATCCGGCGATCCGTTGCATTTCCTCCGCTTTTTGCTCTGCGATAGATACATTCGTATCCTTATAGAAAGCTGCCAGCCAATCGAGCTGCACATCAGACGGAATTTCGCCTTCCGCCAGTTGATAGGCCATTTGCTCATCTCCGGGAGCATATAGCAGAATAGCAATGGAGGGTTGCCCATCTCTGCCGGCGCGACCGATTTCCTGCAGATAGGATTCCATTTGCTGCGGCATATGATAATGAATAACATAGCGGATATTGTCTTTATTTACTCCCATGCCGAAAGCACTCGTCGCACAGATCAGATCAAGCTGTCCGTAGAGATACTGCTGCTGAATCAATATTCTTGATTCCTGATCCATTCCGCCATGATAAACCGCGACACGTGAAATCCCCTTTCTTTGTAAAAAAACAGCGGCTTGTTCCGCCCTATTCCGGCTTGAAAAATAAATAATCCCCGGTCCCTGAAGCTTTTCAGCATACTGCTGTAATCGTTTCAGCTTCGCCTGCTGGCTTTCCATTCTTTCCACCGCCAAAGCAATATTCGGCCGATCTACTGAGTATAGATGTTGCCGACAGGTGTTAAGCCTGAGAGATGTGAGAATATCCCGTACGACTTCTTTGGTCGCTGTTGCGGTCAATGCAAGCGTGAGCGGCTCCCCTAGCTTTGTGCGGACTTCACCCAGCTTCATATAGTCCGGTCGGAAATCAAATCCCCACTGGGAAATGCAATGGGCTTCATCAATCACAAATAAAGCAAGCTTTATTGATTTTAACAGGGCGATAACGGTGTTATTCGCCAGCATTTCCGGCGAAACAAAAATAAATTTATACGAAGACAAGCACTGTAGTACTTTTCTCCGTTCTTCCTTTGACAGGAAAGAATTAATCGCAACCACCCGTTTTTCTCCGTTCATTTTCATCTGCTCAACCTGATCCTGCATGAGCGACAGCAACGGTGACACAATGAGAACCTGTCCAGATAACACATATCCCGGAAGCTGATAACACAAGGATTTCCCTGTGCCAGTCGGCAGCATAGCAAGCGTGTGAGAGCCAGCCAATACCGATTCAATGACCTCCTTCTGTCCAGGTCTGAACGAAGGAAATGAAAAATAGTTATGTAACATTTCTTCCAATTGCACGATCGACACCCCGCTTTGCCAGAACTAAACGAATTTCAAAATAGCTTGCCTCCGTGGCAAAATTCCGTATTTCCCGTAACTGTTTTGTCTTTACGGTTTGGATTGCCTGTTCAATCTGAACTTGTTTTTCCTGTGTTACATACGGATCAATCGAAAACTCGGGAATATTCAACGCCAATTCAGCTACATGATCTTCTATCGTACTTTTCTTTAAACGGCGAATATTTATAATATCGTCCAATGTATATCCTTGTTTAAGCAAGCTGAAGGTTTTTTCCGTTGATTGAGTTAATCGGTCCGACGATATTTGCCCGAGAAAGGAGGACAGTAACGGATATTCCTGCTGCTTTTGTCCCACTTCATCTATTAGAAAATGAAGCATGCTTAAAAATTGATAATGATAATACGTCTGATCCATCTCCAATGTCTTTGCTGCCTGCTCTTCCGTTAAGCCGACCTGTCTGAAGCCGCTTAAACGGATTACGAGAAGACTTGGATCTAAGCCTTTGCCTCTTTCTAAGCAGGAGGTTAGTTCACGGTAAAGAACCTGTGCAAGCTCCTTTCTGCCTAAACGGGAGGTTTTCATAAAATCTTTTACCCACAGCAGAGTCTCCGGTTTCCTTTGAACTGGAAGATATTTGGTTTCTCTTTTCTGCAAATGAGAGAGAACCTGCACTGTCAGAGACAGACGCTCCCAAAGGAGGGTATCCTTACGTTCAAACTTCCAGCCATTCAGATAAGAAGATATCGGCCAGGCTTTCAGACACTGCTGCAGCAGCGCCGCGCCCCTCTCCGTCAATATAAAATGTTGCTCCGCTATTTCCCGGATCATTCCGCTTTGATGTAATCCCTTCGCCTGTTCCTCCAAAGCTCCCCTAGTTAGGGCAGTGTCTGTATGAAAGAAAATGCCTAATTGGAACAAATGGATATCCTGAATCGTCTGCGCAGATTTCTTTCCCTGCAATAAATGATAGATCGAATAAATGGTTCGTTCCCCGTTTAATTGTTTTAAACAATATAACAGGATGATTTGTCTAAAGGTAATATTCATTTGACCACCATTTTCCGTTATGCTTTCATTCACTTTTCTGGTAAAAAAAGTAGGCTATAATTATTAACATTTTGCTTATGCTAATCATATCATGAATCATAAAATTTCGTTTTATTTTTACAAAATTTTCATGTCCGATGATGGCAGGACATATTGATAAATATTCTCATAGTTTTTTCTATTGAAAAGTTATCCAGACACCATTACAATAAGAGTTGTGAAAGAAACTTATCACTTAAATTCGTTAAGTCGATAAAATAAATCGTTTATTTATTTTGGGAGGTATTTTTACATGGCAAAATATACTATCGTAGACAAAGAAACTTGTATCGCATGTGGCGCTTGCGGAGCTGCTGCACCAGACATCTATGATTATGATGACGAAGGACTTGCATATGTAACAATCGATGAAAACCAAGGAGTTGCTGAAATCCCTGAAGTTTTACTCGATGATATGATGGATGCTTTTGAAGGCTGTCCAACCGACTCTATTAAAGTTGCCGACGAAGCTTTCGATGGCAACCCAAATAAATTTGAATAATTCATTATTAAGAAAAGAGACCCTGCCGAATATGG
>NZ_CAMLDX010000046.1 GCF_946478885.1 uncultured Bacillus sp. | reverse complement strand
GTTTTATTACCGGAAATGACCTCATTTTCAATTTTGGGCAACAGGTCTTTAATGGCTGGATTAAAGAAGAAGCTGTTTTGCAGCTGATCGATGATCATATTCTTCATCCATTCCTTCGTTTGTGCCCTGCGCCTGTCATCAAATACACCATTCTGCTGCGTCACGGATATGAAGCTCTGAATCATCCCCCAGATTTCGTCGATGCCTTCCCCTTGAACGGAGGAGCAAGTATGCGCCTTTGTGCTCCAGCCCTTTGTCGCCGGCTGAAGGAAATGGAGAATTTGATTATACTCCTGCTTCGTTTTCCTGGCAAATAGGAGGTTATCTCCATCTGCTTTATTAACGATAATCGCGTCAGCAAGCTCCATGATCCCTTTTTTCATTCCTTGTAGCTCATCACCGGCACCCGTCAGTACGATAAGCATGAAAAAGTCAACCATGTCACGGACAATTACCTCGCTTTGCCCAACACCGACTGTTTCAATCAAAATCACATCAAAGCCAAAGGCTTCACACAGGAGCATCGTCTCCCGTGTTTTACGGTGAACGCCACCAAGCTTTCCCCCAGAAGGAGAAGGACGGATAAACGCGCGCGGATTCCGTGCCAGTTCCTCCATGCGCGTTTTATCCCCCAGAATACTTCCACCGCTGATGCTTGAGCTCGGGTCAACGGCCAGCACCGCTACCTTCAGACCTGCATTACATAAATAAGTACCAAAAGCTTCGATAAATGTACTTTTCCCGGCACCAGGCACTCCGGTAATCCCGATTCGGACAGATCTCCCGCTTTTTGCCAGCAGCTTTTGTAAAAGATCCTGGGCTTTACGGAAATGATGCTCGGCATTGCTTTCTATCAAAGTAATCCCGCGGGCCAGCATCGTGCGATCCCCGCGGAGAATTCCCTCTGATAATTGTTCTGTCGTCAGCTCATTCTGCCCTTGTTTGCGAAAGGTCCCACTTTTGATAAAGGCGGTCTGCCCCTCTGCCTCGACACCTTTTCTTATCACCGTGGCAAACTTTTCCGGCTCCTTGGGATTGATCCACTCAGGACTTTTCTTATCAAGCATCTCAGGCCTTCACTTCCTCATATCCAAGCTTTTCATAAATTGCCCGGACTACCTTCTGTGCCGCAGTTGGAATTACTGTTCCCGGTCCAAAGATCGCAGCAGCTCCATTGTCATATAAGAATTGATAATCCTGTGCCGGGATAACACCGCCGACAATGACGACAATGTCTTCTCTGCCTAATTTCTTCAATTCAGCAATCAGCTGTGGAAGCAGAGTTTTATGTCCGGCAGCAAGAGAACTCATGCCGATCGCATGAACATCATTTTCGACCGCCTGCAGAGCCGTTTCCTCTGGTGTTTGGAATAATGGGCCGATATCCACATCAAAGCCTAAGTCAGCGAATGCGGTAGCAATAACCTTTGCTCCTCGGTCATGTCCATCCTGCCCCATTTTGGCAATCAGGATACGCGGACGACGTCCTTCATTTTCCAAGAATTCATCGGTCATTCTCTTTACATCAGTAATTTCTTCTTCATTTGAAAAAGCAGAGCTGTACACGCCGCTGATCGAACGGATTGTTGCTTTGTGCCGTCCCGCCGATTTTTCAATCGCATCAGATATTTCCCCAAGCGTTGCCCGAACACGAGCTGCCTGAGCAGCAAGTTCTAACAAATTGCCTTCATTTGTCGCGCCGGCTTTTTCAATGGCGGCTAACGCTTCTTTTACTTTTTCATCATCACGGCTGCGTTTCAAATTATTTAATCGTTCAATCTGTTTCAAGCGAACAGCCGTATTATCAACTTCAAGAATTTCGATTGGTTCTTCTTTATCAAGGCGATATTTATTCACACCGATAATGGTTTCCTCACGGGAATCGATTTTGGCCTGACGCCGCGCTGCTGCCTCTTCAATGCGCATCTTTGGCAGACCGGTTTCGATCGCTTTAGCCATGCCTCCTAAAGACTCAATTTCTCCAATGTGCTCCCAAGCTCGTTCAATCAATTGATTGGTTAAAGCTTCAACATAATAAGACCCGCCCCATGGATCAATAACATTCGTGATTCCTGTTTCTTCCTGTAAATACAGCTGCGTATTACGGGCAATGCGGGCTGAGAAATCAGTTGGCAGGGCAATCGCCTCATCTAGGGCATTTGTATGCAGTGACTGCGTATGTCCCATTGCCGCTGCATGGGCTTCAATCAATGTACGTATAACATTATTGAATGGATCCTGTTCAGTTAAGCTCCAGCCTGAAGTCTGGGAATGTGTTCTTAGAGCCAGTGATTTGCTGTTCTTCGGATTAAAGGATTGCATCATTTTTGCCCAAATATAACGAGCAGCGCGCATTTTCGCTACTTCCATAAAGTAATTCATTCCGATTGCCCAGAAGAAAGAAAGTCTCGGTGCGAAGGAATCAATATTGATACCAGCCCTCAAACCAGTTCTAACATATTCCAAGCCATCCGCAAGTGTATAGGCCAGTTCAATATCTGCCGGTGCTCCCGCTTCCTGCATATGGTAGCCGGAAATACTAATGCTATTGAATTTAGGCATGTATTTCGACGTATATTCAAAGATATCGGCAATAATTCTCATTGACATTTCCGGTGGATAGATATACGTATTTCGAACCATATATTCTTTCAAAATATCATTTTGGATGGTTCCGGAAAGCTTATCTAAAGTCACACCTTGTTCTTCAGCAGTTACAATATAGAAGGCCATAATCGGCAGAACTGCCCCATTCATCGTCATCGATACAGACATTTGATCCAATGGAATTCCATCAAACAAGATCTTCATATCGGCAATCGAATCAATCGCCACACCAGCTTTTCCGACATCCCCAATCACACGCGGATGGTCCGAGTCATAGCCGCGGTGTGTCGCTAGGTCAAAGGCAACGGACAGACCCTTTTGTCCCATGGCCAGATTGCGGCGGTAAAAAGCGTTACTTTCTTCAGCTGTGGAAAAGCCGGCATACTGGCGTACAGTCCACGGTCTATTCACATACATTGTCGGATAAGGTCCGCGGGTATATGGTGGGACTCCCGGTTTATCATTTACATGACCTGCATTTGCGCTATCCTCTTCAGTATACAGAGCTTTCGTGCTGATTCTTTCGTTTGTTTCAAATAATAAGTCGTCGAGCGAACGCTCAATTTGCTGCTGTACTTGTTCCTTCCATTTGCTGCTATCACCCTTATCTCCAGCGGCAAACGGGATATTTTTGAAATCCGGTTTCTTACTCATGAGCCTTTTCCACCTCTATTTCATTTAAAAAAGAGCGCAATGTCTCATAGCAGTTACTTTTCACAGTAATGAAATCGATCACGCCATTTTCTGTCCAAGCTTCCTTCTCACCTTCCGGAGCAAGACCGGCAGCGTAAAGCTTGATTTTTGGGAAGCTTTCGCGTATCGCCTTCACAACGCTTAAGCCTGATTCTGCATATTGGGCATCCGAGCCGCATAATACATAAAAATCACATTTCTTTTCACTGATAAAAGCAAGGATCTCTTCAACAGTTTTTAATTCATCACTCCTCACTGATACAATGCCGCCAGGAGCCAGGAATCCATCAATAAAATCAGCTCTCGCTTTATGCTGTTTTAATTGCCCTAAACAAATCAATCCGCTAAGTGGTGCATGATCTATTTGCGTTAATTTTTCTGCTTGGAAGCGAAGCTGTTCATACGGTTCCGCCAAACGCTCCTGCTTCACTGGGATCATATCTGTCTCTACCGTATCTGCTGCCGCTTCCTGCATTTGAAGTGGTTTATCCTGCAGGTTTGCGTATCTATTTGTACCGACAATTGTTTGTCTGCGGGTCGCAATATCCGCATAACGCTGTGACTTCACTTCTTCGATTTGCGCCTGCAGCCAGCCGCTTGCTAAAACTTCAGTGATTCCGCCCTTTTCTTCAATTTCAAGGAAAAGCGTCCATGCCTTTTCAGCAAGTTCATCGGTAAGCGATTCAATATACCAGGATCCCCCGGCTGGATCAATGATAGTGCCGAGCCGCGCTTCATTTTTTAATAATAATTGTGTATTGCGAGCAATCCGCTCGGAAAATTCAGTTGATGTTCCCTCCGTCTCATCGAAAGGACTTACATGCAAATACTGAACTCCACCCAATACCGCAGCAAAGGCCTCGTTGCCTGCCCGTAATAAATTAACATATGGATCATATACAGTTTTCGTAAACCAAGAAGTGTCAGTTGAAATTTCCATTTGACCATGAAGATCATCTGCCACTTGATACGCTTCCGTAATTTTGCTCCATAGTACTCTGGCTGCACGAAGCTTAGCTGTTTCTGTAAAGAATTGGCTGCCAATGGAGAATTGGAATACCATTTTTGCAACGATTGCCTCCACGGTCATTCCCCGGTCCTTTAATTGTTCAATATGATAAACTGCAGTTGCGAGGGCAATCGCCAACTCCTGAACTGCGCTCGCTCCTCCGTTATGATACACAGTAGTATCCATTAAGATAGTTTTCACATTTGGCAGGACATTCGCCGCTTTTTGAATGTTTTCATAGAAACAGTCATATTCCTCATTAATTGCTGTTAAACCTTTACCTGTACGGGCATGCAAGGAAATCGGATCCTTAGCAATATAACCGCTGATTTGACTGCTTTGATTCATTTCCTCAAGCTTTGCGAGCATTTCATCTAAATAAACCCCGGCATTGACTGCAAAAGGAGTATTCAAATCTATACCTTCAAGCAATACTGCCAATTCCTCTATGATTTCCTTTGTCGGAATGAATGAAATGACACTTTGCCCCTTTTGCATCGATGAAGTTAAACGTTCTTTCAACTGCTCCAAATCAGGAGCATTTATTTTTTGAGCAATCTTCCATCCTTCTTCTATATAACCTAAAGTCTTGCTTCCACGCCGGAAATCTCCCTGACCTGGGAATTGTGGAATCTTTTTATCGTCCCGGTCTTCTTTTGTATAAAGCGGTTTCAATTGAATCTTTTCATAGGTTTTCCTCGAAAGGCCAGCTAAACTTTTGCCTTTTAAGGATTCCTCTGCCTTTTGTCTCCAGCTTTCATATGTCTGCTCTGGAAATGAGTATTTAATGATATCTTCTAAACTCATGACATGCCGCCTGCAACAGACAGCATTCCCCCCCTTCAAACTCGTGATAAAATTGTAAAATACTGACGTTTAATTGTGATAAAATTCAAAATCTTCATCGCATAACATAATTTTATTACACCTGTCAAAAACAAGCAACAAGAAAAAAACTGACTTTCTCACATGAAGTCAGCCTTTTTTTCGTCATATTAATAAACAGAAGTATTATCATGCGATATTTTTTCAAGAATATTTTTTACTTTCTGCAAAAACTTTCCGCAAATCAATCCGTCAAGAATTCGATGATCAAGAGATAAACAAAGATTGACTATATCCCGGACAGCAATCATCTCATTGATTACAACCGGCCGCCTCACAATCGATTCTATTTGTAAAATGGCAGCCTGCGGATAATTAATGATTCCAACCGATTGCACCGAACCGAACGTTCCCGTGTTATTGATCGTAAATGTACCACCCTCCATATCATTCACAGAAAGTGTTCCGCTTCTTGCCTTCACGGCCAGTTCGCTGATTTCCCGTGCAATCGCCTTAATTGATTTTTCATCGGCATGTTTAATAACGGGAACATACAATTCTTCATCGCTTGCAATGGCAATGGACAGGTTAATCTCCTTCTTCTGGATGATTTTGTCACCGGCCCAAGTGGAATTTAATCGTGGATATTCCTTCAATGCCTGTGCTACAGCTTTAACAAAAAAAGAAAAGTAGGTCAAATTAAACCCTTCTTTTTGCTTAAAATCCTCTTTAACGGCCTGGCGGTATTTTACCAGATTTGTTACATCTGCTTCCATCATCATCCAGGCATGCGGAATTTCTTGCTTGCTTTTCGTCATATTAGCCGCAATCACTTTACGCACTCCATTAACTGGAATTTCCAACACATTTCCAGAAAAAATTGCTGCGTTGCAGTCAGAGGCAGAAGCTGGCTTCTCAAGCGACGACTGTGGAATGACTGAATCCCTCTCAGGTGATACCGGAACTTTGCCTGATTCAATGATACGTAACACATCTTTTCGTGTAATTCGTCCTCCAGCTCCGGTTCCCTTAATTAGACTTAAATCAAGACCATGCTCCTGTGAAAGCTTCAGAACAGCCGGCGAGTAGCGGCTTTTAGCCACTGATGCCTCTCCGTTTTCTGCCGGCTTCACGGGAATCAGGTTATCTTTAGTAGCCTCTGCTATTGTTCCCTCTGTTTCAATCGAACAAATCACATCGCCGATCGCATAAGTCTTCTCTTCTTTTCCCAATTCTTTAATTATTCCTGTAAATAAGGAAGGAATCTCCGCCGTTACTTTATCTGTCATCACTTCAGCTAACGGATCATATTGATTCACCCGATCCCCGACTGAAATCAGCCATTTGGTAAGCGTACCTTCTGTTACGCTTTCCCCCAATTGAGGCATTGTAATGTTTTCGATGGCCAAACTAGACCCTCCCCTTCTTTAAAATTCTGCCAGTTCCCGCATCGCTTTTTCCACTTTTTCTTCATTCATCATAAAATATTTCTCCATAGTCGGTGCATACGGCATGGCCGGAACATCAGGACCAGCCATGCGCTTTATTGGAGCATCTAATTCAAACAGACAGTTTTCAGCAATAATCGCAGCCACTTCACTGAGAATGCTGCCTTCTTTGTTATCTTCCGTAATGAGGAGTACCTTGCCTGTTTTTGTAGCACTTTCAATAATCGTTTTTTTGTCAAGCGGATAGACAGTGCGCAAATCAACTACATGGGCTGATATTCCTTCTTCAACTAACCTTTCTGCCGCCTGAAGCGCGAAATGAACGCAAAGCCCGTATGTAATCACCGTGATATCATCGCCTTCACGCTTAACATCCGCCTTTCCAAGCTCCAGGACATAATCATTTTCCGGAACTTCCTCCTTAAGCAGGCGGTAAGCCCGTTTATGCTCGAAAAATAAGACTGGATCATCGTCGCGAATCGCTGCTTTAAGCAAGCCTTTAACATCATAAGGAGTCGAAGGCATGACAATTTTTAATCCCGGCTGATTGGCGAATACTGCTTCAACTGATTGAGAATGATACAAAGCCCCATGAACTCCTCCACCGTATGGAGCCCTAATCACAATCGGGCAGCTCCAATCATTGTTTGAACGGTAACGGATTCTCGCTGCCTCGGAAATGATTTGGTTGACCGCCGGCATAATGAAATCAGCAAACTGCATTTCGGCAATTGGCCGCATCCCATACATTGCGGCGCCAATCCCGACTCCGGCAATAGCCGATTCAGCGAGCGGTGTATCGATGACGCGTTGTTCGCCAAACTGCTCGTACAGACCTTGTGTCGCTTTAAAGACCCCTCCTTTTACCCCGACATCCTCCCCCATGATGAAAACCTGTGGATCTCGTTCCATCTCTTCACGAATGGCCAATGTGACGGCATCAATATAGGTTAATATGGCCATATTATCTCCCCCCTGTACCTTCTTCTTTATAGACATATTTCAAAGCATACTCAGGTTCTGCAAAGGGCGCCTGTTCGGCATATACCGTAGCTTCATTCACAATCTGTGCAATCCGCTCTTCTATATCCTTTTCTAGGTCCTCTGCAAACAAGCCTGAATCATGCAAATAGGTACGAAATGTGAGCAAGGGATCTCTAGTCTTTGCCTCTGTGACCTCATCCCTTGTCCGGTAGCTTGAATCATCATCATCCGAGGAATGCGGAGTTAGCCGATAGGACATCGTTTCAATTAACGTCGGACCCTCACCGCGCCGCGCGCTGTCTGCCGCCTCCTTTACCGCTGCATAGACGGCAAGGGGATCATTTCCGTTAACGGTTACGCCCGGCATGCCATAGCCGATTGCCCGATCTGAGACCTTTTCGCAGGCAATTTGTTTTTTTAATGGTACAGAAATTGCATAGCCGTTATTTTCACACATAAAGATGACAGGCAGCTTATGAACACCAGCAAAATTGGCTCCTTCATGAAAATCTCCCTGATTGGAGGAGCCTTCGCCAAATGTCACAAAACTAACCAGTTTTTCTCCTTGCATCCTCGCTCCTAATGCAATTCCTACAGCATGGGGAACCTGGGTTGTTACTGGGGAAGAACCAGTGACAATCCGGTTTTTCTTCTGTCCGAAATGGCCGGGCATTTGCCGCCCTCCTGAATTTGGATCCTCAGCCTTGGCAAATGCTGATAACATAATTTCTCTTGCCGTCATACCAAAGGTCAGTACAACGCCTAAATCACGATAATACGGTAGGACATAATCCCGATTGCGATCCAAGGCAAAAGCAGCACCTACCTGTGCCGCCTCCTGTCCCTGGCAGGAAATCACAAACGGTATTTTTCCTGCCCGGTTTAATAGCCACATTCTTTCATCTATCTTCCTTGCGAGTAACATCGTTTCATACATGTGCAACACCTGTTCATCTGTCAATCCAAGTATTTGATGGCGAAGTTCTTCCATATTGACCCTCCTTACCCATTTCTCTTGTTGTCATCCATCACTTATTTATCCATGGATAGCCTTCCCATCCACAGCCAATGCCGCCTCGCCAATGACTTCTGAAAGACTTGGATGCGGATGAATCAAATGGGCTAATTCCCATGGGGAAGCATCAAGCACTCGGGCAAGACCAGCCTCGGAGATTAGATCCGTTACATTCGGTCCAATCATATGAACTCCCAGTACATCATCCGTCTCCTCATTTACAACAATTTTTACAAAACCGTCACTCTCGCCAAATACCAGTGCTTTACCGATCGCTCGAAAGGAAAATTTACCGGTTTTCACTTTATATCCCTTTGCGACTGCTTCAGCTTCAGTAAAGCCGACCTTTGCCGCTTCCGGATGGCTGTAGATACAAGAAGGAACAAACGAATAATCGAGGAGATGCGGCAAAACGCCGGCCATGTGCTCGACAGCAGCGATGCCTTCATGCGCGGCTACATGGGCCAGTTGCATACCGCCAATCACATCCCCGATCGCATAAATATGCATCTCCCTTGTTTGATAATATTCGTTCGTCTTAATCGCGCCGCCCTCCAGTACAATATCCGTATTTTCCAGCCCGATTCCCTCTACATTAGCCTGCCTCCCGACTGACAGCAGCAGCTTTTCCCCCTGAAATTCACGCGGTTCACCATTGATGACGGCTGTCACCGTCACGCCTGCCCCTTTTTTCAAGGATTCCGGCAGGAGCCTAGCTCCTGTAACAACGTTGATGCCTTTCTTTCTTAACAGGCGTCGCATTTCATTGGAGATCTCTTGATCCTCCGTCGGAAGAATCGAATCGGAGTACTCTATGACTGTCACTTCTACACCAAAATCAGAGAGCATCGATGCCCATTCAATCCCAATAACCCCTCCGCCGATAATGATCATGGACAGTGGCAGCTCCTCCATTAGGAGGGCTTCATCAGACGTCAGAACAAATTCTCCGTCGATGTCTATCCCCGGTAATGTTTTCGGTTTAGAGCCTGTAGCGATCAAGATATTCTTCGGAATAAGCATGGCGTTATCATAACCCGAATTCAGCTCAACAGAGATTGTTCCGGGAAGCGGTGAAAAGATCGAGGGACCCAATATTCGTCCTGTACCTTCATACACATCGATCCTGCCCTTTTTCATTAAATGCCGAACCCCTTTATGGAGCTGGGCAATAATTTTATCTTTTCGTTCCTGTACTTTTGCAAAATTGAGCGATACCATATTCGTCTGAACGCCGAACTCTTCACTGCGTTTTACAGTGGAGTATATTTGAGCGCTTCTTAACAGGGCTTTTGACGGAATACAGCCTTTATGGAGGCATGTCCCTCCCAGTTTTTCTCTTTCCACTACCGCTGTTTTTAATCCTAATTGTGCAGCGCGAACTGCTGCCACATAGCCCCCAGTACCTCCACCAAGGATGACGAGATCATACTCTTGTGCCAAATCTAAAACCTCCCTATTTAGGAAAATAATCGACAATTGCCCTTGTCGGCAGAAAAATCTTCTTATCTATCCACTTAATGCCTTTGAACTGCTCAATCCAAAGAGCGAACTGCTACATTCGGATACTTTTTGGCTGCTTCTTCACAACGCAAAATTCTCAAGACTCCCTCGGCTAATGCTAGGAGTTCATTTTCCCCCGGATGCACATAAACATCGGCGATCCAATTGATACGGCTACTGATTTCCTCAACTAGCCTTTTTCCGTCAGCTAATTCTCCCGTTAAAACGATTGCATCAACCCTGCCTGACAGCACAGCACTTGCAGAACCGATTTCCTTCGCCACCTGGTATGCCATCGCACTAAAAACCAGCTTTGCCCGCTCATCACCGTTATATACCATTTGCTCTACTCTAGAGGGTTCGATGGTGCCTAAATAACCAACAAATCCGCTTTTCTCCACGAGCATCGAAATGAGTTCTTCCTCGCTGTATTTGCCTGAAAAGCACAGATTGATCAGCGCACCTGCCGGTACAGTACCGGCACGCTCCTGGCTGAATGGCCCTTCACCATGGAGGCCGTCATTCACATCTACGACTTTTCCGTACCGGTGGACACCGACTGTAATTCCTCTTCCAAGATGAGCCACAATTAAATTAAGTTCCTCATACTGTCTTCCAAGCTCCTTGGCTACCCTACGGGCCACTGCCTTTTGGCTTAGGGAGTGAAAAATACTTTTTCGCTCGATTAAGGGAAAGCCAGAAATTCTGGCAATGGGCTCCAATTCATCGACCACGACCGGATCAACAATAAAGGCAGGAATATTTAATCCGGAAGCGATCTCGTGAGCAATGATGCCGCCCAGATTGGAAGCATGCTCGCCTGAATAGCCTGAGTGTAAATCCGCGACCATCTGTTCGTTAACTTTGTACGTACCCCCGTTAATCGGACGAAGCAAGCCACCTCGTGCACAAACAGCATCTAGCTTAGAGATATTTATTCCCTCGGTATGTAAAATTTCCAAAATGCAGGTTTTTCGAAGTTCATGCTGATCGGTAATTCTGTTATAAGAATGTTTTTCTTCACCTTGATGGATGATTTTTTTTTCGAAAATCGAAATTTCATTTTCAAAAATTCCTATTTTGGTACTGTTTAAGCATGGATTTATAATTAATATTCTAAATTTCTCCTCACGCATTTAGAACCGCCTCCGTTTACTATCCATTCCTGTACGGAACACCAAACACGGGAGAGACCATTAAGAAGGATAAAAGCCTCTCCTCTTCTCAATTTTTTCTATCTTCTGCTTAATATATGAAGGCCGTTTTGCAGGAACTGGCTGCGTGAACGGCGCATTTTTTCAATCCGTTCTTCCGCCATCCTGTCTGCAGCGATGCTCGCAGGGAGTCCATCCTGCTTGGATATTTCAAAGACTTTTGCCATATTGTCGTAGATCATTTCTACCTTTCTCATGGCTCGTTCACGGTTATAGCCGTATAGTTCATCCGCAACATTAATGACGCCTCCGGCATTGATGACATAATCCGGCGCATAGACCATGCCCATTTCATGAATGATCGTCCCATGTTTGGTGTCCTTTAATTGATTATTTGCGGAGCCGGCAATGACTTTTGCCTTTAATCGCGGAATCGTGTCGTCATTAATCACCGCTCCCATGGCACAGGGGGCAAAAATATCGCATGTAACATCATAAATTTCATCCGGTTCAACCGCCACTGCTCCAAATTCAGCAACCGCTCGTTGGACTGCGGATTTTTTTATATCCGTTACAATCAGCCTCACTCCTTCTTTGTGAAGATAGCGACATAGTACGTATGCCACATTTCCTACACCCTGCACAGCCACAGTCCTGCCTTCGAGGTTATCTGTGCCAAAAGCCTCCTTAACCGCTGCCTTCATTCCGCGATATACACCATAAGCAGTTACCGGGGAGGGATTTCCCGAAGAACCGAACTCAGGTGAAATTCCGGTAACATAATCGGTTTCTTCATGAATAATATCCATATCAGCGACGGTTGTTCCTACATCTTCAGCTGTAATAAAGCGTCCATTCAGCCCTTGGATGAACCTTCCAAAGGCCCGAAACAGTGCTTCGCTTTTATCCTTTTGCGGATCTCCGATGATGACTGTCTTCCCACCGCCAAGATTTAACCCTGCAGCCGCGTTTTTATATGTCATGCCGCGCGCAAGTCTCAAGGCATCTTCAATGGCTGCCTCTTCTGATTCATATGTCCACATCCTAGTTCCGCCTAACGCAGGTCCTAATGTTGTATCGTGAACAGCAATAATGGCCTTAAGTCCTGACGTCGAATCGTGACAAAACAACAGTTGTTCATATTCGTAGGTTTCCAAATAAGGAAATAATTCCACATCCATTCCCCCCAGTGATAAATGAAAGCCATAGGCCATAAACGATAGAATCATGGTTGAAATAGGAATTTGGCATTGCTCGGCTGAAATAATAATGAACATGGCCTCATTCTCTTTTTAATAGAATATTTATTGCCTAGTTAGTTGGAGCCTGGCATTTAATTTATTTACTGCTGTTAATCATTATGCAAGAATCATGCCAACTTCCGTTATTTTTTCAAAAAAAGAAAAGAATAGTCCTGATACCCCTCATGACCATTCTTGACACTCTTTTCACATTAAAAACATGAAAAATTTTGCATGATAATGAAAATTATTGCATGCCATTTTTTGCAAGTTTATATTTTTCCAATTTATAATATAAATTTCTTAGAGATAGACCAAGACTTTTGGCCGTTAATGTTTTATTGCCGCCATGTTTTTCAAGCGCCTTCTGAATTATATTCTTTTCATATTCCTCTACCATTTCAGACAAAGTGCGGCTTGTCCCACTGCTTTCTTCTTTCTTTATTGGTGAAAAACCATTTGTTAAACCTAAAAGATGCTTCGCATCAATCCGTATTTCATTTTTATTCATGAAGATCATCGCCCGGCCTAATATATTCTCCAACTCACGTACATTGCCTGGCCAGTGATAGTCCAACAGGCGGGACAGGGCCGCTTCTGTCAGTCCTTCTACATTTCTCCCGTATTCCTGATTCATTTTTTCAATTAAACGCATGGATAATGGAGTGATATCCGCCTTACGGCTATCAAGCGGTGGAATATAGATGGGCATCCGGCTCAAACGGTAATACAAGTCCTCGCGAAAGGAGCCGTTAACCATTCCTTTTTCCAAATTGACATTAGTTGCAGCAATCACCCGGACATTTAACGGAATGGGCTTCGTACCTCCTACCCGGGTGATTTCATTTTCCTGCAGGACACGCAGCAACTTGACCTGTGTATTCAGCGTTAAATCCCCAATTTCGTCCAAAAAGATACTACCATTTTGCGCTTCTTCAAATAGGCCCTTTTTTCCACCCCGTTTTGCTCCTGAAAAGGCCCCGTCTTCATAACCGAACAATTCACTCTCAAGCAAGGATTCGCTTAATGCCGCACAATTTACGCGGATAAATTTTTTGTATCTCCGGTCGCTTGCATCATGGATCGCATGGGCAAACATTTCCTTGCCTGTCCCCGATTCGCCCCGCAGCAAAATCGTAGCCGGTGTTTTTGCGGCCATTTTCGCCTGGTCAATCGCCAGCCGCATTTCCTCAGAGGTTCCGACGATATCCTCAAAGGTGTATTTTGCTTCTAATGTACGGATAATCTGTCTCGCTTTATGCAGTTCCCGGCTTAAAGCTTTGATTTCCGATACATCCCGAATGACACCGACACTTCCCTTCAGCTTGCCGTCCACAATAATGGGTGCCCCGTTTACAATCACTTCCTTTTTGTGCGGTCCCACCTTCATTGATACACCACGAACAGCTCGTCTTGTTTGCAGAACCTTCATGTGAACACTTTCCCCTTCGGCAATATCCGTTGTCGCCGGTTTGCCGAGTATCTGGTTCTCCGTTAAACCAGTAATCCTAGTATAAGCCGGGTTAATCATGATTCCATACCCGTGTTCATCTACCACAGAAATGGCTTCATCACTTGAATTGAAAATCGCCTGCAGCTTCGTTTCGATCTCTTTTAAATTGGTAATTTCCTCGGCAAAATGAACGGCTTGCGTATTATCCTTAAACACGGACAATGCACCCTTAAGTCGGCCATGTTCATCAATAATTGGTAACCTCGTTGAGATAATTCGGACTCCGTTATTCAAGACAATCATTCGGTTCGCCTCAACCCGCCTTGTCCGAAGCACATGCGGCAGCTCACTCGACGGAATCACATCATGAATATGGCTTCCTATGACCCTCTCGCTTTTTTCTCCGATCATTTTTTCTGCACTTTTATTAAACAAAATGATCTTTTCATCATTATTAATGACGATCATACCGTCATTCGTTGAATTAAATATTAAATCATGAATCATCGTCTCCATTATGCGTCCTCTTTCTATGAAAATTCTTTCATTCATCCCTAAAATTATCTGCAGTATTTTTCATGTTCTCATTGTATTGTTTCAATCCTGCCTTGACAAATGGTTAGGATGATTTATCATTTTTATATACTTACGAAAAGAAGGGCCATTTCATGAATCGAATTCTAGCACTCGTTATTTTATTACTACCGGGATTAATAGCGGCCGCTGGTGTAAAACTAATGCGCGACATGGTCTTCGGCATACTCTATAAACCAATTCCGTTTCTATGGCTGCAATTTCTGATTGGGCTGGCAATGTTTTTAGCGGGAGTATGGTTTATTGCCGGATTTATTTTGCATCGCGACCGGAAGAAAAATAAAGTGCAGTCGCGTTTTCAAAACCGCAACCCAAAAGAGAAGGAAAAAGAGTAAAAACATGACCTGCGCCTGCAGAGCAAAAGCAGGTGACCTTGACTAACCGGACAGTCCTCTAATCTCACAAAAAAACTGATGCTATTTGCAACAGTTTTTTTGTGAGGCTTTATTTTATCTATTAAAAGCCGGCTCGCTATTGACATCAGGACATCCTGCCGCCGCGAATTGCGGCTGCCAACGCAGGATTATCGGTAATAAACGCCGTACAGCCAAATTGGCATAAGCGACGTATATGCTTTTCTTTATTGACAGTATACGGTCGGACAGCTATACCGTTAGCAAGCGACTGCTCAAACATTTCATCCGATAGTATGGCATACTTCGGATGAATTCCTGCAGCTCCAAACGACCGTGCATAGACCCACGGCAAATAAATTTTCCTTGGCAATAACAAAGCGGTCTCTATTTTTGGGGCAATCTTTCGACAGTGAGCAAGGCTGTTATGATTAAAGGAAGACAAGATGATACGATCCGACAACCCGTATGCCTGTATCAGATCCGCCACCTTTTCTTCCATTCCATCATAAGAAAAGACATTATTTTTCAACTCAATATTGCAAATCAATTGATTTTTTGTCAGCCATTCCAATACCTTTTGCAAAGAAGGGATGGCAACGTTAGGCATGAAAGTTCCATTTTTTCTAACGTGCAGTTGCTTAATCTCCTTGTAGGTCAAGTCTTTGACATATCCCGTACCATTTGTGGTTCGATCTACCTTTTCATCATGAATGACAACAACTTCCCCGTCTTTGGTTAATTGAACATCCAGTTCAATACCATCAGCACCTGCTATCTCTGCTTTTTGAAAGGCTAACATTGTGTTTTCCGGATATAATGCTGAAAATCCCCTATGAGCAAAAATAAGCGTCATATATTGAACCTTTTACCTTTTCCCGTTCATGAAGCCCTGTGCTCAAGACGGAGCTTATCGGCTACCATCGCAATGAACTCGGAATTGGTCGGCTTTGCCTTCGACATTGAGACCGTATAGCCGAATAAAGATGAAATAGAATCGATATTGCCTCTACTCCAGGCTACTTCAATGGCATGACGGATGGCACGTTCTACACGGCTTGCTGTCGTATTATATTTTTTCGCAATATCCGGATATAACACCTTAGTAATCGAGCCGAGGAGCTCAATATCATTATAAACCATGGAAATGGCTTCCCTTAAATACATATATCCTTTTATATGCGCCGGTACACCGATTTCATGAATAATACTGGTAATGCTGGCATCAAGATTTTTTGGTTTTGTCTCGGTCTGCGGACGATAGCCTCCTGACGATTTGCGGACCACAGGAGCCGGCTTCCCGCTTAGCTGACGAATTTGGTTAACAAGATTTTCCATGTCAAATGGTTTTAATATGAAATAGGAAGCCCCTAATTCCACCGCTTTTTTTGTCACGTCTTCTTGACCGAACGCTGTCAGCATAATCACATTCGGTATATGAGGTTTGTTCAGATCGCGCAGTTTTTCCAGTACGGCAAGTCCGTCTAAATGGGGCATAATGATATCCAGCACTAATACATCCGGATCAATGTTTTCGAGCATTTCCAGACAATCCTGACCATTATGGGCAACCCCAACAACTTCCATATCCTCCTGAGAATTGATAAACTCTTCCAGCAAATGAACAATTTCCCGGTTATCATCAACAACACTTACTTGGATTTTCTTCACAATTTATTTCCTCCCCAAAGTTCTTTTCATTTTCCCCAAACTTTCTCTATCCATCATCATGTCTTTACAAGATCACAGGTACTTTTCTTTCTCTTAATTATATTCTAAATGACAATTTCGACAATGCAATTAAAATTCCTTTTCATTATTTTAATTTTTCTAAATATATCCATCACTTTTAACTAATAATTGTTGATTTCTTTCTATTTCGACGTGTTTCGTCTGACAAAATCAATGTAAACATTCCTTTTGTCGAGAATCTTTTTTCGGCAAGATCCTTTTCCCGCCTAAGAAAGCATTTGACATGAAAAAAAGACGGGAAAATCCCGCCTCATGAAGCTTTTTCTGCCTGTTTTTCATAAATATTAATCCCTGCCTCATTTAACATCCACTCGATGTGAACACCATAGCCTGAAGTTGGATCATTGACAAACACATGCGTCACGGCCCCTACAACTTTTCCGTCCTGAATGATCGGACTGCCGCTCATTCCCTGAACAATTCCCCCGGTTTTGTTTAATAGTTCCGGATCGATGATTTTAATAACCATCCCCTTTGTAGCAGGAAATTTTTGCGGTATGGTGCTGACAATTTCTATGTTAAATAACTTCACTTCATCATTTTCTACCACGGTCAAAATCTGTGCCGGTCCCTCTTTAACCTGGTGTGATAAAGCGATTGGAAGCGGCTCATCCATAATCCCATTTTTAATCTCTTTGTTTAATTCGCCAAAGATTCCATATGGGCTGTTCCGTTGAATGTTTCCAATGACTGTTTTATCAGAAGAAAATCGTGCCAATTTCTCTCCCGGGTTGCCATTGCTTCCTTTTTCAATCGAAGTGACTGTGGACTTGACAATTTGTCCGTCATCAACCACAATCGGTTCTTTCGTATCCATATCGGATATGACATGGCCTAATGCGCCATATTTCTTTGTTTGGGGATGATAAAAGGTCATCGTTCCGATTCCAGCCGCTGAATCGCGAATATAAAGCCCTAATTTATAGTTTTCTTCCCCTTTTTCCTTTTGTGGCAGTAACTCAGTGGAGAATTTGCCGTTTTCTCTTGTGACCATCATTTTTAATGGTTGACGATCTACACCTGCCCCCTGAACAATCGGGGCGATGTCAGCCATTTTTTCAATCCTTCTGCCATTGATTTCAGTAATGATATCGCCTACCTGTATTCCGGCCTGTTCTCCCGGAGATACCTTTCCATTGTCTGTGGAAACCTGATGGTGTCCGACCACAAGCACGCCAACTGTATGAAGCTTTACTCCAATTGATTGACCACCTGGAATGACCTTAAAATTCTTTAATACATTGACATCCACCTTTTTAACCGGAAAACCTGCAAGCTCCAAAAACATTTCATTTTGCCCTTGCTTTTTTGCTTCGAGCGATACGGACTCATGATCCTGACTCAGAGCCACTATTCCCTGATCGGAAGGCACTGTGGCTGACACTTGTACTGTTTTTGAAAATGTGAGTTGTTGTCCTTCAAAAAGGGTAATACTATTTGGAAAGTGCAAATACGCTTGAATAGGTTTTGAAAAGCAGATAGCTATTAATGAAACAAGGAGAATTCCACCAATAATTTTTCTTAAGAAATCTTTACTCAATCCATTCACTCTCCTCGCTTCTAATCCAAAAGCCGTCTTAATGGCTACATCTATAATTTTGCCTGCATGATGCGCATTTATAACTATGACGGTAATAAAAAACCTGTAGAATGAGGAAATATTTCGCAATCGGGCATCAAGTTCACTAATGCCTTCGTATATTCTTAAAAGAAAAAACCTCTATTTCGAGAGGTTTTTTAATGTACTTTCATATCATGTGCCAACTGAAGCAATTCTCTGGCGTGCTCTTTTGTTAAGTCGGTAATCTCCGCTCCGGAAATCATTCTGCCGATTTCTTTTACTTTCTCCTCTTCAGTTAACGGTTTGACAGTTGTTTTCGTTCTGCCGTCCTTTGTGGACTTGGCTATGTATAAATGCGTATCCGCCATTGCGGCGACTTGCGGAAGGTGAGAAATGCATAGCACCTGGGAGTCGATAGATACCTTACGGATTTTTTCAGCAATCGCCTGTGCCACCCTGCCGCTAACACCGGTATCCACTTCATCAAAAATAATTGAAGTAACTTCCTGATGCTTGGAGAATATGCTCTTTAATGCCAGCATAATCCGCGAAAGTTCGCCGCCCGAAGCAATTTTTGATAATGGTTTTAATGGTTCTCCCGGATTGGCAGTTAAATAAAACTCTACTTGATCCATTCCATTTGCGAAAAATGTCTCCAACGGTGCAAATCTTACTTCAAATACCGTCTTTTGCATATAGAGTTCTTTTAGCTCACGATGGATCGCCTTCGTCAGTTCTTTGGCAAAATATTTGCGCACATTCGTTAATTCCATTCCTTCCACCATTAAATCCTGTTTCAGTGAAATAAGTTCTTTGTGCAACTGATCAATGTGAATTTCTTTATTTTGCAGCGTTTCAATTTCTTCTTCAATTTTCGCCCCATATTCCAATATAGAGGAAATCGATGATCCATATTTTCGTTTTAATTGATTGATTTCATTCAACCGTTCTTCAATCGCATTCAATCTTTGCGGATCAAATTCAAGTTGATCCAGTTCGCTGCGCAGTGTATGAGCTGCATCCTCAAGGATATAGTAGCTATTTGAAACCGCTTCGGCCAGCTCTTTATAATCAGGATTCAAAGCAGAAGCTTCTTCTAAATTATTCATAACAAGCCCAAGCCAATCCAACCCCTTTTGCTCTCCCTGCAGCCCGTTATAGCTTAATTGAACAGACTCATGAATGCGTTCAAAATTCGAGAGGCGTTTTTTTCCCTCGAGCAATTCCTCATCCTCATTCAACTTTAAATCAGCTGCCTGAATTTCTGAAAGCTGAAATTGAATCAAATCAAGCCGATGTGCCATCTGCTGTTCATTTTCATTTAAACTTTTTAGTTTTTTTAGTGTCTTTTCATAGCTCCGATATACTGCCGCATACTCCTTTAAAGCATAGGCAACCTTTTCTTTGCCAAATTGATCTAGAAGGGAAAGATGCTTTGTTTCATCCATTAATTCTTGATGCTCATGCTGTCCATGAATATCGACCAATGTACCGCCTATTTCACGCAAAATGGAAATAGTAACGAGTTTGCCGTTAATTCGGCAAACACTTTTTCCGCTTTTATAAATATCCCGCCGTAGCACAATCATATCATCCTCTATCTCAATGCCTAATTCCTGTGCTTTCTCAAAAATCGGATGAGTTGTTTTTTGCAAAAGAAAAAGTCCTTCAATCACTGCCCGGTCCTCTCCATATCGGACAAAATCTGAAGAACCTCTACCTCCAACGAGCAAATGAATGGCGTCAATGATAATGGATTTCCCAGCACCAGTTTCACCCGTTAAAACGGTTAAGCCTTTTTCTAACGAAATTGAAAGCGTTTCAATAATAGCAAAGTTTTTAATCGACAGTTCACTCAGCAATTTTAATTCACCTCTTTTTTAAAGCAAGTCAAGAAAGCGTTTCGATACCACTTCTGTGTCCTCTTCATTCCGGCAAATGACTAAAATAGTGTCATCCCCGCTGACCGTTCCAACGATATCATCCCAATCCAAATTATCAATGAGCGCAGCAATGGCCATCGCATTGCCAGGAAGAGTTTTCATTACAAGGAGGTGTCCGGCCGAATCGATTCTTACAAATGCATCGATCAGATGCCGTTTCAGTTTATGAAGCGGGTTAAACCGCTGATCTGCAGGTAGACTATACTTGTAACGACCGTCTATGAGCGGGACCTTTACCAAATGCAGTTCTTTAATATCCCGGGAAACTGTGGCCTGTGTGACATTATAGCCGGCACTTTTCAATTCATCCACCAGTTCATCCTGTGTTTCAATATCATTATTTGCAATAATTTCACGAATTTTTATATGACGTTGTCCTTTATTCATTCCTTCACCTCATGTAATGTTTCCATATGGGGTATTCTCCTTTATGTTAGCCGATTTTCAACTTTTTGTACATGAATAATTATTCAACGGTGTGACTTATCATGTGTCATCTTCACCAAATCGATACCACCTTTGCGGCATACTAGAAGTATGATACAGGAAACTACAAGAAAAAGAATCGCCCTCTTGTTGCAGCAAAACACAAACAAGCGGCCATTCTTTTCCATTCGCCTATTTAGATGGACACGTTTCGCCGATTTATATCTCCGGCTGTTTGGACTTTAATTCTGTATGCGCGCATTTCACGATTTCCGATGGAGTCACCTGAAGCAGATCGCTGCCGACCGGCTTCTCTCCCGCCCAAAATAAATGCAGCAGGAATTCAATGTTTCCTTCCCCTCCTGTAATCGGAGAAAAAGAAAGATCCTTCACATCATAACCGGTTTCAAGTGAAAAATCGATGATCATCTGAATCACCTGCTCATGAACCTTAGGATTTCTGACAATTCCCTTTTTGCCTACCTGTTCACGCCCCGCTTCAAACTGCGGCTTTATCAAGGCGACAATGTCGCTGCCTGTGACAAGCAGCGTTTTAAGAACAGGCAGAATTAGTTTTAAGGAGATAAAGGATACATCGATTGAAGCAAAATTGGGCATTTCCCCCTCTAAATCGCTGGGGGTTACATAACGGAAATTTGTCCTTTCCATCACCACAACCCGTTCATCCTGCCTCAGCTTCCATGCTAACTGATTGTATCCAACATCAAGTGCATAGGACTTCAAGGCCCCTTTTTGCAGGGCACAGTCGGTAAATCCGCCTGTTGAAGCACCAATATCAAGCAGGATCTTATCCTTGATGTTCAAATCAAATATTTTTAACGCTTTTTCCAGCTTAAGACCTCCCCTGCTGACATATGGAAGAGTCTTTCCCTTTACCATAAGCTGAGTATCAGCAAGAATCTTTTCCCCTGGTTTATCAAGGCGGTTTTCATGGTTGTATACGATTCCAGCCATAATAGCTCTTTTTGCCTTCTCCCGGGTTTCAAACAACCCTTGTTCCACTAATAAAACATCGACACGTTCCTTTTTCATCATTCAAGCCCTTTTTTGTTTTTTTCTGGCAATCGTATTGATCGTTTTGATGATTTCTTCAGCAGTCAATCCAATTTCCGCTAATAATTCTTTCACACTGCCTTGTTCAATGAAGCGATCCGGAATTCCCATACGGTGAATTTCAGAATCATAAAACCCGTGATCATGGGCAAACTCTAGTACAGCACTGCCGAATCCCCCCTGCAGGATAGCCTCTTCGATCGTCAGGAGCGGGATATTTAATTGTAGCAATGAGGTTAATAATTCTTCATCAAGCGGTTTAATAAAGCGGGCATTTACCACTTTCACAGAACAGCCCTGTGTTTCTAAAATGGCTGCCGCTTTCATTGCCATCGGAATAGTCGTGCCAAAAGTTAAGATGACCGCATCGCATCCTTCTTTCAATACTTCCCAGCTTCCAATTGGTATGCTATGCAGCGTCTCATCAAGCGGTACACCATATCCGTTACCTCGGGGGTATCTCAAAGCAATCGGCCCGTCATCATACTTTAGTGCTGTATAGACCATATGCTGTCCTTCATTCTCGTCCTTTGGCATCATTACAACTATATTGGGCAGGTTTCGTAAAAAGGCAATATCAAAAACCCCTTGATGTGTTTCTCCATCTGCCCCGACTAATCCTGCGCGATCAATTCCGAAAAAAACATTCAATTTCTGGCGGCAGATATCATGGACAACCTGATCATATGCCCGTTGCAGAAAAGTGGAGTAAATCGCCAAATACGGTTTCATGTGCTGTGTGGCAAGACCTGCCGCTACAGTGGCCGCATGCTGCTCGGCGATCCCGACATCAAACATCCGATCCGGAAATTCACTGGCGAACCCTTCCAATTTTGAACCAACCTGCATGGCCGGTGTAATAGCCACAATCCGCTTGTCCTCCCGGGCCATTCTTCTCACGGTTTCGCTAATCAGCTTGCTCCAGGCCGGAGCTGTATTCAGAGGTTTTAAAAAGTCTCCTGTTTCAATTTTATACGGTCCCGTTCCGTGCCAATTGCCGATCCGATCATTTTCAGCCGGCTGATAGCCTTTCCCTTTTTTCGTAATAACATGCAATAAAATAGGGCCTTCCATTTTTTTTGCATAAGACAGGTTTTCAAACAAGGCCTCAAAGTTGTGCCCATCAATGGGTCCGAGATACGTAAATCCCAACTCTTCAAAGAATACTCCGGACACTAATAAGTACTTTAAACTATCCTTAATTTTTTCAGCGGTTGCAGCAATCTTGCCTCCCACTGCCGGAATCCGTTTCAGGAGAGCTTCCAATTCATCTTTTGCCCATTGATATTTGCCTGCCGTACGTAATCTGCCCAATACATTATGCAGGGCACCGACATTCGGGGCAATGGACATCTCGTTGTCATTTAGGATGACAATCATATTTTTCCTTTCATGACCTATATGATTCAATGCCTCTAAAGCCATCCCTCCTGTCAAGGCACCATCACCAATGACAGGTACGACATAATAGTTTTCCTGATTTAAATCGCGGGCAATCGCCATTCCCATTGCCGCAGATAATGAGGTCGAGCTGTGCCCTGTTTCCCAGACGTCATGCTCACTTTCCGACATCTTGGGGAAACCGCTCATTCCCTTATATTGGCGCAACGAATCAAACTGAGACGCTCTGCCTGTCAGTATTTTATGAACATATGATTGATGTCCGACATCCCAAAGGATTTTATCCCTTGGACTGTCAAAACTCCTATGGAGAGCAATAGTAAGCTCGACAACCCCTAAATTCGGACCGATATGACCGCCGGTTTTCGAAAGCTGGTGAATTAAAAAGTCGCGGATCTCTTCACTGAGCTCCTCTAATTCCTTCAGCGACAGCCCTTTTAAAAACGAGGGGTCTTTAATCTTAAATAGATCCATTCAGTGGATCACTCACTTTCATGTCTTATTGTTCAACAACAGTGATAATTTTTAATGAATAGTCAAATAGCATTTTATAAAATACATCATTTAACCATGCAAAATCATTTTCTCTGTATCAAACGGTCAAAAGATTGCTAACACATTAAGGTGATAACGGCATTCTTCCTATAATCATACGATAAATAGCCATAGCTATTCCAATAATTAAAAATCAATGATCTCTTTTGGCGACAAGGTCCGTGATGGCTTCAAGAAGCACAGTTTTGGCGCCTGTCTTTTTCAGAGCGGTAAGTGCCGCTTCAATCTCTTGGCTGAGGGCGGATTTAGCTCCTTCTACCCCTAATAACGCCGGGTATGTCGACTTGTGATTTTCCTCATCACTGCCGATTGGCTTGCCCAACTTTTCTTCATCCCCATCTAAATCGAGCAGGTCATCCCGGATTTGAAACGCCAGTCCTAAATGCTCGGAAAAATCCTGCAAATACTTTCTCGTCGTTTCATCCGCATCAGCAATAATGGCTCCTGCCATCACACTATATGTTAACATCTTACCCGTTTTGTGAACATGGATATACTCTAATTCTTCTAACTGAAGTTGTTTTCTTTCGCCCTCTATATCGGCAACCTGGCCACCGACCATCCCTTCCGCGCCCGCTGATAATGCCAGCTGCCGGATTAATTCAAGCTTAGCCGCCGATGAAATCGACTGCTCCGGTGCCTCGGTAATCATTTGAAAGCTGTAAGTCAAAAGGGCGTCTCCAGCTAAAACGGCATTGGCTTCGCCAAAAACCTTATGATTGGTTGGTTTTCCCCGGCGTAAATCGTCATTGTCCATACTCGGTAAATCATCATGAATGAGTGAATAGGTATGCAGCATTTCAATAGCACAGGCCGGAAATAATCCGCACTCTGGATTCTCGCCAAGTGCATCCAATGTGGCAAATACCAGCAGGGGACGGATACGTTTACCGCCGGCTGAGAGAGAATACATCATCGCTTCCTTCAGCACGGATGGCGCTTGCAGGCTACGAATGCTCTCCTCCATCTGTTCTTCTAAAGTCTTTTTATATTTTTTGATAAAAATCTCAAAGATGCTGACTGACAAAATTACTCCTCCTCAGAAATGGAAAAGGTCTCTTTTTGACCATCCGCGGTTAAAATCTGCGTTAACTGCTCCTCCACACCTTTCAGCTTTTCATGACAAAGCTGTGAAAGTTCCATTCCGTTTTTATAAATGGAGATTGCTTCTTCTAAAGGAACATCTCCTTCTTCTAATCGGTCTACGATCTTTTCTAATTGCTCCATTGCTTCTTCAAATGATAGACTCTTTTCTTCTCCCATCTGATCACTCCCCTTTATCCGTTACTTCACAATATAATGTGCCGTCTGAAAGCTTGACCGTCACTTTCTCCTCTACTTGAATATCTGCCGTGCTTTTCAGCAACCTTCCATCCGGCCCGTAGGTGAGACTGTATCCGCGCTCCATGATTTTCAGCGGGCTAAATGCCTGAAGCGTTGAAAGCATGTGAGCAAATTCTGTCTGTTTTCCGGCAAATATGACAGACATCGCTCTTGCCAATGATTTTGTCAGTTTTTCCTGTTGCACGGCTGCTTCTTTCAACTGTGCAAGTGGATGATTCCGCTGCAAACGCCATTGTGCCTGCTCCAATTGTGCCTGCTTCAGGGCAAAAAGCTTTTGCGAACTTCGTACGAGTTGCTCTGTTTTTTTATCAAGCTGTTCTATTTTTTGTTCATACTGACGATGTGGATAACGAAAAGCATAAGATTTTTCCATACGCAGTAGCCTTGTCCGCTGCTGATTGATCCGTTCCTTCACAGCGCGCGTCATAATCGTCTGTTTGGTCATAACACGTTCAAGCAATTCATGGATATGCGGTACAGCCAATTCAGCAGCAGCGGTTGGTGTGGGCGCTCGTAAGTCAGCAGCAAAATCAGCGATCGTAAAATCCGTTTCGTGCCCAACGGCCGAAATAATCGGCACACGGGATTCATAAATCGCCTTGGCCACGATTTCCTCATTAAATGCCCATAATTCTTCAATCGAACCTCCACCCCGTCCGACAATCAGGACATCAACGCCATGAACGGGCTGATTCGCCTCGCGGATTGCCGAAACAATCGACTGTGCCGCCTGTTCTCCCTGTACGAGGGCAGGAAATATAAGAATACAAGCAATCGGAAACCTTCTTTTAATGGTCGTCATAATATCGCGGATTGCTGCCCCTGTTGGTGACGTAATAACCCCTACCGTTTTTGGGAATTTCGGCGGACTTTTTTTATGCTCCATGGAAAAATAGCCGGCCTGAGTAAGTTTTTCCTTGAGCTGTTCATAAGCCAAGTACAGGTCACCGATTCCATCCGGCTGCATTTCCTTGACATAAATTTGGTAGTGACCGCTTGACTCATACACAGAAATTTCACCGCGAATCAGAACCTTCATGCCGTTTTCAGGAGAAAACTTCATCGAGCGATTATAGCTTGAGAACATCACAGCAAGAATTCTCGTTTTCTCATCCTTCAGTGTAAAATACATATGTCCGCTGGTATGCTGCTTATAGTTTGAAACTTCCCCTTTTACTAAGACATCCTGAAGATGCGGGTCCGCATCAAATTTGCGTTTTATATATTTCGTTAAAGCGCTGACGGTTAAATAACGCTGTGCTTCCATGATAAACTCCTTTTCTGCTGTCAAAAAAGCGCTGTGCCCTCCGCAAAAACAGGATTGGTCCGCAGTCTTCCTTGTGATGGCAGCCTGCCTGAAACGGGCACACCGATTTAAGCAAAGCATTATTTGCTGAGCGAATGCTTCACCTTTGACAAAACACCGTTAATAAATTTGCCGGATTGATCATCTCCGTACACTTTGGCAATTTCGATTGCTTCATCAATAACGACATTTGCGGGTACCTCAGCCTGGCAATAGATCAGTTCATAAACCGATAATCTCAAGATATTTCGATCGACATTGGCCAGCCGCTCAATCGTCCAGTTTTCCAAATGATTTTTGATCACTTCATCAATATCTTTCATATGCTCTGCTGCACCAGTTACCAATATTTCTAAATACGGATCGGAAGATTTCCCTTCCAGTACATGCTCTAGGGCATCCGCAGGCTCCACTTCGCTTACATCAATTTGAAAAATGGCTTGTAACGCCTTCTCTCTAGCTGTTCTTCTCTTCATCTTTTCCCTGACTCCTTTAGTAAAAATATAGCAGAAAAATTTTGATTCCGATTCATATTTAAGAGTAACGACAATTGCTTACCAAAATATGCTTCATTGTCCATTTTTACATAAGATGATAATAGCATATCTGCAGCAGTTTCGCACACCCGTAAAATTCTTGCAAATCACTGACATAGAAAAAAGGCTGACCTGGAATGGAGGCCACTGAAAAACTGACGTTTTTCTCTTAGTAATTAGATAGCCTCATTAAA
>NZ_CAMLDX010000045.1 GCF_946478885.1 uncultured Bacillus sp. | reverse complement strand
GCTTCGTCTGAAAAATACTATACGTATCCGAAGGCAGGTATGCCAGTTGCGATCCTCGGAACGGAAGCCGGTTCGGCAGACGGTGCAACATGGTATAAAGTCGTTTCTGAAAATGCTGCTCACACAGAAGCCTATATTCATGGAGCTTATGTAACACCGATTACGTTTGCAGAATAAATCAAGAGTGATAGATTTCCTGATACACAAAAAAGAGTGATAGATTCCTTTTCATAGAAGGGATTCTATCACTTGTTTTTATTGTGCGAGATCATTCGAAGCCATTCACTATCTAGCGAGCCGATAGAATGGTTGCTTAAGATTCACAGCAAACAGTTTTTAAATGTGTCATCATATGGCTGTCCATAAAAAAATACAGGGCCAAAGCCCTGCACTTTTCTCAAATCATTTTCAATTAACCCCGCTTTACCAGACGAAACAGCTGTCGGAACGCATCCTTGTAGAAGATATATAATCCTGCGGCATACAGGATCACGCCAAGCGGAATCAAAACGGCAAGTTGGATCAGTGAATACCAGTCAGAAATCCTGGTGAATTTCTCAAGCATATATAACGGCACCGCCATCATAATGGTTGGAATGATGACTTTAATCAACAGCCCCGCCAATTTTCGCTTTTCTCCACGATCAAAATCTTTATAGACAATGAAGCATGTCACGCTTAAATAGTAGACGGACACGAGTGAGCTTGTCAGCGCCAGACCGGGATAACCGAATGAATCGACAAACAACCAGTTCAGAAACAGATTCAGGACAATCGTCGTGACGCTGACGCGGAACACCGTTGCCGTACGTCCTTGGGCATACATCGATTTTGAAACAATATATTGCATCCCTTGAGTGACAATCATCGGTACATAGAGAGCCAGGGCCAGATACGTATTACTTGTGTCCTGCGCTGTAAACTTCCCTCCCTCATAAATAAAGGAAATCGCCGGTTCTCCGACCAAAAGCAGCCCAACAGCAATGGGCATCAGCGTAACAAATGAAACCTGCATCCCCATAAAGAATGTCTGCTGATATTTCCGCCTATCATCCACCTGCTCTGAAAGCAGCGTAAAGATAATTGTCGCAATCGTCGTCCCGTATATCACATGCGGTACACTGACGAGCAGGGAAGCATTGTTTAGATACGTAACCGCTCCTTCCATCGTCCCCGCCGCAAACATTTTATTGACAAACATATTAATCTGTCCAACGACGGAATTTAACAACGAAGGAACAAGCAGAACAAGGAAGGCCGAACGAAATTCTTTTTCAACCTTTAATGTCGGCTGCCAGCGGAATCCGCTTTTATGTAAATAATAAAGCTGGATTGCGGTTCCAAGTAATGTCCCGAAAATAAATCCGTACGCCAGGCTGTTAATACCCCATTGCTCTGAAAAAAGCAAGGCGAACACGGCACCCATTAAAGTGGCCAGGAGCTTGGAAATCTGCGACGGAACAAAGATTCTCCGCCCCTGCAAATAAGAGTCCAGGATTCCATTCAAGGCAATGGCCGTTAAAAATAAGAAAAAGAATCTTGTAATCTCTACGGCGATTTTTTCGGTAGCCGGTGTCATTGACCCGTAAATGAACGGAACAAATACC
Source organism: uncultured Bacillus sp. (assembly GCF_946478885.1). Next base: position 25,494 of record NZ_CAMLDX010000045.1, on the reverse strand, counting down.
GGGACAAAGAAATAGCCAATAATCGTTAAAATAAAGAAGACTAAGGCCGTGGCATTCATGATCCCATTGGCATTCCGCTCTGTTTGCTCCGGCCGATCCTTACGCTTTTTAACATACATTGGCAGGAATACATTATTAAACCCGCCTGAAATCATCGCAATTACTAATGTTATGAAAGAAAAAGCAAGCAAATAGCCGTCTGTTGCTTCGTTTGCCCCGAACTGCCGGGAAATAATGCTTTCCCGCAAAAATCCTGAGAGCTTCAACACAAGCGCTAACAGCGTTATCCAAATAGCCGTCTTCTTTAATCCTGACATTACACTTCATTCACTTTCTATAGTTAATTCCGCGGGGACTTTCCCTTTCCGGCTTCATTGTTCCATCGTTTTTGGACAAGGCCGCAGGCTCCCGCTTGATTTTCAAGTATTCCATCAGACTCTCGCCTTCAAACATGCCTGTTGGTCACACCGGCGGCTTCTGCGGTAAAGCAAAAGGGCCAGTCCCCAAACAAATGTGAGACTGTCCCCCGCAATGATCCGCTTTCTTACTTTACTCCCTTGCTTTTTCCGCTTGATTTTCTAAATCCATTCAGGAGCATGAAAACAAGGTAGATGAAATAGGCGCTGAACATTAAATAGATTGGGATAATCGGCGCCCGATAGCGCTGACCATCTACCAGAAGACCAGCCGAGCTTAACGCTGTGAAGCCGAGAATATAATAGAGCATCATTAACATCACACCGCGGCGACCCTTCTGTGTAATAAGAGCTTCAACAGCCCCTGCAACAAATAACAGATTCATAAAAGTATCCAATTGATTGATCCCGGTAAAAAATAATGTTGCCCGCAGAATGACCCGCTTCGCTGTCAGCAAGGGATCACTTAAAATATGGTCAATTGCGCGATCGCGTAGGATCGTGCTTTTTTCCGAAAGAGATAATTCACTTAATGTAAAGAAGTAGGGTTCCACAAAGGATTCTAATTTATTAGTATTATAGAACTCAATTTTTGTATTTGGATTATTGGCGATATATAGATTTTGTCCGCTGTAATTCTCAAATGCAACTGCCTCGTTATGTACGATTTTATTATGAAACATATTGGCTCCGAAAAGAATGACGGGAATCAGTAAGGCAGCTAGGATACTCTTCGCATTCAGCATCCTCTTGAACAGCATATACAGGGCGAGTACCGCCAATAGAGGAAACATGAATAACATATGCGGACGCAGCAACATACTGATACAAATAATTAAAATCGTGATGATGAAAGCCTTGTTTGTCCCTCTCTTTGCTTGTATACTATCACACAAATTCACGAGCGACCATGCGATGATCAGGATAAAGAAGGTAAAGACTGTTTCTGTTAATAAATAATTCGGTCCATTCAGCAAGAGAACCGGATTGAATACGTACAGCAGTATGGCAATCCAGGCGATCGACTTTTGTTTGAAAACCTTCCCGGTTAAATAGTACAGAATGACCGCGTTGACTCCATAAAGGATAAATTGAAAGACAAAGAATGAATAAATGGTTTTAAATATTCCGAGAAACGGAACAAGCAATAATGGAAATAAAGGAGGAACAACAATATCCTCAACTCGCACCGTGTTAATCAACCCGTCACCATTCAATAAATTGGAAGCTAAATTCATATATAATTTTCCGTCTGGTGAAAGGATGGTAAAGGGCTGCTCCGTATAAAATAAATAACAAAGAAGAACAAACTCCGTTAAGATAAAGATCAATAATATATGTGAGAAACTTTTTTTATTAATAAAAATACACCTCTTTGCTTATCTAACCTTTTTCATTTTACCGAAATGGGATGTTAATGTCGAGATACCGAGTATTGAAAAGTTGTGTCAAATCGGCTACGCTTATACTATTGCGGATGAATATAACGGATTTATAACGATTTATTGCGCTGATTATTTTAAAAGAATATTTTTGTAAAAAGGAAGAAAAGCGAATGAACAGTAAAGATATTTTATTAATTTTAGCTAATACTCTGATGCTGGTTGTCGGGCAATTCCTTTGGAAATGGGGAGTTGGGAATAAACAGCAGGAATTTTCCTCTTTGCTCGGTATTGTAAAGCTGATCTTTTCACCTCCAATATTGGGCGGCTTAGTGCTGTATGCCTTTGCGACGGTGCTGTGGCTCTATATTTTGTCGCGAGTTTCCTTAAGTCTGGCTTATCCTCTGCAAAGCCTGGCCTACATTATTACCGTCTTTGCCTCTTATTTTGTCTTTAAAGAACCGATTACTCTATATAAAATTGCGGGCTGCCTTCTTATTCTCGCCGGGATTTCTTTAATCAGTCTGACAGCTAAGCCATCATTGTAAGCTGCAGGGGGATCCCTTGCAAACTATAACTGGGCAAAGAAGCCGGGGCATTCCTCTGGCTTCTTTTCATAACGGAAAGATAGAATGATATTGGTAAAGGTTATATTTTGATACAGGGCAGCCGAAGGAGAATGCGGTACATGAAAAGGAGCGGGTGCAACGACCCGCTCCTGTTTATTTTTTCAGTGCGAGGAGATAAATCTCTTCATATTTTGCTGCAGCTGCGAGGTGGGAATATTCCTTTTCGATTTTCTCCCGAGCTTTTCCGGCCATTTCCGCACCTTTTTCCGGATAGTCGAGGAGCTCTATGATTGCAGCAGACATTTGCTCGACATTTTTTTCTTCAATGAGCAGTCCGTCAACGCCCGGATTGACGATTTCCTTTAAGCCGCCGACAGCACAGGCGATGAGAGGGGTGCCGGATCCCATTGCTTCAAGAGCGGAAATGGAGGTTGCCTCCTCTACTCCGGCTGAATGGACACTTGGAACGATGACGATATCGGAGAGGGCAAAATAGTCCTTTACCTTTTCATGAGGGACGTTGCCAAGCAAGGTCACCTGGTCCTCCATGCCTTTTTCCGCAACAATCTTCTTGATCTCTGCCAGTTGGTTTCCCTCCCCGGCATAAATCAGCCGCGCGTGAGGATATTTCTGCAGTACAGCCGAGAAAGAAAGTACGGGATAGATAACACCGTTTTTTTGTACAAGGCGCCGGGGTACGAAAATCACCTGTTCATCCTGCCCGATACCGTACTGGCTACGGAATTCATTCTTTTTCCCCTTATCCGGCTTGAAGCTATGAATATCAATAAAGTTCCGGATTGCTACAGCCTCAACACCGGAAACCTCCTTAATATACTGTTTCAGCCGCTGGTCGACGGTAACGATCTTCCGTGTTCCTTTATAGGCCTGAATTTCAATCCTTTGAAACTGCTTTGCTTCCGGACTTCCTTCAATCATCGAACCTTTGCTGATCGATTCAAATGTCGCATATCCATGAACCGTCGATACGACCGGGATGCCTGTCTCAAGGGCGGCAAGCGTGGAGAACGGGTCCTGGGCATTAATAATGTCATAGTTTTTATGCTTGTTTTTTTCAATTAAATTCCGTATACAGTTTTGCCGGGCATGATGGGTCCATAGGATACCGCGGCCCTTTTTGATTTTATTCAGTACGAAGCTAGGTCCCTGTGCATAAAGCTTGCGGACAGCCGGGGCGATATTGGCAAAAGATAATACATCGACTTCATGCCCACGGGCTTCAAGTCCCGCCTTTAATGTTGTCACATGTGTAGATAATCCTCCAATATGAGGATATTCGTATGCTGTGGCCAGCAAGATTTTCATTTTGTGTCCCTCCATTGACTCCGATGTCGTGATCATGCGGGAGAGGATGAGTCATGTCTCCGCGCTTTCATATTCGGTTCTATTTTTCTATGAAAACCAATCAAAGCGGGTATCCCCGCTATACCGTTCGGGGTAAATCACTTATCTGACAAACTTCTCCTTCAGTAGATCCACATTCCGTAGCGCCTCCTGCTTAAGTTCATCTGCCTTTTCCAGAACGATCCTGCTATATTTTTCATGGTGGTCAAGCAGACCGATGGAATTCGTGATGAGTTCTTCGACATCGATTTCTTCCAGAACAGCAGAAAATTCCCACATGCTGTTCCGCTTTAGCAAGCTTTCAACCTTTTTATCATAGCTTAAACCAATATGGGGCACACCCATGATTGTGGAAAAAATGAGGGCATGAAGCCGCATTCCAATTGTTAGCCGGCATTCGCCGATAAAATTCACGAATTGGTTCGGGGAAAAATCCGTCCCCAGTACATGGCACTTTTCTCTGTGCTCCATATGGGCAAGCACCTTTTCGCTTGCCTTGGCATCATGGTGCCCCTCCATTGGCACGAACACGGGGGTAACGCCGCGCTCTTCAATAAGCGCATCGAGCACCTGTGCAATCTGTTCAAACTGCTTTACTTTTTCAAACCATGGCCGCACTGATACAGCAACAAGATGATCCCGATTTTCAAGATGAAGGCTGTCGATGCATGCCGTATCCTTCCGCGGCTTATAGGCAAAGACAATATCAGATGTTACGATTATTTGCGGACGGGTAATGTCAAGCCTTTCCAACAGATCCTTGGAATATTGGTCGCGGACCGTCACGAAATCCGCCATATTGGCAAATACTTTCATTAATATTTTGCCCCATGTGGAATTGATCGGCCCGATGCCTTGGGAGAAAAACATAACTTTAGTGCCGCAAAGCTTGGCTAGAAAGACGATTAATAAATAGTAGGGGAGCGGACCAAACAAAAAGCGGGTTGGATAGGTATCCTGCAAGAGACCTCCTCCGCCGCTAATTAACAAATCGGCCTTTTTCAATGAACTGATTTTCTTTTTCAACTCATGGCGCCAGCCGCGGTAGACGCTGGTTACTTGATGTTCTGTGGCTGTTTTTTCCGGAGAAAGGGAAAAAACCGTAATATCAGGGTTGTCCAGTTGCTCCCGCAAATTGACAATGATCGCCTCAAGGATCGCTTCATCTCCAGTATTTCCAAGTCCGTAAAATCCAGATATGACAATTTTCAAAGAAAAGTAACCTCCCTCTATAAAGATTGATCAACGGTTAATCCGTTGGTAGGCTGTTAAAAAATCATACTTACTAACAACCTTTTTATCATATGTTCAACTACTTCAACGTAATAGGGTACTCCTTTTAAGTGAACGACTGCCTCTTTATGCATGGGTGAAACGTCTGTGCTTTGTCCGTTGTTTTCGATGGAAACCGGAGAACCGTCCTGCTGTGTTGGCGGAAGATGTCACTTGTTTCCCCACATCTATTGATTATGACAGAAGTTAGCCTGATTATAAATAGATTTCCTATTTCATCCAAGCTTATCAGCACGAAAATCCGCACATTATTCCTTTGAAAATAGCGAATTCCAAGTATTCTACGTAAAACGTGTCGATAAAAATCATTTCTTTGTTTCTATTCTGCATTAAAAGTTGGTATAATGTCTTATGTTGGCGTATGAGAAGTGTCATTCGTCAACAGAATGGTTGAAGAAGGAATGGGCTTTATGAAGCAACCGTTGCAAGATAAAAGGATATTGGTCATTACCAATATGTATCCAACTCCTAAACATCAAAGCTTTGGTGTTTTTATAAAAAATCAAGTAGAAGCTTTACGCAAGAGAGGTTTACAAATCGATGTGGCTGCCATTACTAATCCGAAAAGCGGGAAAGTTCATGTGATGGTAAAGTACACAGCATGGATGCTGCATACGATCTCCCTCCTTCTTATAAAAGGAAAATCCTATGATGTGGTACATGCCCATTATACCTTTCCCAGCGGATATTTGGCGCTCTTCTTTAAAAAGCTTTTCCACTGCCGGATGGTGGTCACGGCTCATGGCGGTGATATTGACAAAATGGCGCGGAAAAGTGACAGACTTATGCAATTGACAAAAAAGGTTCTTCATACGGCTGATCATGTGATTGCTGTCGGTGAGGAGCTGCGCGACAAGATTGTACATGAATTCTCTGTTCCTCAAGAGAAGGTTTCGCTGATAAACATGGGCGTCAATCGAGAGGTTTTTAAGCCTTATGGGAAAAAAGAGACGAGGGAAGCTCTCGGTATCAGTACTGGGGAGAAGATGCTCCTGTTTGTCGGAAATATTCTCGAACAGAAAGGGCTGACTGAATTAGTGGATGCGTTCACCACTGTGCGTGAAACTGAGACTTCAGTGACTTTGCGCATCATTGGTGCTGAGAAGGATGTATTTTTCAAAAAGAGACTAGAAGAGACCATTGCCGAACGAAATCTGCAGGAGGTTGTACAGTTTCTTGGGGTGATGGAGCAGCGGGAAATTGCGCGTTGGATGTGTGCTTCGGATTGTCTTGTCCTGCCTTCGCATATAGAGGGCTTCGGATTGGTTGCGTTAGAGGCAATGGCATCCGGGACGCCGGTGGTCGGAAGTAATGCAGGCGGGCTGAAATATTTACTGTCAGATGGTGCAGGAGTGATTTCTCCTGTGAAAAATTCGCGTGAATTAGCACATTCTCTGTCATTTGTGTTATCTTCAAAAGATGAGAGAGAAGTTTTAATAAAAAATGGAATGAAAAAAGCAGAGGAAAACGACCAAGAACAAATGCTCAATCGGGTAGTAGAAGTCTATTTTCCTACTGGAGGGTAGGATGCATGAAAGGCAAAACAAAGAGAAGAAAAAAGGTGTTGTTCATCTCGTCATTAGGCGGACATTTGACGCAGCTTTTGCAGTTGAAGCCGCTGTTTGAAGAGTATGACTACCATATAATTACAGAGAAATCCATTATTACGGAGGATTTAAGCCTGCAGTATCGGATGTCTTTTTTGGTATACGGGGCACGAAATTATTTGTTTCGCTATTTTTTTAAGTTTACGTATAATATTTTTAAATCGCTGTGTTATTTTTTTCGCGAAAAGCCAGATGTCATTGTGACAACGGGGGCACATACAGCTGTGCCAATGTGTTATATTGCGAAGCTGTTCGGCAAGAAGATCGTCTTTATTGAGAGCTTTGCGAAAACGTCAACCCCGACGATATCGGGGAAGCTTGTCTATCCTATTGCAGATTTGTTTATTATCCAATGGGAGGAAATGAGGAAGCATTATCCTAAGGCGGTCTATGGAGGGTCGATCTATTGATATTTGTGGTATTAGGAACGCATGAACTTCCTTTTGATCGTTTGCTAAAGGAAATAGACAAGCTAATTTTAGCAGGGAAAATAAAAGAGGAAGTTCTTGTACAGGCAGGACATACGAAATATCGTTCGGAACGGATGGAATTTTTCGATTTTACGACATATGAGCATATGGGAGAGCTGTATCGCGAGGCAAGCCTGATCATTACCCACGGCGGGACGGGTTCTATTACGATGGGGATGAGAATGGGAAAGAAAGTGATTGCGGTCCCGCGCTTAGTTAAGTATGGCGAACATAATGATAATCACCAGCTGGAGATTGTGAAGCAGTTCTATCAGACCGGGCATATTCTTTATTGGAATGAACCAATAGAACTGTGGGAGGTCATGCAGCAGCTGAATGACTTCAATCCAAAGCCGTTCCAAAGCGGAAACAAAAAAATCCTATCCATCCTCCGCGATTTTATTGACTCGATTTAATCAATTCATGAAAAAAAGGTGTCAGGCATCTGCCATTGATCGATATTCCGTGCAGGAAGTGATGCACGGGGATTCGATCATGGATGGTGGTGTCTGACACCTTTGACTTTATATGTTAATATGGTCCTTTTCGCACTAGAAAAATGAGTCGGGGCATCACTCTGGATTTGAAATAGTCCCTTTTTATATAAAAAGCCGATATTTGGGTGAAAGTGGCCGATATCATGTTGGAACTGGCCGATATCATGACGAAAGTAGCCGATATAGCGTCGGAACTGGCCGATATCATTCGAAGCTGAACCCCCACATTGCTTTCGTCGCTGATAACATTGTTGCCAAAAGGAATTAATGTGACTCTTTTCTTTTTACCCAATTATACGGACTTAATCGGACAATCGCAGAAATCTCCATGAAATCATAAAAAAGGGAGAAATCAGTCAGTATTTTTCGACTAATTTCTCCCTTTCATTCCATCATGTCCAAATTAGCTGTCCATGTTTGAATCATTATTATAATCTAGATCAATATCGTCATTGGCGGCACTTGATGTGATTTTTTTTGTTTCCAATCCTAAGTGGGTCCGCAGCTCATCAGAAAGTTCTTGTCTTGTATCTTCATCTACGATGTAAAACCAGACTCCATCAACTTTTGTGTTTTCACCTTTAATTTCAAGTTTTTCAATCGTATTCGCTGCTTTTAGATAAGATTTTTGCATGCTGACGATTTCTTGCATCGTTAAGCTTGTTTCCACATTATCGGAAAGGGCATCTAAAATTTCATTATAATTGGTTAAGCTGGAAATCGAAGCACCCTTCTTGATTACCTTCGAGATCACCTCACGCTGCCTTTCCTGACGGCCAAAGTCTCCATCCGGGTCTTCTTTTCTCATTCTCGCATATTGCAGTGCTTTTTCACCATTTAAATGATGCTCGCCCTTTGATAAATAAACACCGTCTAATTCAAAGGAGTATTTATTGCTAACATCAATTCCCCCGACAGCATCTACAATATCTTTAAAACCTTCCATATTCACCTTTACATAATAATCAATCGGGATATTCAGAAAATTTTCGATCGAATCAATCGTCATTTCAATCCCGCCATATGCATAGGAATGGTTCATTTTCGAAATAGTATCATTATCATGGTCTTTCCTGTCAATTAATTCCGCACGTGTATCACGCGGGATGCTCAAAATCTTTGTAGAGTTTTTCTCCGGATTTACAGTCAAAACCAGCATGGAGTCCGTTCTTCCTGCATCGTCCTCCCGTTCATCGACCCCGACAAGTAATACAGAAATCGGGTCCTTCTCCTTGAACTGAACTTCGTCCTCACGTTTATCGGATTTTCCCCGATCGACGGAGGCACTCATTTTATCGACAGCATTGACAACACTGCCATATATGTTATACACAAATAATCCCCCGGTTATAAATAACGCAAAAAAGGTTAATAATATAATTCGTTTCCATCGCAGCTTTCTTTTGCGCTTCTTATTTATTCTACTTTCCATCATAGAATTCCCTTCTCTAGAATTTTTGCCCCCCAAAAAGCGTCTCATTATGAATTATAAGCTTGTCCTGTCTTTACGTGCAACTAGTAAATAAAAATGAGCCACCGTATCTATGAAACTTACCCAAAATTATGCTATAATGCTGACGGGTTTGCGGATAATTAAAAGATAAACAAACTTTATTATAGCATTTATATAGTTCTTTTTGCATATAAATTAGTGCGTATAATGGATAAAAGATGAGTCGTTTCTCTTATTTACTATTATCATAAAATATTTCCAGAATAAATTCCTGATTATGTAAATCAGTAAATAACTAGCAACGCTTCAGGAGAGGTAGTATAACAATGAATAAATTTGAAAAAGTATTGCTGACGCTTTTTTTTATCGAACTATTTGTCGGTGGTGGCGGGAGGTTGATTGATTTCGGGTTGCTGTCGATCCGCCAGGTATTGTTTATCATTCTAATAGCCGTTTTCATCCTCCGGATCATTAGGGAAAGAGCCATTATGGATCTGGAGACGAATACCTTTTTCCGTCTGAATCCGATCTCGGTCGGTATTTACGGATTATTTATCTGGTTTGCTGCCAGTGCTGTCATCGGCTGGATCAATGGGCATGCCCTATCAACGATTGCAACAGATTTTTTGAGGGTTTCCTTTTTTGCTGCCTACTTTCCGCTGGCTTATTATATTTCCAAAACAAGGTTTTCAAAAGAACGCATTATTACGATATTGAAATATTGTGCCTTTGCTGTGGCTGTTTTTACAGTCCTACTTGCATTACTAGGGAAAACGATGTTCAGTGACAATTTTCAGCCTTATAAGCATTTTTGGCTCGACCTATTTGGGGACGATTTATTGTTCCGTCCAAGCTATAGTGTATTTTATAAGAGCCATTTTTATGTATTTGTCGGTTTCATCGTTTCCTTAAATGCTTTATTATCGAAAAAATTTTCCAAAGTGGATATTTTGAATATGATCCTTTGTCCCATTTCGATATTTTGGTCAGAAACAAGAGGATTTCTGTTTGCAATTATGGTAAGTGTATTGATGATTATGGTGATTGATATCAAAATTCTCACGGACCCGATTAAAGGCTTCTCACGGAAAATAAAAGCAGTCTTCCAGCATTCACAGGTGATGAAGAAATCCTTGATTTTGCTGGCGATTACGATTGCTGTTCCTTTTTTATATCATTATATGACGCTGGAACGCTTTGAAAAAGCAACGCCTGCTGCAGATGCAGCGCAGGTCGAGATCAACGATACGAGCGCCAGTGTCCGCGTTGAATATTTCAAGTATTCGAAGGAATTGCTGACGGAAAATCCCGATATATTGATCATCGGCAGTGGTTATGGGACGGAAATTGCCGGCCGGGTAACCGGAATTGAAACGAGCTTTTTGGATATTTTAGTTGAACAGGGAATCGTTGGACTTTCGATATGGCTCTATCTGTGTCTGCTTGTATTTTATAATTATCTTGCCGCGCACAAACGCGGGAGCTTAATTGAAAGAGACGACCGATCCCTAATGGGTATTTTTGTGGGGGTTCTGCTTTTGACCAATATCAATCCTTTCATTAATAATCCGATTGGCATCGTCTTCTTCCTCGTTCTTCTAGTGCTGTCGCAGAATGTGAAGGCACAGGCAGGTGAACTTGCGGCGAACTAGTCTTAAATCATATTCTAGTGATGAATTGGCTCTATTCGGCCCATTATTATCCTGTAAGCATGCTGAGGCTCGTCTGTTTGCGTCAAACTGTTCGGGAGAAAGTCCTGGGGGAGTAAGTTTTGTTTTCTAAATACAAAAGGGATACCTAGTATGAATTTCAGAATATTTTTATCATCCTTTCAAGTATTTGAAATATATTTGTAATCAACTTACAAACAAATTGTAAATGAAATAAGATAAAATAGTCACAAGCAATTCCTGTGATTTTATTAATAGAAAATCACATTTCATTGTGAAAATCAGACTAGCATGTGAAAAGATGCTAGGTAATCAGTCTACCTACCCCGGGCAGACAATTACGCATATATTTTCTTCACCGGAACCGGCCCCTACGGCCGGTTCTTTTTAATGGATTCAAGCGAAGCTGTTCTGCTTGTGACATTGTCCAATTCGGTGCGACGAGCTTTATAAAAAAGTCAACAAGGTGACAGTGAGTCCTATGACAGATACGGCTGGCAAGGTAATCCATCTGTTGAAGCGTGGCCATACGGCATCCTCCAATTCCTCTTTGTAGGGAGCGACAGCGAAGAAGGAGTGCTTTTTCATTTTGTTGAAAATGCTTTTTAACCATGAGCTGATAAAAAAGAAAAAGGCGATAAAAACCAGCCATTTTAACCAAAGCGGCAGGATGATGATTGCAACTATCGTGACGGTAGTCATTTGATAATACGATTTTAGGTACAACGGGCTACGCAAAAAGCTTTTTAACAGTAGCTCCAGCAAACCGTTTTCTTTGCTGCGAGTTTTAAAAATCCTGTTGGATTGAGGAAAAAGGATCCATGGTCTTTTCTTTGTACTGATTTTCTCCTTTTCTACCTCATTAGAAAAATTCAAAATGACTTTTATATATTTAATGCGTTCTGCTTTCTCCATTTCAATTTCCCTTTGAAACCAGCGATTTGTCTTTGTCAGTTGTGAAAGCTGATAGAGATAAAGGAGAATGATGCAAACAAACCCGACTATGCCGTACAGTACGGGTCTCACGGAAAAAAGTAAGGCAAATACTGCGGCAAACAATAAAGGATAGACCAGCCACTTTGTCAGCGTACGGCTGATGATTTTTTTACACGTAATCATAAGTAAGCGAAAAGCGAGTAAAGCAATGTATAGATGGAAAACCTCCGGCAAGGACAATTGATAGCTTTGCAGCAGGATCGGTAGGATGAAGACAAATATCAAAGCGGTGCCAGTCATGATGGTGAAGCTGGACCAAGCCAAGCCATACCGCTTTAATCCGTGAAGCAGGGGCTTCTGCTGCAGGAGATATAATAGATCAGCCTCCTGCAAATAGGTTCTGAAGTTACCGCTGGCAGTTAAGAGCAGCAGTACCAACAGCAGGAGCGGAAAAGGAATCAAACTGCTCCAATAAAGCTCGATCGACTGCCAGGCCTCTGCATACATAAAGGAACCGATGACCACCGTTGGAATCACTAGGTACAAGATAATGGTCCAGTCTAAAACCGTTTTGATGATATTCCATTGATACGTCCATTCCTCTTTAAGGCGTTTGCAAAAAAGTTGTCTGCCAGTCATTTGCTATCACTCTCCGTCAGTACATCAAAGCAGTCGAACAGTGAACCTTCTGCCAATCCGCTGTCTTCTCGGATCTTCCCAAGTGTGCCCTGGCTAATCAATTTTCCGTCTAACATCAGGAGAAAACGATCACATGTCTTCTCAGCAGTATCAAGGATATGGGTGCACATGAGAATGCCGGCACCGCGTTCCTTTTCCTTCTGCAGTAGCAAAAGAAGCTTTTTCACCGCTCTTGGGTCCAGCCCCATAAACGGCTCATCTATAATATATAAATCCGGCTCCTTCAAGAAGGCCAGAATCAGCATGAGCTTTTGCTGCATTCCCTTTGAAAAACTCTCCGGATAATGGTGCTTTACCTGGTTCAAATCAAAAAAGCGTAATAAGTCATTGGCTTTGCGGATAAAATCCCCTTCGTCTCCCCCCAGTGTAGTGATCAGAAACTCGATATGCTCCCACAGCGTCAACCGATCGTAAAAAATCGGTCTTTCCGGTATATAGGCATATTCATCTGCATGAATCTCACCTTTCACATGATGAAGGATGCCCAAGATGGACTTAATGGTCGAGCTTTTCCCAGCCCCGTTCGGACCGATGAGTCCGACCAGTTCCCCTCTTCCGATAGTAAACTGAATATCTTTAAGTATGATGGCATCAGGAGAGTATCCTGCTTCTTTTATATCCACATCTAATAACAACCGTTTCTCCTCCGTCTCACTCCGATAAGATATCTACAATACGGAAAAAAAGCCAAATAGTTTCAACAAATCGGCTGATTTCATGAGGGAGGAGTGAATATAAGGAGGAATTCGACGATTTCACTTCAAATTCTAACGGGCGACAATAGGAACGATGATTGAACTTCTCCACCACTTTTTGTATAATAGTGTGCGATACTTAGGTTAATAAATCATATTTTTATTTACAGACAAACGATAAGGGATAGAAATTCTACTGATAATTCCTAATATAGATGCGTATCCCAAAAGAAAGAAGGAACTTATCATGATGAAAAATGTACTAATTACTGGTGGAGCAGGATTCATCGGAAGTAGCTTAGCTTTGAAATTATTGGAAAAGGGATATAGTGTAACTGTGCTTGATAATTTATCTCCACAAATTCATGGTGAAGATGGTACAACATCAGAATTATTCTTAAAAATTAAAGATAAAGTGAATTTTATTCAAGGTGACGTTATTAACATGGATGACTGGAGAAAGGCATTAAAAGGTCAGGATGTTGTTGTACATTTGGCCGCTGAAACTGGAACGGGTCAATCCATGTATGAAATTAATAAATATATCGATGTAAATACTAAAGGCACTTCAAACCTGTTGCAAATATTGACAAATGAGGATCACTCCATTAAGAAAATTGTGGTGGCCGCTTCCCGGGCCATTTATGGAGAAGGCATGTATTTTTGTTCGGAACACGGGACGGTGTACCCTGTTGAAAGAACAGATGAATATATGCAAAAAGGCGATTTTGAAGTGAAATGCCCAATTTGTAATCGCAATGTAGAGTTGATGGCGACAACGGAAGAAACAAAAATTCATCCAACATCTATTTATGGAATTACGAAGCAAATGCAGGAAGAAATGTGCATGGTTGTCGGGAAATCATTGAATATTCCAGTGGTGGCATACCGCTATCAAAACGTATATGGCCCAGGACAATCATTGAAAAATCCATATACAGGAATTCTTTCTATTTTTTCAACCATTATAAAAAATAATAATAAAATTAACATTTTTGAAGATGGTAAGGAATCAAGAGACTTTGTTTTTATTGACGATGTCGTCGATGCCACCATTTTAGGAATTGAAAAAGAGGAAGCTAATTTTCAAAGTTTTAATGTGGGGACAGGTGTTGGCACAACGGTTCTAGAAGTGGCTGCAACGCTGAAGAAAAAGTATCAATCAAATACAGAGATTGAAATCAGCGGCAACTACCGTTTAGGAGATATTCGACATAATTTTGCTGATTTGACAAAAATCCATGAAAAACTTGGTTTTACACCTAAAGTAACTTTTGAAGAAGGAATTGGTAAGTTTGTTGCATGGGTGAATCAACAAGATGTTGTTGAAGATCAATATCAAAAATCAATCGATGAGATGAAGAAAAAGGGATTATATAAATAATGGAATGTAACCTAAAAAATATAAAGATTTTATTCTTATGCCCTTTATTTTTTAATTACCACAAAAAAATCATAAAGGCTATGGAATCATTGGGCGCTGAGGTCGATTTCTTCGATGAGCGCCCATCCAATACTGTTGCTTCTAAAGCATTGCTCAGGATCAATCCGAAGTTCGTAAAGCTACAAATTAACAAATATTATGAAGAAATCACTTTAAAAATTAAAGAAAAAAAATATGATTACATTTTTATTTGTCAGGCTGAAGCAACACCAAAATCATTCTTAAGAGATGTCAAGGCGATGAATCCACAGGCAAAAATGGTACTTATGCTGTGGGATTCTGTCGCCAATAAGGTCAATACATTAGAGAAATTGGATCTATTTGATAAAGTATTTTCATTTGATAAAAAAGATTGTGATCAATTCGGCCTTACGTTCAGACCTTTGTTCTTTGATGAAGAATATGAACGGATTGCCAATGAAGACTCGCCGTTCATGTATGATTTATTTTTTGTGGGAACCGTCCATAGCGATCGATATCAGATTTTAAAGAAAGTAAAAGAACAATTTGAAAGGAACCAATCATCCGTCTTTTACTACCTGTATATCCCTACTAAATTAATGTATTATCAAAGAAAATTATTCACAAAGGAATTGATGGACAGTCACATCTCCGAATTTTCCTTTGTCGGAATGCCTAGTGAACAACTGACGGCTAAATTAAGGCAATCGAAAACTGTGATAGATATTCAGCATCCAAAACAATCCGGTTTGACCATGAGAACCATTGAAATGCTTGGTGCGAATAAAAAAATGATCACGACCAATGCAGACATCCAAAATTATGATTTTTACCATCCTAATAATATTTGTATTATAGACAGAGAAAACATTGTGGTACCGTTTGAGTTTATAACAGCACCATTTACAGCAGTGGATGAAAAGATAAAGGAGAGATACTCAATTAAGTATTTCATCCTTGATATACTGGGCTTGATAGGTGAAAAAGGGCATAATTTTTATGTGGAAAAGTAGTGGAGGCAAACAATGAAGGTTTCTGTAGCGATGGCAACATATAATGGGGAAAAATATCTAAACGAGCAAATCGATAGTATTCTCTCACAACTGGATAGTGAAGACGAGTTAATTATTTCTGATGATCATTCTTCGGATCGGACAGTTTCAATTATTAATGAATATATCAAGAGGGATCCGCGAGTAAAGTTGTTTATGAACGAGGAATCCGGCGTGACCTCGAATTTTGAAAATGCCATCAAACGTACTCAGAATGAGATCATCTTTTTAAGTGATCAGGATGATGTATGGAAAGAAGAAAAGGTTCAAACCGTCAAATCGTACTATCAACAAAATCCCGATATCCTGATGATCATGTCCGATATTACCGTCGTTGACAATGAGCTTAATCCGCAAATAGAATCATTTTATGCCTATAGAGGCAGCCGTACCGGTGTCTTAAAAAACATTATCAAAAATAGTTATATCGGTTGCGCAATGTCGTTTCGCAAGGAATTAAAGGACCGAATTTTACCTATCCCGCGGAATGTTCCGATGCATGATATGTGGATTGGTTTGGTAGCAGATATGAATAAAGGAGCATTATTAATACCGGAAAAATTAATATATTATCGGAGACACCATAACACTGTAACGACTGTGGAAAATACCTCTTCCTTAAAGGAAAAAATTATATGGAGATTTCAAATCTCATCATTATTGCTGAAATCTTATGCAAAGAACAATAGAACCTTGTAAAGAAGGGTTCCCACATGTATAAAGCTTATGAATGGTCATGTCTGTTCATTATGATTGAAGGAGTCATAATGGCAATTATTATATGGATATTATTTTTGTGTTTTTGCTGCAGGAAGAGAGAATTTCCAAAAAACCTGTAATCTTCCTAACCCTTATCAGCATTCAAGAGGAGGGGGCATCCTGCAGCTTTTTCGACATATCTTTTGTCCCATCTTTCTTTTCTCCGGAAAACGCTCACCACAAGCATGCCCAATCTATGGACTTTTTTACCATTCCACAAAACAGTATGTAAGTCCCTTCCTGCTTTTATTAATCGAAAAATTCATTAGCCATATCCGAGTAAAGCGAGCCATCCCCTTTGTTACAGTGCTGGTAAATCTAGAATTGTAAAAAATTAAGGATACAAAATTCTACAGGATAATGCTATAATTTACACTTGTAAAAATGAATAAGAAAGTGTCGAAATTTAAAAAGGGTACTTTCCGAGGAAAAAGGCGGGTGCTGAATGTTTTTAAGCGGAAAAACTGTTGATCTATGCATCGATGAAAGGAAAAATAATCTTGATTTTATTCGATTTGTTGCAGCAACTTGCGTTATTTTTTCCCATGCCTATCCATTAACCACCGGTAATAATGCATCAGAGGCTTTTGCTGTTTTTTCAAAGGGACAAATGACATTGGGTGAACTGGCAGTCAGTATTTTTTTTGTCATCAGTGGCTTTCTGATTACCCAAAGCTATGATAGGTCAAAGGATCCGATCTATTATTTCAAAGCTAGAGTCTTGCGGATTTTCCCTGGACTTATCTTTTGTGTGTTCCTGACCATTCTTTTATTGGGACCGATTTTTACTGAATTAAGTGTAAAAGACTACTTTAAGAACCGTGAAACGTTTGATTACCTCAAGACCATTACATTGTATTGGATTCAGTATGACCTTCCGGGCGTGTTCCAGACCAACGTATGGCCTGTGGCGGTCAATGGCTCTTTATGGACATTGTGGTATGAGTTTTTCTTTTACATTGTTGTGGCTGCCCTTGGTGTTGTAAGACTGCTTGATAAGAGAGTGGTATTGGTTGGATTTATCCTTGCTTCTGCCTTGTATTTTTTAGGCATTGGCGGGCTGTATACGGATTTATTTCGCTATTTTGGAGCAGGAATGGTTGTTTATCTTTTCAGAAAGCACATAAAAATGAACGGCTGGATGGCTATCATATCCCTTATTATCTTAATGATAACCGTTAAAATGGGCTACTTTGTCTATGCGTTCACGATTTTTGGGACGTATTTGATTTTCTATTTTGCATTTGATACAAGAGTTAAATTACAAAACTTTGGGAAATATGGAGATTTTTCTTACGGAATTTATATATATGCATTTCCAATCCAGCAAATCATGAGTTATCTTTTTCATAATCAGCTTACTCATTGGGAAAACTTTTTACTTGCCTTCCCATTCACGCTTCTATTTGCCATAATCTCGTGGTATTTAGTGGAGAAGAGAGCGTTAAAATATAAAAAGGTAATGTTTAAATCGATAAGGCTGAGAAGGAGTGCAGGTGCCAAAATAAATTTATAACTAGGGAAGAGATCCGCGTGAGGGGATCCCTATGGATATATGTGAGGTTTGTATATGAATCGATTTGAAAAAATATTATTAACTGTTTTTTTTGTGGAAATATTCATTGGCGGAGGAGGCAGGTTGATTGATTTTGGCCTTGTGTCCATTCGGCAAGTTTTGTTCCTGCTTTTATTAGGAACTTTCATCTTTCGCATTATAAAAGAAAAAGCCATTTTTAATAAAGAAATTAATACATTTTTTCGTTTTAATCCGGTTTCCATTGGAATCTATGTCTTGATTGCCTGGTTCTGTGTCAGCAGTCTGGTCGGCTTTATTAATGGAAATCCGTTAGGAGCCATCGTCACGGACTTTCTCAGAGTTTCTTACATTGTCCTGTTTTTCCCATTGGCTTATTATATAGCAAAAGATCGTTTTCCATTGCAAAGAATCATTACTTTATTAAAGTACAGTGCAATCGTCGTATCGATATTTACCATAACTGTTTCTATTTTAGGGAAGACGATTTTTGCGGCTGACTTTTATCATTTCTGGAAATTTATGAACACGATTATGAATGATGATTTATTTTTCAGACCGAGCAACAGTGTCTTTTATAAAAGTCATTTCTTTGTCTTAATCGGAATAATCCTTGCATTTAATGATCTATTGCATAAAAAATATAGCAAATTGAATACTGTGCTGATCATTGTCGGTTCTATATCTGTGCTTTGGTCGGAAACAAGAGGATTTTTACTTGCCTTTATGGTGAGTATTATTATGATTATCCTTTTTGATATCAAAATCATTGTCGATCCGATTAAAGGATTTGCGAACAAGTGTAAACAACTCCTAAAGACAAAGGATTTTATCAAACGATTGGTAATCTCCCTCCTTGTCATTATGGTTGTGCCGTTTTTATTTGAAAATATGACACTTGAGCGTTTTGGAACAGATGTGACCCAAAGCCATAAGTACAGTGATGATGAAAAGAAAGATAAAAAATATAAAGAGGAAGTAGACGATGTCAGCGTCAATAAGCGGATGGAGTTTATTGAGGATTCGATACATATCTTATCCAAACCGGCGAATCTTATTATTGGAACTGGATATGGGTCAGAGATCGCTGGAAGAATCACCGGAATAGAAATGAGTTTTCTTGATATTTTGGTGGAACAAGGTATCATTGGTCTGGCTATATGGGGATGTCTCTTTTTGATCGTGTATTATAATTATCATGTCAGCTATAAAAGGGGTCAGAGGGTATCCTCGCTAGATGTTGCTCTTTTGGCTGCTTTTATGGGAGTATTATTATTAACCAATATTAATCCATTTATTAACAATCCAATAGGGATCAGCTTTTTCTTAGTTCTTCTCATCATTTCACAGCAAAGGAAAGAAATTAGTATAAAAGAGGGTCTCAAATGAACATCACCATGGTCATGGTTCTTTATAAGCAAAAACCGGAGGAAAGTGTAACCTTTCAGACGTTGAAACAAACGCTGTTTAACAAGGGACAATCCTGCAGTGAAATAGCACTTGTTTTATATGACAACAGTCCGGAAAAACAGCTGTTTTCTCCTCTCGATTATGAGGGGATACATATATCCTATTTCCATGATGCACGGAATTTGGGAATCGCTGAAGCATACAATTTTGCCCTGTCTGCTGCTGTGGAAAATGGCAGTAAGTGGCTTCTTTTGCTTGATCACGATACCGAGCTCACCGACGCTTATATCGACCATGTCCTGCACTTACCTGAGATACCGGATGATGTGGCTGCTGTCGTGCCGAAAATCAACTGTGAGAATACCATGATTTCACCAGTTTACAGTCATACACTGCGTCCGCTGACAGAGATGAGGCCGAGACTGGGTTTACAGGAAAAACCGGTCATGGCGATTAACTCAGGCAGTTTAATTAAGGTTTCTTTTTTAAATGAATTGGGCAGTTTTAATACTGAGTTTTCACTAGATTACCTTGATCATTGGCTTTTTTTTGAAATTTATCGTAAGGGATTTAAGGTCCTCCTTTTAGATATTACGCTAGAACATGAATTGTCTGTCATGGATTACGAACGGGTTTCACTGGATCGTTATAAAAATATATTAGATTCTGAAATAAATTTTTACAAAAATTATAAGAAAGACTTGTTTTCATCCTATCGAACACAGCTTGCAAAACGCTTTCTGAAACAGATACTTACAGTCAGCAATAAGAAAATTGCGATGCACACTTTAAAAAAGCTGGTTTCTTTATTGAAATGAATGTAAGCTTGGAGGATGATGTATATGGGATAACTACACTGCAAATAAGTCAAGTTCTATTAGGGAATAGTGCGAACATGCGGACTGCTGAAATGATCTGACTTTCAACCCTTCATGATTTGACCTATTTGTTGTGTATGTTGAGGTTGATTTTTTTTAAGGCTGAACAGAAAAAATACAGCCCATTAGGCAAAGAAAAATTATGGAAAATGGGAGTGGAATTCAATGAAAGGAATTATTCTAGCAGGCGGGAGCGGAACAAGACTTTATCCTTTGACAAAGGTTGTGTCAAAACAACTGTTGGCTGTATATGATAAACCGATGATTTATTATCCATTATCTGTTTTAATGCTCGCAGGAATCAAAGACATTTTGATTATCTCTACTCCGCAGGATACCCCGCGCTTTGAACAAAGCTTAGGGGATGGGTCGGACTTTGGGATACATCTTTCATATAAAGTACAGCCGCACCCAGGTGGACTGGCGCAGGCCTTCCTCATCGGAGAGGAATTTATCGGCGATGACAATGTAGCACTTGTGCTAGGAGATAATATATTCTATGGCCATGGCTTAACAAAGCTGTTAGAGAAGGCAGAATCACGTGAAAATGGTGCAACCGTATTTGGTTACTACGTCAATGATCCGGAGCGGTTTGGCGTTGTAGAATTTGATGACGAAGGCAAGGCAGTTTCGATTGAAGAAAAGCCGACAGCACCAAAATCAAACTATGCCGTCACAGGGCTCTATTTCTATGATAATCGGGTAGTGGAAATTGCGAAAAACATCAAGCCATCTGAGCGAGGCGAATTAGAAATTACCGATATCAATAAAAGATATCTTGAATTAGGTGAACTGAATGTGGAGCTGCTGGGACGCGGCTATGCTTGGCTTGATACAGGAACACATAAATCTTTGTTAGAGGCATCACAATTTATTGAAACGATTGAAAAACGCCAGTCATTAAAAATTGCTTGCCTTGAAGAGATTGCCTTCAAAATGGGGTATATTACAAAAGATAAGCTCATCGAATTGGCAAAACCGCTGTTGAAAAATCAATACGGTCAATATTTAATGAGAATTGCTAATACAAGTTCTAACTCCAACCAATAAGCGAGGTCTTAACAATGAATAAAATTGAAACAAAATTGCCTGGTGTAATGATTTTAGAACCAAAGGTTTTTGGTGACCACCGCGGTTATTTTATGGAAACTTATAATAAAAAAGTCTTTGAGGAACTGGGTTTGCACTATGATCTGATCCAGGATAATCAGTCCTTATCAGCACCGATCGGTACTTTGCGCGGCCTGCATTTCCAATTGAATCCGAAGGCGCAGACAAAGATTGTCCGCTGTATTACAGGAGCTATTTATGATGTTGCGGTCGATATCCGCAAAGGCTCCCCGACATACGGTCAATGGGTCGGTGTGATTTTATCCGAGTATAATAAGCGGCAGCTACTGGTGCCAAAAGGCTTTGCCCACGGTTTCTGTACGATTGTTCCGGACACGACCGTTGCTTATAAGGTGGACGAGTATTATTCACCGGAGAATGACGGCGGTATTCTATGGAATGACCCGGCTCTCGGCATTGACTGGCCGACAACCAGCCCGATACTTTCAGAAAAAGACACCAAGCATCCGACATTAGCAGAAGCAGTGCATTTGAATTTTGTTTACGAAGGCTAATATTCTTTTTAAAAATTGAAACGTAGCCGATCGTGCCCACGTTTATATGGTGCAATCATGGCATTCGAATGACTCGAAAAAGGCTTCGATGGGGCGGCTGAGTTCTTCAGCCCTTCGGAAAAGCTGATGAAAACAGGAGGATCACATGAAATTATTAATAACAGGCGGAGCAGGCTTCATTGGCAGCAACTTCGTACGCTATATGGTGAATAAATACCCTGAGTATCAAATTGTGAACTTGGATTTATTAACCTATGCGGGAAATCTTGAAAATCTGAAGGAAATTGAAAATAAACCGAATTATAAATTCGTTAGAGGCGATATCGCTGATCGCCCTTTTGTACAGGACTTATTTGAAAAAGAAAAATTTGACTATGTACTGAATTTTGCTGCTGAATCCCATGTGGACCGCAGCATTACCAATCCGGAAATTTTCGTGCAAACGAATATCCAGGGAACTCTTGCCCTGCTTGACGCAGCAAAGACTATAGGAGTAAAAAAATACCTGCAGGTTTCAACAGATGAGGTATATGGTACGCTGGGCGCAACAGGTTTTTTCACAGAGGAAACTCCACTGGCGCCAAACAGCCCGTACAGTGCAAGTAAAACAGGCGCTGACCTTTTAGTTCGTGCCTACCATGAAACATACGGCCTGCCTATCAATATTACACGTTGCTCAAACAACTATGGTCCGTATCATTTCCCGGAAAAATTAATTCCGCTAATGATTATTAATGCTTTGCATGACAAGGACCTTCCTGTTTACGGGGACGGCTTAAATATCCGCGACTGGCTTCATGTAGAGGATCATTGCCAGGCGATCGATCTTGTCCTGCATAATGGACGCAGCGGTGAAGTGTATAACGTCGGCGGAAACAATGAAAGAACGAATATCGATATCGTAAAAACGATTCTTGCTCAATTAGGCAAGCCGGATTCGCTAATTAAGTTTGTCAAAGACCGTCCTGGTCACGATCGCCGATATGCAATTGACGCTACAAAGCTACGCACAGAGCTAGGCTGGAAGCCGAAATATACATTTGAAACAGGCATTAAACAGACAATCGAATGGTATCTCAACCATCAGGAATGGTGGCAAAACATTATTTCCGGTGAATATCAAGAGTACTTCAAGTCTCAATACGGAGATAGATTAGAGGTTGAACAATGATTGTTTTAGTAACCGGTGTGAACGGTCAGCTAGGTCATGATGTGGTGAAGGAATTAACGCAAAAGGGCCATCAGGCGTACGGGACAGATCGCCAGGATTTTGACCTGACAAATGAAGCGGAAGTAAAGGCTTATGTGAAAAAGCTGAATCCGAATTGCGTGATTCATTGTGCTGCTTATACAAACGTGGACAAAGCTGAATCGGATGAGGATATGGCTTATCATGTTAATGCGCTTGGAACAAAATATTTAGCAGAAGCAGCGAGAGATGCCGGAGCAAAAATGGTGTACATCAGCACCGACTATGTGTTCAATGGAAACAATACGGAGCCGTACGAGGTCGATCAAGAGACAGACCCAATCGGCGTTTACGGAAAAACAAAATTAGCCGGCGAGGAATTTTTAAAAAGCACACTGAATAAATATTATATCGTACGTACTGCCTGGGTATACGGGATAAACGGTCATAATTTCGTGAAAACGATGCTCCGCCTCGGTAAGGAACGCGGCGAGCTGGGAGTCGTCCACGATCAGGTCGGCTCACCAACCTATACTGTTGATTTAGCGAAACTGCTGGTGGAAATGGCGGAAACGGACAAATACGGTGTCTACCATGCAACGAACAGCGGCATCTGCTCCTGGTATGAATTTGCGGTTGAAATTTTCAGCCAAGCCGGATTAGAGGTTAAGTTGAATCCGTTGACGACAGAACAATACCCAACCCCGGCAAAAAGACCAAAATACTCTGTTCTCAGCAAAAACAAGCTGACAGAGCGGGGCTTTACTCCGCTCCGTGACTGGAAAGAAGCCTTATCCGCCTATTTAAAGGAATTGAATGGGCAAAAATAGGAGTTACTTTAAGCCATAGAGGACTGTTTTTGTTAGAGAAGAAAAAAGGCAAAAAAGGAAGCTGTCCAGTAAGTCGTATGTTTGGCTTCTGGATGCCCATTTTTTGTGTATGATTTGATTGATCTATTAACATTCTTGCTGACTCCAATTTTGGGAGATTCTATTTTTTAAATGGATACATATGTAACTGAAATATAATTTTCATTAAAAGTTCATCTTTGATAGCAAGCTTTGTGTTTATCAAGGTCTGTTTCGGTAAAATAGGCCTATTATCATAGCGGTGTAGCGGCTAAAATCTCTTGTAACCAGTCAAAGCCCTTCATGGATGGGGAATAAGGCATTCATGATCTATGAAAATATTAGGATTTCTAGTAAACATCAGCGAAAAGGTGTAGACTAAATAAAGATTCTCAAGTTCCTAGATTTGTGATATAATCCTCATATTGTTGTAGTATAATCCGTATGGAAAAACTAGTTACGCAAGATAAAATTAGGATCTTGGGTTCTGGATTTTACCTGTTTCTTTTTTTTGTGAAATGGGTAAGATACAATTAAGGAGGATATCCATGATTTACTTAACGATGTTAATATGTTTCATCAGTTCTATCCTTATTACTCCTGTTGTGAAAAAATTAGCATTCAAAATCGGCGCAACAGACAAGCCGAATCAACGAAAAGTCCATCAGAAAATTATGCCTCGTCTTGGAGGCTTAGCTATTTATATAAGCTTTGTTATCGGCGTGTTCATTTACCATCCGGTGTCACCATTCCTATTACCGAATGCCCTGAAGGCCATCATGATTGGTAGCGGTATTATTATTATCACCGGTATTCTTGATGACATGTATGAGATTTCACCAAAAATGAAACTGTTCGGTCAGATTTTAGCAGCCTGTGTTGTTATTTTCTACGGTGGGATTCAGGTGGAATTTATCAATTTACCGTTCAGTGAGGAACAATTACATTTCGGATTTCTCAGCATTCCGATTACGATATTGTGGATCGCCGGTATTACAAACGCGATTAATTTAATTGATGGTCTTGATGGTTTGGCGGCCGGTGTTTCTTCGATTGCTATCATCACGATTTCCGGGATGGCAATCTTGTTCGGAAACCCATTTGTTGTCGTTATGGGAGCGATTGTATTAGCGAGTACCGTTGGGTTTTTATTTTACAATTTCCATCCGGCCAAGATTTTTATGGGAGATACAGGGGCTTTATTCTTGGGCTTTTTGATATCCGTGCTTTCACTGCTCGGTTTTAAAAATGTAACCTTAATCTCGTTTATCATCCCAATCATTATTCTGGGTGTGCCAATTTCCGATACATTCTTTGCCATCTTGCGTCGTATCGTGAATAAAAAGCCGTTATCTGCACCGGATAAATCGCATCTGCATCATTGCCTGCTAAGACTTGGATTTACACATCGTCAGACCGTATTAATCATCTATGCTATGGCTGCTTTCTTTGGCTTGGCTGCTATTATCTTCTCTCAGGCCAAAACACTAGGTTCTATTGCATTAATTGTCATACTGTTAATCGCGATTGAAATTTTTGCAGAAAAGATCGGTCTTGTTGGCAAAAATTATCATCCTTTGCTGAAAATTGTAAGAGGCATTCGATACTCAACTGTTAAAAACCGCTAAAAAAGGTCTGTCTCGAAAGGTGTTTATGAGGTGACCCCTAAAAGTTAGAGTTTTATATTAAGCTGCTAATTGGCTGGTATGAATACGGAATTGGACCGGACTCATGCCTGCCAA
>NZ_CAMLDX010000044.1 GCF_946478885.1 uncultured Bacillus sp. | reverse complement strand
TTTTGACCTTGATTTTCAATATATTTTTTGATGGTATCTATTGGGGCACCGCCTGCTGTAAGTAGACAGAAACTTCTTGACCAGAACATCTCTTTCCAAAGTTTTTTTCTGATATGCGGAAAGTCCCTCTTTATCAATCGAGAACTAGCACTCTTATAAGCATGGATAAACTTTGATCATTCAGAGTTGGGATGTGCTTTGAATAAGATGTGGATAGGGTCTTTATCGTGATTCCATTCCACTAAAGAAATATTGTATTTGTTTCCAATCTCAGTGAACATTTCTTTTGCAAAATCAGATATTTCACTGTCAAATACTTGTCTGCGATCTTTTACTACCCGTACAAGATGATCATGCAGTAAGAATACTGAATGTTTATTGTTATCCAATTTTATTGATATATCCATCCTTTTCCTATCTAAGACTGATTATATCAGAACCTTTGGCTGAAGCCAACCGAAATTCATCTCCCACCTACTCATTGGGCTACGCTCTTCACATTCCTTGAGGATGGGAGACTTCTTTCGGAAATCTGTTAAAATGTTCAGATAGAATGAATAGTAAATGATCCTCGAAAGGGGGTAAAACAAATGAATATAAAAATCAATTTGAAAATGATTAAAGAGATGTGCGGAAATACGGCCTTCAAACGAGGAGAAGCTTTTTATCATGGAAATAAAGTGGAATTTCATGAAGATGATGATGAAGTCTGTGAAGCGGTAGTGAAAGGTGCTGAAGACTTTTGTGTTAAGCTGAAAAGAATCGAAAGCGGAAAGCTAGAAGCCGCTTGTACCTGTCCGAAGCTTTCATCCTTTCAAAAGGAATGCCAGCATGTTGCGGCTGTTTTACTCGCGCTTTATCACCGTAAGAATATTGAAGATATCGCAATAAAAGAGGGTTTGTCAGGTGCAGCTTACGAGAAGGAAGCTGGGCTGATGACACTTTTTCAAAGCAGACGTGGACGTTCAAGTATAAAACAGACCCATTTTGAAACAAGAAAAATAGTGAAACCTGTCATCATATTTCAATTTATCCCTTCAAGAGGACAGCACCTTCTCGCTGTTGAATTACAGGTTGATTCGGTAAAAATAGAAAGAATTCGCGGATTTTTGCAGGATTTCCATGATGGAAACCGCTGTGTCTTATCTCCCATATTCACCTATGACCCGAATCTTTACTGCTTTGAACAAGATGATGATGCCATGCTTGAGCTGCTTTACCAAATCTCTGTTGATGCAACAGTATACCAAACTGGAGGAATGGAAGCTTCCGGTTCCATATTGATCATCCCTCCATCTGTATTAACAAGGATTCTTCCTTTATTGGAGAAAGTATCGACTCAGGTATTGGATCAAAATGGAAGGCTATTTGAGCACTTATCATGGTCGCGCAATGCTCCACCTTTGAAGTTTAACTATACAGAAGCAGGAGATGGGAGATATATGCTCCAACTCAATAGTTTAAGTGAAACACTGCTGCTAGGTTCTTATGAAATGATTTTTTATCAAGGAACGCTATTTCAATTAAAAAGGGAGGATTTTCAACTGCTCTCTAATGTTAAACAAATGTCTGTTTCGTCAGGGAAGGATCAAATCCTAATCCAACGGGATCAGGTTGCATTTTTTATGGAAAAAGTCGTTCCTGGGTTGAAAAAAATTGGGGAAGTTGAGATTCCTGCATACTTGGAAGATTATGAAAAAATACCGCTCAAAGCCAAGCTGTTTCTAGATAGAGTAAACAACCGGCTTCTTGCTGGGCTCGAGTTTCATTATGAACATATTATGATCAATCCATTGGAAGCGAAAGACCGGGAAATTGCTTCAATCGTCATACGGAATATGGAGCAAGAAGAAGAGATTCTTCGGATCATGGAGGAAAGTTCGTTTGCCCGAACAGACAGCGGCTATATTCTTTATAATGAAGAGCTGGAATATGAGTTTTTGTACCATGTTTTGCCGAAATTGAAAGGGCTGGTACAAATCTATGCAACTACGGCTATTCGTGATCGAATATTTAAAGGTTATGCGAAGCCGCGGATTAGGGTAAAGGTGAATAAGGAGCGAATGAATTGGCTGGAGTTTAAATTTGAATTGGCTGGGATCCCGGAACAGCAAATTCGGGATATTCTAGTAGCACTTGAAGAAAAAAGAAAATATTATCGACTGAGAAGTGGTTCCTTGCTTTCATTAGAAGCTAGAGAATTTGAGGAATTAAAACGCTTTTTGAATTCAATTCCAGACGAAAAGGATTGGGAAGCTTTAGAAAGAGGGCTTGATGTACCGGTTATCCGTGGGCTTCAGCTTCTTGACAGCACCGAGAATCAGGATTTTTTTAGATTGGAAAAATCATTTCGCCAATTTTTAGATGAGCTCTATCACCCTGAAAGGATGAATTTTTCACTTTCGCCCGATCTAGAACCTGTTTTAAGGGAGTACCAAAAGCATGGGTTTCAATGGATGAAAACCCTGGCTCATTACGGCTTTGGCGGGATTCTTGCTGATTCAATGGGGCTTGGAAAAACAGTGCAAAGCATCAGTTATATTGTATCAGAGTTGGAACAAATAAGAGCCTTGAGCAAGCCTGCCTTGATAGTCTGTCCATCCTCCTTAATCTATAATTGGCTGAGTGAACTGATGAAGTTTGCCCCGCAGATTGCAGCTGTTGTGATGGATGGTCAGAGGGCAGAACGTGCTGAACTGCAAAAGGAGGCCTTAGAGATGGATGTTGTGATTACATCCTATCCCTTGCTGCGAAAGGACATCAAATGGTATGAAAAACAAACCTTTCACACGGTATTTTTTGATGAAGCACAGGCTTTTAAAAATCCTTTGACGGAAACAGCGAGTGCAGCAAAGAAAATTCAGGCCATGCATTATTTCGCTCTGACTGGAACACCAGTAGAAAATGCATTAGAAGAGCTTTGGTCTATTTTTCATGTTATTTTCCCAGAGCTCTTCCGTGGATTAAAGGAATACAGTAAATTGACGCGTGACACAGTCGCACGAAGAGTCCGTCCGTTTATCCTCCGCCGCGTGAAGGAGGATGTCCTGAAAGAACTTCCGGAAAAAGTAGAGTTTCTCGAGATAATTGAATTGCTGCCAGAACAGAAAAAACTATATGCTGCCTATTTGGCAAAATTACAACATGATACATTAAAGCACTTGGATAAAGACACATTTCGGAAAAACCGGATTAAAATCCTTACAGGTTTAACCCGCCTGCGGCAAATTTGTTGTCATCCGGGATTGTTTGTTAATGGATATAAAGGAAGTTCTGCTAAACTTAACAAGCTGATGTCGATTGTAGAAGAAGCAAGAAATTCCGGCAGAAGGTTACTGATTTTTTCTCAGTTTACGAAAATGTTGGAAATAATCGGGAGGGAGATAGCTGCTTCCGGTCTTCCATTTTTCTATTTGGACGGTCAGACACCTGTTCAGGAAAGACTAGAGATTTGTAATCGATTTAATCAGGGAGAGCGGGATTTCTTTCTGATTTCCTTAAAAGCAGGGGGGACAGGCTTGAATTTAACTGGAGCAGATACCGTCATTCTATATGATTTATGGTGGAACCCCGCCGTTGAAGAGCAGGCTGCAGACCGTGCTCACCGAATAGGACAAAAAAATACTGTGCAGGTCATTAAACTGATTGCGCAGGGTACAATTGAAGAAAAGATGAATATTCTGCAGAATAAGAAGCGTCATTTAGTGGAGGAGATTATAGAACCGTCAGAAACGGAAGGATCTTCTCTTACAGATGACGATATAAGAGAATTGCTGCTGATTGGGC
The DNA here is from genome assembly GCF_946478885.1 of uncultured Bacillus sp. Next base: position 23,403 of record NZ_CAMLDX010000044.1, on the reverse strand, counting down.
GGGAGAGTTGAACCAAGTAAAGGGGAAGGGGACCCGCCCCTTTACTTCAAAGGCGGAACGATCACCCCGGGATATTGATTTTATTCGGCGAAGGATTATTGAGGAAATATAGAAAGTCCCAAGCAAAGCGGAACAAGCAGATTTTTCCTTCTGCAGGACCCGTGCACATCTGGTAGTATTTAGCAGATTTCTTCGCCTTTGGTTAGCTTGGAATATCAAGTGTATCAAATAAGAATAATGAGTTCATGATATATGAGTCTGGTTTTTCTGCATTTAATTTGTCTAGTTCATAATACAACTTTTTATAATCTACAATGGACATTTCTTCTTCGATGAATTTTCTTTGAATAAAATCTAGAAGTTCATTGCTATGTAGTGGACGATACTGTTTTTCTAGTATAAATGTTTCGATTAAGTTCTTGATCAACAATTCCATCACTCCCTTAGTTGTATTATATTTGTATGCACTTACATTTACAAAAAACATTATACCACAGTGTATATATCAGAAAAGGTTTTTTGAAAATTATAATTAACGACATAATTCGACGATAATCAAAATAATTGTCGAATTATGTCGTTTTTAGAAGTGTCAGATCAGGCATCCTTTTTTTCCTTTGCGATCGCTTTTTTCATGCCTTTGACAATATATCCTCCTTTAAAGCTCGTTGGTTCATATGAAACAATAAAGGCTTTTGGAGCTTTTTCATTTAACAGATTCATTAATTCTTGCTCTCTGTTTCTTTTCACTACAATATCCAGTCGATATCTTTTATTTCCATCTCGTCCCTCCCCTATAAATAAGGTTACACCAAATCCTTCCGTCCTTAGTTTGCTAATTAACTCATCATCTTTCTCCAATAAGCTTACATTAACGGTACGGTAGCCAATAGCCAGTTTCCTTTCAATATAACCGCCAAGAATAATCCCTCCGGAATAACCAACAGCGTAGGCAATCATATTTAAATAATTAGAAAGATCTGAGAAAATAATCCCAAGACTGATAACATAGATAAGTGCTTCCATTCCTCCTAGTAAAGAAGCATTTCTGATTTCATTTTTGACAAGAAAAATGGTTCTCAATGTAGTGAGTGGAACGATAATAAGTTGCATCATTATGATCAACAATGCGTTTATCAAGAACTATCGCCTCTTTTCAGAAGTCCAATTTTAGAAAAACTGATAGTCGTAAAGGCTGATATGAAGAACCTGACGACGAAAGCAGATTGGCCATCTGTTCTCTTTAATATGAGCCAATCAATCGAAAATCATGTACCTAGAAAGAGCCAACTGTATTTGAATCCTGAATAAAGAACATGCGAAAGTTTGCAAGTTCTTTGGACGAAACCTATTATAGGAAGATTGAAAAATAGGAAACTGGCTATCTGGCAAAATCACCTTTCCGGCCTAATCATAACAGCGATTTTGACCGTTCAACAAATAAGAAACATTACAAGCTACGCTTTTTTTCTTTGATCTGAGGAGATTTACTGCACAAAACAAGATTCATGCGCAATTATAAATTCTTCAAAAATTCTCTTACCTCATCAGGAGTTTTCGCATTTGCACTGTGCAGATGGGCAAGCTTTTCTCCATTTTTAAAAACAAGTAAAGAAGGAATTCCCATCACTTGCTGGTCTTCTGAAATCTGCCGGAATTCATCACGGTCGATCGTAAACCATTGTTTATCCTCATTTTCTCCAATTATTTCGTCAATAAACAATTCCAAACGTTTGCAATCCGGGCACCAATTAGTAGTAAAAATCCCGACAGTTAATTGCTCCCGGTTAATTTGTTCAAAGTATTCTTGTTCTGTTTTAACTTGTTTCATTGTATCCTCCAATTGTTTTCACATTATCATAATAAAATACTATACCATACCATAAAGCATACTACTTCCAGCCTATTGCTGCGACTGTTATTTCTTTTTATTTAATCATTTTTCCGTAATGGGAAACGATAAACATGTTCAGTACTAAGACCTCCTTTCGAAAAAGTAACATATTGATCGAAAAAATGGAATGGTCTGGAGCACAAATGAACAGAAAGGGGGAAGTCATTTGTGGAAAAAGAGTAAATCGATAAAAAACGTAGAGGATACTCGGAATTGGCTGGTTCAGAGGTTTGAATCTTCCTTTGATTTAGTTCATAAAGAAATTCAGGTAGAAGACAGAGAAGCCATATTGATTTATATTAAAACCGTTGTTGATGGCGAGCAATTGCATAAAGATATTATCGTCCCTTTTTTGAACTATCCTCGAAGGAGCATTTAAAGGCTTATTTAACATCATTGCCATATCAGCAGGAAATAGAAGGAAAAGAACAGATTACTGCAGAGCTGACGAAAGGCAGTGTTACCGTTTTTGTTCAAGATGAGATCTTTCTGATTGATATAATAAAAGTTCATACAGATCCGGTTTTTTCGGTAAAATTGGAACCGACGATTCAGGGGTCGGAATTAGCTTTAAGCGAGGATCTTTCAACTAATCTAAATTTGATTCGGCAGCGCTACCACCAGCCGTCGTTAACGGTTACCTTCTATCAAATACCAATTAGATATGGCTGGTATTATTGAAGAGTCTAATGCCCACGTTTCTGCAGAGGATTTGACTCAGTTTAGTGAGACGGCAAGTAAGGTAGTAGAAAATTGGATAAAGGAGTTCTTATCCAAACTGAAGGAAAATCATGCGGATCCATTAGGTTTTGGTTTGCGGAATAAGGCAACAAGAATTCATAATTATGATACATTTACGGAGTGGAAAGAAGATATATTTCCGAAATTAACATTTGATGTGAATGTGAAGGATGGCATTAAAAGTACTGGTGTGATTGAATAATTCCGGGGTTGTATGGGGAAATGAATTTAAAAAACAGTAAATGTTTTGAAGCAAATCTGGAAGGAGGGTGCTCTTTCCAGATTTATTGCTTTCCGGCATCTAATATTGCCGTTTCGATTGGATTAGTACCTCCTTCATATTTATTTCGTTCGGAGACCTTGAAGGTGATTACTTCAACTGAAGTCGCCGGTCTATTGAAATAGTACTTCTAAATAATATTTGTGATTTTCCTATTGATTATAAAAAAAGAGTGATTAGACTTAATATTTTAAATAATTTAAAATTAAAATATATTTTAATAATTCTGAATGGAGGAATATGGGTTGCTACGTTATAAGAAATTAGGTTATGGTGTCCTCAGTGTCACAGATTTAGAAAAGTCTTTGGATTTTTACACAAATGTTGTGGGAATGGAATTTGTTGAACGTGACGGTGGAAGCGTTTACCTCCGAAGCAGTTTTGATCACCACAATCTGATTCTGGAACAAGGGACAGAACCAGGTTTAAAAAGAGTGGCATTTGAACTAGCAAGTGCTTCACAATTTGATGAAGCATTCCTCTATTTACAAGAGCAAGGATTAAATCCTGTTGAATTAAGTGCAGAACAAGCACAAAAGCTGGCACAGGGCAGAACATTAAGATTCAAGGACCCGGTGTTAGGGTTAACACATGAAATTTATGCTGATATCATGCAAATGGGCTTTCCATACACTTCGACGAACGGACTTGATATTGAATGTTTGCTTCACATTGTTTATGAAACACCGAACTTTAATGAATATTATGACTTCTTTGTTAATCAAATGAATTTTAAGGTGTCGGATACAGCAGGCAGAGAAACTTCTTGGGCATGGCTTCGATGTTTCCCGAATCCATATCACCATTCATTTGCCATTACTGAAGGACCGGAAAATATCCTAAATCACGTTGCTTTTAAAGTAAAAACAGTTGACGATATCGGTAAGCAAGTAAATCGTTTAAATAAACGCAATGTTCCGATCCTTTTTGGACCGGGAAGGCATCATCCATCAGGGAGTATTTTCCTTTACTTTGCAGATCCGGATGGTATTACGGTCGAGTATAGTCAAGGCATGGAGGAATTCCCTGAAGTCGGGGCGAGAGAGCCGCGTCGCTTAGAGCCAACTGTACTTACGCTTGATGAATGGGGGGGCAGCCCACAGCCGGGATTTGCAAAATACGGGAAACTTCTTGCAGAAGAATCTACAAAAATAAATTCATAAAAAATAGAATAGGGGAAAAGATGAGCAAGCAGGGGATTCAGGAATATACCCTGCTTTTTTTAGCTGTTTGCAGGGCTTTTTTGAGGAGAAATGTACATCAAGCACTAGAGATAGTATTAGAATGAATGGAGCAAAATAAGGTAGGAGAGGTACTTAGGGATTAGGAGTAGTTGCTAGAACATGGTTAATAATTGCGAATTATCATAATATTTGCTATATTTGACATAGGCAATTAAATAACTGTAGAACCAGGTGTAGATTGATTAGTTTTATCGTCTACTAAAAGGGAAGTTCGGTTAGAATCCGACGCTGTCCCGCAACTGTATTTGAGAGCGATTCGAAATAGCCACTGTCTTCAGCTATATGAGGATGGGAAGGTTCGAATAGTGATGACCAAAAGCCAGGAGACCTGCCTGTTTCAGCGTACACAATACCTACGAGGATAGGGGGTGTTAAGTGCGAGCAATTAGAGCATGTTTGTTTATGGGATAAAACATGTTTATTTAAGTATCTGTTCGATCTCTTAACAACTTCTTTTTGGAAGTTGTTTTTTATGTGCGCCTGGCAGGAGTATCATGTTCCCCTGCTTACCTACATAACCGAGTTTGGAAAGACTTTTTCCTACATAACCGAAGAATTCCAGGGCATGGGTTATCAGATGGTTATCTACTCGGCTTCGGATAGCAGCAACCGCTTATGAACGGATGTTCAGCTATTCAATAAAGGGAGGCTTACAAAGAGATGCAATACAGGAAATGCAGACTAGAAGTGAGCTGTATGACATGATATCCTGTATGGCTTTGAAAATTTGGATAAAGAAATGGCACAAACGGTCCTTATTAAAGAACATAATTTGTAAAAATGCACCTTAAACAAGGGCAAAGATTTGTATGAAGGGAAGAAAAGATTCGGCGCCTTTTTTACAGTCGATACTAAAACGTGAAAGCGAGGAAGAAAGTGATGGGTGAAGCAGAACTTCGATGGGATGACCCCTTTAGTTCTCAACTTGAAGCGGAAGCTGGAATATTTACACCAGAAGATTTTAGTGAAGAAGATCAACTCATTTCAAAAACCACAGAGTTATTTGTTAGAAACGAAGTAATCCCTCTTCTTGAATCAATTGATCGGCAAGAGTATAAGAACGTAGAAAAATTGTTTAAAGAGGCGGGAGATCTTGGCTTACTCAGTATTGAAGTTCCAGAAGAATATGGAGGTCTGTCTCAAGGCAAAAAGCTTTCAGGACTTGTAGCCGAGAAAATGGGAGCCGGAGGATCGTTTAGCGTCTCCTTTAATATTCATGCGGGAGCAGGGACATTGCCATTCGTTTATTATGGAACAGAGAAACAAAAGCAAGAATACCTGCCGAAGCTTGTATCAGGAGAATGGATTGGAGCGTTTGCCTTGACAGAGTCTAATGCTGGATCCGACGCCTTAAATTCAAAAATGACGGCTGTCTTGAACGGGCAGCAATCAGCCTGGATATTAAACGGTGAAAAACAGTGGATCACGAACGCACAAATTGCTGATGTATATATCGTCTTTGCGAAAACGAATAAAGGTATGACTGCGTTCATCGTGGAGAGGACATTTGATGGAGTTTCGGTAGGACCAGAAGAGAAAAAGATGGGAATTAAAGGTTCATCGACAGCAACCTTAATCTTAGATGAGGTCAGAATACCAATAGAGAATGTGTTAGGAGAAATTGGGAAAGGGCATCATGTGGCATTAAACATTTTAAATTTGGCTCGATTAAAACTGGCGTTCTCGAATATTGGCACTGCGAAACAAGCGTTGAAGCTTGCCGTGTGCCATGCCAAACTACGTAAACAGTTTGACAAGCCGCTTATCAGTTTTTCCATGATCCAAGAAAAGATTGCGGATATGGCAATTTCGATTTATGGAGCGGAAAGTGCCGCCTACAGGACGGCAAACAGATTGGATAATCTGTTTGATTCTTCCGTTCCATTAGACGAAAAAATAAGTAAACTAGCAAACTATGCATCGGAATGTGCAATCAATAAAGTAAACTGCTCCGAAGCACTTGGCCGGATTGTAGATGAGGCGGTACAGATTCATGGTGGTTACGGATACATGCAAGAGTATGAGGTGGAACGATTATATCGAGATGCGCGGATCAGCCGGATTTTTGAAGGGACAAACGAGATAAACCGCCTGACAATTGCCAAGCTTCTAATGAAGATTACGAAGCAAAACAATGGAATAAGTGTTGAGACTATCATGAATAAACAAGGTAGCCGAAATCAGCAATTCATTCAGCTCTCGTATCGACTTCTCTGCCAATCTTTACAAGCACTGACCCATTCTCCTATTAAAATCCAGCAGGAGCAGGAATATTCGCGTCTGCTCGCCGACATGAAGAAAGAAATCCATGTGATGGAGTCTGCTGTGGTTCGAACTGAAAAAGCGATCCAAAAGAGTGAGAAAGAAAAAGAGCGGTTAAAAGAATCGATGACGAACATCATTTGTGAAGAAGGCTTCCGTCGAATAGCAGAGATGGCAGTGTCCGTCTTATCAGCAATAAAATCAGATGAAGGAGAAAGAGAACGAGTATTGGATGAGATTCGCAACCTTCCTGTTCCTCTCTTTAGGAATTCGTTTACTCAAAAACGTGAAATTGCGGAAAGAATAGGCGAACAGGAAAAATATATCGTGTGAATGGAGTGAAGTCTTGAGAAAAAAATCGGGTTTATCGGTTTGGGCAATATGGGTCTTCCTATGGCGCAAAATTTATTGCGTTCCAACTTTACTGTTTATGGAATGGACCTGAACGAGGAAGCCGAAATGTCCTTGCATCAATCAGGTAGAACGATAGGTACAAGCACTAGAAAGGGAACGCAAAAGATTTGCCGAATTGTTCTTGACTTTCGATGCCAAAGAAGGCATTCATGCATTTGTTGAGAAACGTAAACCAGACTTTAAACATTCATAAAGGGAGTAGATTAAATGTCAAATGAAGTTCTGTTTTCAGTTAATTTAAATGGTGTTGCTACAATTATTCTAAATCGCCCGAAAGCCCTTAATTCACTGTCACATAAGATGGTCTGCTTGATTGGCGAAAAATTAATAAAATGGAAGACAGATCATAATGTTTCTGTCATCGTCATAAAAGGAGCTGGGCATAAAGGCCTTTGTGCTGGAGGGGATATTAAGGCACTTTATGAAGCGCATTTACCTGAGTCAGCTTTACAAGAGGCAGAGAGATTTTTTAAAGAAGAATATAAGGTCGACATGGCTATCTATCAATTTCCGAAGCCAATCATTGCTTGTTTGGATGGTATCGTAATGGGTGGAGGTGTAGGTCTGACGTATGGGGCAAGTCATCGAATTGTTACGGAAAGGACAAAATGGTCCATGCCCGAAATGAATATTGGTTTCTTTCCCGATGTAGGCGGAGCCTATTTTTTAAACAAAGCTCATGGACACTTAGGGCGTTATCTCGCATTAACGGCATCAGTCATTCAGGCTGCTGATGTATTGTATATGAAAGGTGCAGATTTCTACATGGAAAGTCATGCATTAGAAAAATTTATTGAAAAAGTGGAAGAAACGGACTGGAGCCGTTTAAAAGTGGTAGAACAGCTTAATCAGCTGGTTGACACATTTCGAACGGAACCATCTAAAGAGAGCAAACTCGCACCTTATCAAAAAGAGATTGATCAAAATTTTAGATTTGATACGGTAGAAGAGATCCTCCAGTCGCTCGACAGTGAGAGAAGCGATTTTAGCTTGAATGCGAAGGAACTGCTCCTTTCCAAGTCCCCTTTTTCATTGAAGATCACGTTAAAACAGCTAGTCGACGGCAAACAAAAAACAATGCAAGAATGCTTTGCAACGGATTTACTGCTTGCAAAAAACTTTTTAAAACATAAAGATTTTTATGAAGGTGTGCGTTCCGTTCTTATCGATCGAGATCATTCCCCAAATTATGAGTTTCAACACCTTTCAGATGTAACCGATGAAGTAGTGACTAAGTTTTTCAATCACTCTGAATCTGTCCAATCATAAAAAGGGGTGTTGGAAATGTATTCATTACTCACAGCTAGAGCAACCATGAGAAATTGAAAATGGTTAGCGATCAGCTGTGAGTGGTAGTACGGCATGCAATTACTATGCATGGAAGTTTAAAGAATGGAATGGGAGTTACATTCAAATCTCGTATCAATATGAAAGATATCTTTTCATTGAAGAGCTTTTATCAACTAATCGAGAATACTCGCGACTTTAGTCGTGTAGATGAATCGATTTCGGTTGAAGCATAGCTTTAGCTCTGTTCATCAACCGACGTATGTTAACTTAAATATAAAATATTAACTCGGTCATTCTTTTGATTGTAGTCTTTATGAATCTCGTTGTCAGCTACTTTAAAATTTTGTAAAGAAAAATAGAGAAGGATTCCTTTTGCCCGTGAATTTCTTGTTAGAAAAGGCTTGTTTAAAAAAAGGACCTACTCTATGAATTCCGGCTATAGAGTTTACAAATATTAGAGGTTCAAGTAGAATGTTGAGGGGTATAATAATTTTTTGAAGATAGGAGCTGAATTTTTATGAGTAGTCAACATTGTCATGAACCGGAACCCGAGCCAAATTCGAACAACGAGGAAGTCACTAATAGACCATTCCTTAAAAGTTTGAATACTGATATAAATTCAGCTTTGTGTGGCCAAGATTTCTGACTTCCTCATCCAAGAGGAGGTTTTTACCATGTTAAAGGTTTATAAATCTGATTTACTGGGGGTTGTAGAGGAAACAACCCAAATTTCTCCAGGAAGCTGGATTCATTTAATATCACCAAGTGAGCAGGAGATTCAAAGGGTAGTAAATGAATTAGGATTACCGCTTGAATATTTAAAAGATCCATTGGATGAAGAAGAACGATCGAGGATTGAAAAGGATGACGGGAATATCCTCATTATCGTGAATGGGCCGAGCGTCTCTTATGATGAAAAGGGAATCCCCATTTATGACACAATTCCAATTGGAATGATCATTGCCAAAAACTGTTTTGTAACGATTTGCTTAAAGGACAGTCCTATTTTTGATAGTTTTTCATCAGGGAAAATAAAAGATTTTTTCACCTATAAACGAACCAGATTTACGTTTCAAATCCTTTATTCCATCGCAACGTCCTATCTCAGATATTTAAAACAAATCAGTAAAAATACCGATTCAATTGAGCGGGAACTGCATCAATCAATGAAAAACAAAGAACTATTGTCACTATTAAACTTTGAAAAAAGCCTTGTTTATTTTACCACTTCTTTAAAATCAAACAATATTGTCATGCAAAAAATGCTGAAGAGTAATTACCTTAAAATGTATGAGGATGACCAAGATTTGCTGGAGGATGTCATTATTGAAAATCAACAAGCTATCGAAATGGCCGAAACCCATTCATCCATTTTAAGCGGAATGATGGATGCTTTTGCCTCAATCATTTCCAATAATGTGAATATCGTCATGAAGTTTTTGACCTCTTTTACTATTATATTAGCCTTGCCGACGTTGGTGGCAAGTTTCTATGGGATGAACGTACCTATTCCATTTCAGGAAGACCGGCATTCCTTTATTATCGCAATCACGATTTCTCTCATTCTATCAAGCTTTACTGCAATTATATTTTGGAAAAAGAAATTCTTTTAATACAAAGTTACGTTGTATGATCATTCTTTTCCGCCAATTTAAAATGACTGGATATTTATAAAAAGTTGACAAATATAAGAATATTGCTTGATATACTTTTTTCAGAATATGAAAAGGGAAGCTGAACCAATGTCGCAGCTTCTCTTTTTCATTTCTATTTTTGCCATTTTTCTTCGATATATAACGATTATATGGCAGTTTGTCTAACAAATAATTGAGAATTCAGGCGGCAGTTGCTTATCGGAATGAATAGAACAGACCTTTTGCAGAACGGAAGAATTGAATTGTCATGAAAAAATGACTGAAAGATGGAAGCAGTCGATCTTTCAGATGTTATGGAAGGCATATGCATGTATTTATTTTTCCATTGAAGCAGTTCTATCTGCTGCCTTTTTTTGAAAAGCGGCAATAAACCATAGAATATTGGTGATACATCCCATACCGCAAATAATCAACAAAGGCATTATCGATGATACGATTCCGTGAGAGACTCCAAAAATGATAAAAATCAGCATCAATGATATGAAAATAAACAACCCTAACCAACATAAAACAGCAATCACATATTTCATCCATTTTAGACCAGCTAGATATAAGACTAATGGAATCAAATAGAATAAGAATATCAAGCCGAGCGAAATCCACATTCCTAAGGAGTTAAATTGATTAGCATTTTTACCAAGCTGTGATAAGGGTGACAGTGAGGTGAAAACAGTCATGGCACAAAACAAAAAAGCAGAGGTAAGTGTGACGATCGTAATTTTTGTACGTTCCTGCATCGAAGCCTCCTAATCTATTTTTAGATAAGATGATATGTTTAATATATTTGCTTTAGTTGCAATGAATTCCTTTATTTTACAAATATTTATGAAGAGCAAATCCTTAAACAGAGAAATAATGGTAGTTCTTTTAGTAAACTATTTTTGGAAAATCCGAAAAGTGGACTATATAAATTAGTGAAAAATGGTAAAATAGTAGAAAAATAGAAGGAGAGGTGTGAAAGTAGGGACATGGAGGATATGATTCTGACGATTGATGATTTAAGGAAGAGCTATGGTGAGAAAAGTGTCCTTAACGGGATTTCTCTACAGGTAAAGAGAGGAGAAATCATTGGTTACATTGGTTCCAATGGAGCGGGAAAGAGCACAACGGTAAAAGTTTTGCTTGGTATTGAAGGCGATTATTCCGGTACGGTAAAAATCTTTGGTCGGGATCTTTCAGATGGGGATGTAGAATACAAAAGGAAAATTGGGTATGTCCCGGAGGTTGCTGAAGTCTATGATAATTTGACCGGCCATGAATATTTAACGTTTATTGGTGAATTGTACGGGTTAGAATATGCACTTGCTGATTATAAAGCAAAAAGTTTGATGGAATTGTTTGGAGTCGGGGAAGTATATCATTCTCGAATTGCCTCCTATTCAAAAGGTATGAGACAAAAACTATTAATTATCTCAAGCCTGCTTCATAATCCTGAGCTGTTGTTTTTTGATGAACCGATTAACGGATTGGATGCAAATAGTGTCATGATTTTTAAGGAAATATTAGCACAGCTTGCAGCACAGGGGAAAACCATCTTTTATTCCTCACATATTATGGACGTGGTGGAAAAAATCAGCAGTCGAATCATTTTATTGAAGGATGGGCTCATTGCCGCAGACGGTTCGTTTGAGGAATTAAAACAGCAGAATAAAGAAGGAACATTAGAGCAAATCTTTAACCAGCTAACTGGGTTCAGCAATCATAAGGAATTAAGTGAACGATTTGTATCGATTGTTGAAGAGGTGTAGCGATGCATGATTTTCCGACATTGAAGCTGTTAGATCGATTTGAGAAGGTGTTCCTGAGATTTGGTGTAGATTACAAGGTGATGAGAAAGATCTTACAGGTGAAGTTTTTAATGGATCGGCGCCGTGTACCGACTATCTTCATGCAAAATACCAACAAAAAGAAGCACGAAAAGAAAGAGAAGAATCAGTATCTCGGTTCATTATGGATATATGTCCTTTTTAGTATTTTTATGATTCCTCTTATGATAATGGGTGAACAATATCTTTTTCAAATGAGTCTTGTTTATGGAATGATCACCTTTATGGTTATGACCTCTATGATTTCAGACTTTTCATCTGTCCTATTGGATATTCGCGATCGCAATATTCTTTTTACAAAGCCGATTAATCGAAAAACCATTAATACGGCAAAAATGATACATATTTTCAGCTATCTGTCTCTTTTAACTATTTCTATTTCCGGAATTCCGCTGCTTGTTGGGCTCATTAAGAATGGAATTATATTTTTTCTTGTTTCCATTGTTAATATCCTTTTAATCTCTTTGCTGATAGTTGTTTTAACTGCATTATTTTATATGTTCATTCTAAGATTTTTTGATGGTGAAAAGTTGAAAGACATCATTAATTATGTGCAAATTGGTTTTTCACTGGCCATCATGATTGGCTATCAACTGCTTGTCCGCTCCTTTGCAATGGTTGATTTACAAATAGCTCTGGAGCCTGCGTGGTGGCAGGTATTTATTTTTCCAATGTGGTATGGAGCCATTAACGAACTGGTGATGAATGGTCATTCCAATTCCTATTATCTGTTATTGGCAACGTTAGGAATCGTGATTCCGCTCCTATCCTTTTGGTTGTATGTCCGTTCAATTTCTTCCTTTGAAAAAAATCTGCAAAAGCTATCATATCATGGAAAGTCGAGAGAAAGGAAACATCATAAATGGGTGGAAAGGCTGGTTAAGTTTATATGCCGTACTAATGAAGAAAGAGCTTTTTTCCGCTTTGCGGGAATGATGCTCAGAAATGAACGGGATTTTAAGCTTAAGGTTTATCCTTCATTAGGATTTTCCATCGTAATTCCCTTTATTTTTCTTTTTAATAGAGTCAGTGGTACGGGTGTTTCTATATCCAGCGGTAACAGTTTTCTAACGATTTATTTTAGTTTAATCATTATTCCACAGGTTGTGCTGATGTTGAGGTATTCAGGAAAATATAAGGGGGCATGGATTTATAAGGTTGCCCCGATCAAACAGCCTCAGCCTATTTTCAGCGGAACGATGAAGGCCTTTATTGTCAATCTTTATTTACCCATTTATCTTTTGCTGGGGGTCATCTTTATCATTATATTTGGATTCAGGATTTTTCCTGATCTAATTGTTGTGTTTATCAATGCTTGTCTTTATGCTGTGGTTTGTTTTTTGCTATTAAAAAAATCGATACCCTTCTCAGAGTCTTTCGATACAGCTAGCCAAAGAAACGGCGGAATTATATTAGGATTAATTCTGTTTGCAGCCGTTTTTGCTGGGTTGCATTTCATCAGTACTCTCTTGCCGTTTGGGATATATCTGTATTTAGTTCTGTCGCTGGCAGCACTCATCCTGCTTTGGAAAAAGGGCTTTCAGATACCATGGGAAAAGATTGAAGAATAGTCATCCTGAATCACAGACTAAAATTCCGGTTTGAATCAGGGAAGGCGGGGCTCCTGCTTTGTTTTCGCTAATACGAAAGCATGAGCCCTTGCCTTATTCCCATTCCCGAGTTTTCTGTTGCTCTTCCTCGATGATGACTTGTATATCGTAAGCACTGATGGTAATGATCTCATAGCCGTATTCCTCGTAACGCTTCATTGCTTTATCTTTTATATATTTTGGACTGCCTTCCTTTCCTTCCTCATCGTAAAACAACAGAATTCCATCCGTATTGTCTAGGAGAAACCGATCTCTTGCTTTAAATTGCCAAGGACCTTCATAAGGTCTCTTTGTAACTGTACTGACGAAGTCTGCCTGCCCGAGAATCATATGGTATTCCTCCTGCTTTTCTTCCTTCCATTTTTTCTCCTGATCAAGAAAAGGCGTAATGACGGCTAACTTCAAATCAGGATAGTCTTCCTGCAGCTGAAAAACGACTTCAGCCGCCCAAAGTTCTGTACCTTGTAGGCCGGAGACAATGACCCATGCTAATCCTTCGTTATCAATCTGATTCCGCAGCCTTTGTTCAATTGCTTTTTTCACAAAATAAATTCCCGGATCTTTGCTGCTATAAAATAATTCATGCGTTTTATATCCAGTTACCCATAAGCGTTTCATTCGGTTCACGCACCTTCAATTCCGTGTATTTCCATTCTTCATTTTACACTAATATCTAATCGGATCGCAGCTAGGATAGGTTATCTTGCAGTCAATCTTCATGGAATTGCAGAGATAAAACATGATCGATATAATTATATTAATATTTACAATATTAAAATTATCATAAAAGAGAATTATTACTTTAATAGATTAAGTGAGGGTGTTTGATGATGAAGATCAAAAACATCAGGGGAAAATCCAGGGATGGTTTAGCTATATTTTCATCACTTCTGAATAATGAAGGTTATCATTTTCACTAATTTTGAAGAGAGAGTTGTCTTTTTCAAGCTTTGACGGATATCATTCTTTTCCCTTTGACTGCTGCAAAAATTATTCCTAGTGAACAAGTTATAATTACTAAGGTACTGAATAAAATGTAAGTAAATTCTATTTAAGCAGAAATCGTTCAGTGGAAGAATTTCTGGGTCAAGGTGAGAGGTACGGTTTCGTTCTCCGACAACTGCTCCAATGATAAGGCGGCATAGCCAAGCGGTAAGGCAGAGGTCTGCAAAACCTTCACCACCGGTTCGAATCCGGTTGCCGCCTCCAAAACAAAAAAGCCAGTGTTGAAAAATTAGCAGACGCGCATGACTGTTAACGATAAATTCTTTTTAGAAGAGCTCAGATAATGGCGGTTTTGCTCGCTTACTGCTTTGTTTGGCTTTAGTGATTTACATGCATTGTATGAATGAATTTACCCTCCACACCATCAATCTTTGACAGAACTCAAGGCATAAATTCATCTCAATTACTAGTTTTCCTGAAGAATCTGTTCGGAAAATTCCGATAGTGGCATACATACAAAAATAGTGTTTTCTAAAATATTTTTTGTATTTTTCAATTTTTAAAAAAGTTTAATCCTTATATGATACTATTGAAACGTTAAATAAATTAATATTTGGAAGCTGGGGAAATAACAAGGCACCAAGAGTTACCAATTCAGAGGTTCAGTATGCTTTATAAATACTGGGTATGCTGGTGATTCTTTTAATTATATTCTGAAGCTAATACTTACGGGAGTTGTTATTTTAGCATTAAATCACTTATTAGTTAAACGATTTATTAAAGGAATAACTGTCAAAAGAATATGAACAAATAGATTAAATATAGGAGTGACTAAAATGCCTTTTATTACTGTCAAAATGGCAAAAGGTAGAACAATTGAGCAAAAACAGCAATTTGTGGAGGCAATTACTAAAGAAGCAGTTAAAATTTTAAATGTAAAAAATCACTAGTGTTGCGTTAATTAAATTTAAATATTAAAAATACCCATAATATTCACTAATATTTTTTTCGCAAAGAAAAAGTCCTTTATAATGGAAATAGTTGGTGGTAACCCGTCCAAATCCACTAATAAAGGACAAATCGCATGGATAAGGTTACACGAAAAACTTCATTTGGACAATGGTTTTCACCCATAAACCTTCAATTATTTGAAGAATGCGTGAAAACGATGAAATTAGATGACTATACGAAAAAATGAACGACAGAGTCCTTTCTTAAATTATTCCTTTTTGCACAGCTAGAAGAGGTTGAAAGTCTTCATGCGCTGAGTGATTGCCTTTTCGATGACCAACTTCAAAAGGGAGTCGAACTTGATTCAATTAGTATTTCTCAGTTATCAAGGAGATTAAACGGCATGAACCCCGATCTATTTCAAAGGCTTTTCCTTGATTTAGTCGGACAAATTCACGCTAAAACACACGATACAAAACGGATCATGCCGTTAAAAATCATCGATTCAAGCACGTTACCACTGAATTTGACTAATCATAAATGGGCGAAGTTCCGCCAAACAAAGGCAGGAGTAAAGTTACATTTACGCCTTATATTTATGGAAAAAGGTACTTCCTATCCGGAAAAAGCTACGATAACAACGGCGAATGAACATGATCGTGGTCAACTTGAAATCATGGTGGACGATAAAGAGTGCATGTATGTGTTTGACCGTGGCTATCTAGACTACGAGCGCTTTGATCGCATGACAGATGATGGTTACTTTTTTCTTTCAAGGCTACGAAAAAACGCAGTCATACGGGAAGTTTACGATTTTAAACTATCCGAGGATTCAGCCGTTTTATCGGATCAAATGATCTTGATTGGAACCACCCAAAACCGAGCTGAAAACTACTTTCGCCTCCTAAAAGTAAGGGATTCAAAAGGAAATGTACTCTATTTAATCACGAATCGTTTTGATTTGAGTGCCGAGGAAATTTCAGAGATGTATAAATCGCGCTGGGCCATTGAACTATTTTTTAAGTGGATCAAACAACATCTCAATATCAAAAAAATTTACGGACAAACTGAATGGACCATTCAAAATCAGGTGTTTATCGCACTAATTGTTTTTTGCCTAAATGTAATCGCACAAATCGAAACAAAGAGTAAGCGAAAGACGTTACAAATTAGCCGTTATTTAAGGGCTGCATTGTGGAAACCAGTACATATCTGGATACGAAAGATTGAAGGAAAAGCCCTTCCTTAAAGAGCAAATTGTCGTCGCCGCACAAGTTTAATTGTAAATAATTTCCAAATGTAAGGAGCCACCTTTAGTTAGGTATTTACTTTTTTGGCTCTAAATAGGTAAAGTGATTAAACTGAAAATTATGTCAATATTTATGCAACACTAGTGATATTTTAATATAGTTCCATGTTATAATTGGCATACGAAAAAAAGTATCCTTTTTATGTATTTGTTTGATTTGGCGATTTAACAATACCATAAAAAGAGATACTTTTTTTGCCTTTTTACTATATTTTTTTGGACGGGCTGTTTTGGAGCCATCGCGGAGCGATTTCGTTCTTCTTGCGTTACCCTAATTTTTACCAAAAAGGGACCCGCCTTCCATGCACATATCCTGCAGGGAGTGGGTCTTTTTTTAGGTCACACCTCGAATTCGCCGAATTGCCTATATCTAAGTGAAAGTTGCCGATATATTGCTTAAAATGACCGATATATCTCAAAAGTTACCGATAAATTGCCCGAACTGGCCGATATATCCTCAAAAGGGCCGATATCCGGAAAGAGGAGAGGAAAGCGCAGCATTCATTTGCGCTAACTCGGTTTCCTATATTCAAAGCTTGATATGGTTCCCTAATCGTACACCCATACATTTGACGAGCAATCGTCATGTTAAATATACTTGTCAGGTAAATGCGCGACTGCTTACAGTCAAGGGGGGAAAACATGGATGAAATTCCACCGAGAGAAGCGGTGGTACAGATGAAACGGTTGCCGAAAGATTCCATAGCGGCGGGTCGTCGTCATACCGTTGGACTTAAATCGGACTATACCGTGACGACTGCGGGTAATAATCGGTATCACCGATGCAATGTAAGCGGCTGGTGCGATATTGTGGCGGTCGCAGCGGGGGTTATCTTCATACAATCGGACTTAAATCAGACGGCACGGTGACGGCTGTGGGTTGGAATGAGTATGGCCAATGCGATGTTAGCGGCTGACGCGGCATCCGACTGCCCGACAATTCGTCTTTATAACAACAAGCCAGAGAATCACAGAACAGATTAATGAGCATTCCTTCGAAAATAAGACTTTTCCATGAAAGGGAGCTTTTCAGGATTTAAAAATCCCAATTTCTCATTTGCGCTAAGGAGAGATTGGTATTATGATATTGTTCCTGGAAAGATACGGTATCAATAATCATAGTATCCTTCTTCTTTTCTCCATCTCCCACCACAAAATCAGTAGTTTCATCTAATATTCAAACTGTTCCAAAATGTATTATAATAGATGCGGCCTACCTTTATAAAAAGTAAACCGAAAGGGGCGGCAGGAATGTTAAAGCAAGAATTGTTAAATCGTTTATACGAATTGATTGGATTAGAGGAACAAAGGTTGGCGAACAATAGGAAATACGCCGAGGTATTCAATGAGAAAAAATCTAGAAAACATTGTAAGGGACAATGAAACAAAGCCGAAGCAAAAGTATGCCCGTGTGCTGCCAATTTTGAGCGCCCTTAGTCTTTCTATCGTAGGAGTACTGATTCTATTTGAGAACGCCTTTGTGCAACTGATCATGTGTCTCGTACTTGCCTATCCCTTGAGCCTTTTTTTGCCAAAGCCTTTATGATGGTAAAAAGAATAAAAGCGAAGGACGAGAACATTTATTTTCTGCAAAATAGTACATACATAGAAGAATTGAAAAAGGATATTCAAAAATACGAGATTGAAGTTGAGAAATACGATGCAAAAGATAATGGATTCGTCGAGAAAATCAAACAAAAAGCGGCCTTTTTGCCTTCTAGCTATCATAATCTTTCAAGCTTTCAAAGCTTGTATGACTATTTGTATTACGGACAGGCCGATACGTTAGGCGAAGCTTTACATCTACATGAGCAGCAGGTTCGCCATGAAGAAAGCATGAAAATTTATCAAGAAATTGTTTACGAACAGCAACGAGCCAATCAAAGATTAAGCGCCCTGCAAATCCAATTAGAAGAAAAAACCGCTGTACTTGAACAAGCAAATGCCAGCTTAAAAAAGGAAGTAGAAAATTTGGGGAATGAAATCAAAAATTATCGCTAATGATTTCTATTATAAAAATAATCTTGCAGCCTTAGCAGCGTACATAATCAGGAAGCCTGTCACCCAAAACAAAATCCAGCACAACAAAACCATCCACCCACACAGTTCCATGCACCGGTAAAGCCCTTCGGGTGACAGGCATACAAACCCCATAATCGCTGCGACCATCACCACCATTACCTCCGCTTCTATAAAGTGACTCTTGTAGGTATCCACATATTTATACTTTCCCACTAAATCATCGGTTTCAGCAAACAATATGGACAATGATTCCGGAATTTTTAAAAAATATAATGTAAATATTTTTATAACCTGTTAGATTCAAATTGTAAGAAATATGGAAAAGGAAAGGAAATGAAAATGATGACTCCAACAATCGAAACGCTGCCAAAATCGCGCATCGCCTATGTGCGGCAAGTAGGTCCATATGGCCCTGCTAACATCCAAACCATGGAAAGGTTAAAAAAGTGGGCTACGGAGAAGAATCTGCTCACCCAATCGGCCATTATCCTCGGTATTCCGCAGGATAATCCGGAAACAACACTTCTTCAGAACTGCTGTTATGACACGTGTATTGTCATAGCAAACGATTTTCAAATCGATGATTCCGTCAGCGAAGGAGAACTCCCGGGCGGAACCTATGCTATTTTCAAAGTGAAACATACAGCGGAGGATATTCAGCAAGCATGGAATGGGATAGGAACGGCTATGCAAAAAAGCGGCTATCAAATCGACAACAAACCGATTCTAGAACGATACACGGGTGATATAACTGCAACAGATTATTGCGAAATCTGTGTGCCAATCAAACGATAAGGAGGAACTTCAACTTCAAGCAAGAGCCTCACTAATCGGGGCTTTTGCTACTGCAACCGACAGTATTTTCCCAGCCAGAACCCCCCCCGCTTTGTCCTTAACCCACAATCCTACGCAGCCCCACTCCTTCGGGTGCCTAGAACCCGGGGAAATAGTGTTTCATGTGGTGGAACAATGTCCCTATCCCCATGTCCCTCCAAATATTCGGTGAAAATATACATTTAACTATAGTCATGCTATAATTTAGTTGCTTTATATAATATTTTGAATATTTAATCAAATCAACCTGAAGGGATAATAAGGCGTGATGATTATGAAAGGGAAAATCGAGAGAATAGTCATAGGTGCTAACTTACAAATTAAAAGGGAATGATTGGTTGTAGCAGAAGCTGCAGGTAAAACGATGAAAGAGGTTGTATGGTTCCAAAATCTCTCTTGAATAATCTTAATATTATAAATTTTTATTATATGATCTACTTAACTTTTACATAATAATGGGAGAATAATACGGAAATGGGGAATAAATATATGGAAGAAATAATCAATATTAAAGATTTATTACAAACTTTAAGAAAACGATGGATGTTAATCGTACTTTTGACATTGAGTGCAGGGTTAATTAGCGGGGGGATCACTTATTATGTATTAACACCCGTTTATCAAGCATCTACGCAAATCCTTGTTAATCAGAAAAGCTCTAACAATCAAGTTTTAGACGTGAACCAAGTTCAAACCAATTTAGAATTGATTAACACGTACAGTTCAATTATAAAAAGCCCGGCCATTCTTGAAAAAGTTATAGACAAACTAGACCTTACCCAAAGCGTTGAAGACCTTAATAAAAAAATCAAGGTTAACAATCAAGAGAATTCGCAAGTGTTCTCGTTAACGGTTGAAGATATCGATCCAGCTAATGCAACGAAAATTGTCAATACTGTTTCTGAAACGTTTCAAACAGAAATCAAAGACATTATGAATGTAGACAATGTACATATTCTTTCAAAAGCTAAATTAAAGGAAAATCCAATTCCTGTAAAACCGAACCTAGTGTTGAATATTGTGATGGCACTAGTTATAGGTTTAATGGCTGGTATTGTATTATCGTTTTTATTACAGTACATGGATAACACGATAAAAAATGATCAGGATATTGAGACAGGCCTTGGACTACCTGTACTTGGATCTATTCAAAAAATCACGGTGGATAATGAAGAGGAATCGAAAACAAGGTTAGCAAAAAGAATGGGAAGTGAAACTCTTGAGTCATAAATTGAAAAATAAAGCTCAGACACCAATAAGTTTAATTGCACATAACAATCCAAAATCGCCCATTACTGAACAATATCGACACTTAAGAACCAATATAGAATTCGCATTAGTAGATACAGAATTTAAATCAATTGTAATAACATCCCCGGCACCTTCAGAAGGGAAAACAACAACAGCTGCCAATCTTGCTATTGTCCTGGCACAGCAGGAAAAACAAGTTTTACTTGTGGATGCTGATTTAAGAAAACCTTCTATTCATTATGCGTTTAAAGTGAGTAATATGAACGGTCTTACCAATGTATTGACAAAGAAATCCAGCCTTGAAAATGCTATCTCAAAAACACATGTTTCAAATTTAGATATTTTAACAAGCGGCCCTATACCACCAAATCCTGCTGAACTATTAAATTCTAAAGCTATGAAAACAATCATTGAACAACTGTACAAAACGTTTGACTATATTGTGTTTGATACACCACCTGCTCTTGCTGTGGCAGATCCACAAATTATGGCAAATAATTGTGACGCAGTGGTTATGGTTGTAACAAGTGGGAAGACAAATAATGAAGCGGCATTGAAAACAAAAAAATTGCTAGAAAAAGCGAAAGCCCCATTAATTGGTGTGGTTTTAAATGGAGTCGAATCCAAGGCAAATACTTATCACTATCAGTATAAATAAAAAGGTATACGAGACAAAATGTGCCTCTATCCAACCTTTTTGAGATTCTTTTATCCTGGTTGTTAAATAGGAAAGTGAGAGATTTGATCGATTTACATTGTCATATTTTGTTAAGTGGTTATGATGGCCCCCTAAACATACAAGAAAGTCTCGCCGTGGCAAATCAAGCAGTAAAGGCGGGGATTACTCACCTATTTGCTATACCACATCACTTAAAAGGTAGATATGAAAATGAGAAGAACATATCCTCGATCGTGTTATTGAGTTGAATAAGTGTTTACAACAGGAGAATATTCCACTTGCCATCAGTAATAATAAGTTCTGGTCTGTAATAGGTAATAACAACTACATTTGGAGATGAAAATGGAGAACTGCTTCCTGATAGTGTGAGACTGACCGGTTTTGGAAAGTTCCTGCGTTCTAATAGCTCCGAAAAAATGGGGGATTTTGAGGGTACACAAAATAGTAATTAATTTAAGAGCTATGTGGAGGTATTATTTAGATGAATTTTTTATTTTGCAGCGTAGGTAGACGTGGAGAGTTAATAAAAAACTGCAAAATGTCTTTAGATAGAGATTCAAAAATCATTGCAACTGATAATAGTAGTTTAGCACCTGCATTATATTTTGCTGATAAACAATATATAGTTTCAAAAATTACAGATGAGAATTATATAAATATTCTTCTAGATATATGTGTAAGAGAAAAGATAAAGGCAGTTACAACTTTTATTGACCCAGAAATTGAAATCTTGGCAAAAAACAGAGAGAAATTTGAAGAAATTGGAGTCTTAGTACTTGCGCCATATTTGGAAACGGCAAGATTATGCTTTGATAAATATATGATGTATGAGTTTATGATTAAGAATGGAATAAAGACTATAAAAACCTATAAAGATTTAGAGGATTTTTATAGGGCTTTTAAAGGAGGAAACTGTGATTTTCCTGTTTTTGTAAAACCTCGTACTGGAAGCGGTAGTATAGGAGCAATGAAGGTTAATGACCACAGTGAATTGGAATTTGTTTGTAGTAATAATAAGGATTTAGTTATCCAAGAGTTTATGGATGGTATAGACTTAGACGCTGATGTTTATGTAGATACAATTAGTAAGAACCCTGTATCAATATTTTCAAAGAAGAAAATTGAAACGAAGATAGGTGGGGCCAATAAGACTATATCTTTTAAAGATGAAAAACTAAATAAGATTATTATAGATGTTGTTTCAAAATTAAATTTTAACGGTCCCATTGATATCGACTTTTTCTATAAAGATGGAGAGTATTATTTCTCTGAGATTAACCCTAGATTTGGTGGTGCCTATTTACATGCATATGGTTGCGGAGTTGATTTTATTAAATTAATTGTAAATAACGTAAATGGTTTAGAAAACATTGCTGAATTTGGGAATTATGAAGAGGACCAATTAATGATGATGTATGATAGCGTTGTTATTAGGAAAAGAGAAGAATTATCTAAGTAGGTGTAGATGGTGAATGATATTAATACCCCTTGTTTTGTAATAAATAAAGACGAACTTTGTGAAAATATTACAAACTTCCAAAAGGCCTTACAGAGTAATTGGGGAAATGGGATTATAGGATATTCATTCAAAACCAATTCATTACCTTGGATATTAAAGTATACTTTAATGAATGATTGTTATGCTGAGGTAATCTCAAGTATTGAATATAATCTAGCATTACAGATGGGTTTTCGGAAGTCACATATTATTTTCAATGGTCCTGTAAAGGGAAAACAGGGATTTTTTGATGCAGTTATAAATAATGCAATTGTTAATATTGATTCAAACAGAGAAATTGAGTGGATAAAAGAGTTGTCTAGAAACTCTATTAACCAAATCAAAATTGGAATTAGAGTAAATTTTGATTTAGAAATGCTATGTCCTAATGAAGTCGGTTATTCTGAGGATGGAACACGATTTGGATTCAACCTGGAAAATGGTGATTTTTATAGAGTAGTAGAAGAATTAAAGAAGATACCTAACGTTTGTATAGAGGGACTACATCTGCATAGTACGAGTAGAACAAGAAGTTTGAAAATATATAAAGAACTCTCTAAAAAAGCGTGCGAGATTAGGAGGAAAACAAATTTAGAATATTCCTATATAGATATAGGCGGAGGATTCTTTGGGGGTCTACCCGATAAACCAACGTTTAGTGACTATGTAAAGGTTATTGCTGATGAACTGAGTAAGGA
>NZ_CAMLDX010000043.1 GCF_946478885.1 uncultured Bacillus sp. | reverse complement strand
TTGTTCTGTTTTTACGGGAAAGCAACATTCTGCTTACGGATGAGGCTGTAGAAAAAAATAACTTAAATAAACTGAATATTCAAAACCGAAGGAGGTGATGAGGAACTTGCTCTCCCAAAACATTGTAGGTAGCAGATACTTTAAAGAAATGACGAATAATTATTTTCACATGCATACTTAGATCATTGAATTTAGGCGCTCGATCACATGAGAAGTTTAATAGTTTTACATACTTATAAAATGGAGGGAAATGATATGCGTGAAGTTGTCATTGTAAGTGGAAAAAGAACACCAATTGGTGATTATTTCGGAGTATTCAAAGATTTATCAGCAGTTGATTTAGGTATCCATGCCCTAAAAGCGGCCATTGAAGCAGCCGGGATAGAGGCCAAGCAAATCGAAGAAGTAGTTGGAGGCCATATTTACCAGGCCGGATGTAAAGGCAACACTGCTCGACAAGTAGCGCTAGGTGCAGGATGTTCGGTAGAAACAGTTGCATCCACGATCAATCAACAGTGTCCTTCATCATTACGTGCAGTAGAGATAATCTCTCAAAATATCATGTTAGGGAAGGTTGATATCGGAGCAGCAGTTGGGTATGAAAGCATGACGAATGTTCCTTTCTTGTTACCGAAGGCACGCGCAGGCTATAAAATGGGTGACAATACTGTCGTTGATTCGTTATTAAATGACGCATTGGTTGATGCTTTTAATGGCTATCACATGGGCGTAACAGCTGAAAATCTTGTTGCAGAGTATAAGATTAGTCGCGAAGAGCAAGATGAATTAGCTGCACTCAGTCATCAGCGGGCATGTGAAGCAATTCGTAATGAAAAGTTCAAGCAAGAAATTGCACCTCTGGAAGTGAAGGTAAAACGAGAAACAAAAATAATCGATATCGATGAACATCCAAATCCAAATACGGATATCGAAACATTGTCAAAGTTACGGCCAGCCTTTAAAAAAGAGGGTACAGTAACAGCAGGAAATGCCTCAAGTCTAAATGATGGAGGGGCGGCGGTTATTCTTATGGCAAAAGAAACAGCGCTTGAACTGGGATTAAAGCCTTTAGCCAGAATTACAGCTTCTGCATCAGCTGCGGTAGATCCTAAAATAATGGGAATTGGAGTCGTTCCAGCAGTGAATAAAGCATTACAATTTGCCAACTTGCAAAAGGATGACATTGATTATTGGGAAATAAATGAAGCTTTTGCCGCACAATTTTTGGCGGTAAATCGTGACCTAAACATTGATCTGAATAAAGTGAATGCAAACGGTTCGGGAATTTCATTGGGGCACCCTGTAGGTTGTACAGGAGCTAGATTATTGACTACGTTAATTTATGAAATGCAACGTCGCGGTTCACAGTATGGTTGTGCTTCTCTTTGTGCTGGTGGCGGCCCAGCGTCTGCCATGATTGTTGAAGCTCTATAAAACAAAATTTTAAACGTTTAAAAGTGAGGGACAGAAAAATGAAGAAGACAATTGGGGTAGTTGGTGGGGGAACAATGGGAAATGGAATTGCGCAAACTGCTGCTACTGCAGGGTATCAAGTGATACTCCAGGATATTCAGGAAAGTTCTTTACTAAAAGGACTTGATACCATTCAACATAACTTGAACCGATCCATGAAAAAAGGAAGCCTTTCCAACGTGGAAGTGAACCAAATACTGGGACGTATTCAGGGAACCGTTCACATTGAAGAGCTATCAAAAGCGGACATCATAATTGAAGCCATTATTGAAAATATGGATCATAAAAAATCATTGCTCAAGCAGCTTGATGTTGTATGCGGACCGGAAACGATCATTGCATCGAATACATCCGGACTAAGTATTACTGAGCTCGGTAACTGTACAAATCGTCCAGATAAAGTGGTTGGCATGCATTTTTTTAATCCGGTACCAGTGATGAAACTGGTGGAGATTGTACGCGGGCAGGAAACATCAAACGAAACGTATGAAGAGATTAAAAAATTGGTAGAGCGGTTTGAAAAGAAAGGAATTGAAGTACAGGATGCACCTTTATTTGCAGTCAATCGAATTTTGGTGCCTATGATTAATGAAGCGATCTTTGTACTGGCGGAAGGAACTGCTAGTGCTGAGGATATTGACATAGGAATGAAGTTGGGGGCAAACCATCCGATTGGACCTCTTGCATTAGCTGATCTTATCGGATTGGATACCTTACTGTTTGTAATTGAAACATTATATACGGAAACTTCTGACAGTAAATACCGCCCATGCCCATTACTGAAAAAGCTAGTACGTGCCGGACATTTAGGCAGGAAGACAGGAAAAGGATTTTATAATTATGAAAGCAAGTGAATGTAGTGATGGAACCCATTATGTTAAACATCGAGAAGAGGATTGGATTGATCAGGTTAAATCGTCAGGATGCAGCGCTCTTTATGAGATTGAGGGGCAATGTCTCAGGAAATCTGGGAAGCGACGAATAACAAAGAAGGAAGGTTAGCTTCCAAATATATTTCTATGCATAGCTTATTAATATAAAGCTGGGTGTGACATCTATGTTAAATCTTGCTTAAAAAATCTAAATATTTAGAATGGCGTTTCAAATGTGTATTTCCGTTTGAACGCCTTACTAATGTGAGAACCATCGCCTAAGAAAAAGTCTTTGTCATTTATTTATAAGGAATTAAATAAAAGGAGCTGTAAACGATGTTCATTTTTAAACAATTAGAAGAACATGCTAAAACACAACCTGACAAAGTCATTACTTCATTTCAAGGCAGAGAAACGACTTACGGAAATTTTTATCAACAAGCAAAAAATTTAGCAGGGTATTTCCAAGCAAGAGGTTATCAAAAGAATGATATTATCGCACTTTATCTGAACAATTCCGATCACTTTCTCGTCTCTTATTATGCATGCCAGTTAGGCGGATTCCCTGTATTGCCGATTAACACAAAGTTAGCTTTGCCAGAAATAGAGTATATTATTAATCATTCAGAACCAAAAGCCATCATATATGACGTAAAAATCAATCAAAACGTGAATCAATTGAGGTCAAATTTTGACATTATCGACCGTCTTGAAATAGGGGGAGAGGAGTCGTTTCGAAACGTTATGACCAATGATTCGATTTCATTTACTCGGCAGGAAATCGATCAACATCAGACAGCAGTTATTTTTTATACTTCCGGCACAACCGGGAGGCCCAAGGGTGTAATGTTGTCGGCCGGAAATGTACGGGCGATTGCACAGATATGGGCGGAGACATTAGAAACGACAGCAGACGATCGTACACATATTGTTACTCCACTATTTCATTGTGCCGCAAGTCATTGCTTTACCATTCCAACCATTTACAGAGGCGGTACGGTAGTGATTGAAGAGGCTTTCTCACCGGAATCAACGTTAAATACAATGGAAAAAGAAAAGGTCACGATTTTTTTCGGAGTTCCAGCCATTTATAGCATCCTTCTTAACACATTCAAAATAGCAAACATAGATTTATCACAGCTGCGTCTATTCACGTATGGAGCAGCTCCGATGCCCTATGAACTAGTGAAAAAGGTAAAAGCACTTTTTCCAAACATAAAAGTCCAGAATTTATATGGACAAACGGAAAACTCCCCGGGTGCGACAACATTAAAAGATCATTACGCATTAGAGAAAATTGGTTCGGTCGGTGAGCCGCTGCCCTATACACAGGTGAGAGTGGTGGATGAATTCGGGAATGATCTTCCAGCCGGTCAGATAGGAGAAATTGTGGTAAAAGGTCCACAGGTCATGAAAGGTTACTTAAAAAACGAAGAAGCTACTCGTCAAGCGATCAAAAATGGCTGGCTGTACAGCGGTGATTTAGGTTGCTTTGATGAGGATGGATTGTTATACATCATAGATCGGAAAAAAGACATGATCATTCGCGGCGGAGAAAATGTGTATCCCGTTGAAGTGGAAGAAGTATTATACGAGATGTCGGAAATATTAGAAGCCGCTGTTGTTGGTGTTCCACATGAGGTTTACGGAGAAGTGGTTAGAGCATATGTCGTCTTGAAGGAAGGGGAGTCACTCTCGACTGAAGATGTGCTTGCTTATTGTAAACTGAAACTAGCAAAATATAAGCTTCCGAATGAAGTCGTTTTTCTTGATTCGTTGCCACGTAACGCGAGCGGGAAAGTATTAAAGCATACGTTGAGAAAAAATGTAAGCGTTTAACTGTATTAGTAGCTCCTCTATTTAGTAAAAAGAAAGGGCGAATTAAATATGCAAACGTCTATTTTTACAGATGATCATGTGATGTTTCAAAAGTCGTTGCGAAAATTACTGAAGAAAGATGCGTATCCACATTATGAAGAATGGGAAAGAGCCAGAGAAATTCCGCATGAATTCTGGCTAAAACTGGGGGAGAATGGGTTTCTTTGCCCTTGGGTAGATGAAGAATATGGTGGATTAGGATTGGATTTTTCCTATTCAATGATTTTAATCGAGGAATTAGAGCGGGTTGGCCAAGGATTGGGCAGTGGCGTAAGTTTGCATTCAGAAATCGTAACGCCGTACATTGCGGCTTATGGGACGAACCAACAAAAACAGAAATGGTTACCTGGCTGTCTTAGTGGTGAGAAGATTACAGCGGTTGCGATGACAGAGCCAGGTGTAGGTTCGGACTTGGCTGGGGTTAAAACCACAGCCAGACGAGAGGGAGACTATTATTTTTTAAATGGCGAAAAAACATTTATTACGAATGGTGGAATCGCCGATTTAGCCATTGTTGTTTGTAAAACAGACCCGAATGCATCACCCGCTCATCGGGGGATTAGCTTAATTGTGGTAGAAAAGGGTACGGAAGGATTTAAAACAGGAAAAAGGCTTGAAAAAATCGGTATGCATAGTGGGAATACCGCGGAACTCATTTTTGACGAAGCAAAAGTTCCTGTTTCTAATTTACTAGGGGAAGAAGGAAAAGGATTTTATTATTTGATGGATAAACTTCAGCAGGAGCGTCTTGTCGTGGCCATCCAGTGCCTGGTTGAAGCAGAAGAAATGCTGCGGTTAACAATTGATTATGTAAAACAACGCCACGCCTTTGGCCAGCCGATTAGCAAATTCCAAAATACACAATTTAAAATAGTGGAAATGGCAACGGAAATTGAGCTTGGCAGGACATATATTAATCAAATTACAATGCGTCATATGAAAAGGGAAAATATGGAAAAGGAAGTTGTGATGGCAAAGTGGTGGGTTAGTGAAATGGCAAAACGTGTTGCTTCTGAATGTCTTCAGCTTCATGGCGGCTATGGCTATATGGAAGAATATGAAATTGCCCGACGTTATCGTGATATTCCGGTTGCGAGTATTTATGCAGGAACTACAGAAATCATGAAGACCATCATCGCAAAACAATTAGATCTATAAAGTGAAGAATTGGAATTTAGTCCTCCAACGATTTTCATTGTTAGGGGACTGATCGCCTTCTATATCCTATTTATTTTGAAGTTTTGTTAAAAATTCTGTAAAGGATTTTAATCAAAAACACTGTAATAAAGATTGTTCAGCATGGCTTATTTAACCTTCATACTCTCCACTCGGATGTTATCCACTGAAATATTGTTGATATCGGAGCCTATTTCAATCACCTTTGAAAAGCAATCATTGGCTATAATGTTTTGAATCGTAATATTCTCCGCATGATGTTTCCCACCAAAAACCTTTACAGCCGGACCTTCATGATGAAAGTTTTGCAAGGTGAGCCGATTTAACACAACATTTTGTGCCCGATACTGAATCGCAACAGCAGGGTTCCGTTTAAAATCATATCGGCTGTCTCCAATGGCCCAAAGATGATGGATGACAACATTATGATAGCCCGAAATGACCAGGCTTCGAGGAGCGGAATTCTTGTATAAATCGGAAAAGATCGGCTGAAGCGAAACGATATTCGTAGCTTGTATATTGAAGGCAGTTTTCGATTTTGGATCGGTGCTTTTGTGATGGCCGATATGGCGAAAATTATAGGAACGATTGTCGTTCACAGAAATGTGACCAGCAATTTGTACGTTTGAGGCGGCGGAAGAGTTTTCGTGCGCCTTAATTTCCACTCCACCGAAGCATCGTGCCGTCGAATTATGAACGAGCAATACATTTCGTGAACCATCATCAATCTCGATTCCATTCGAGTTGGAAAAGCCCTTCTTGTGTGCCCGTCCGCTTGGATCACACATATGGGATCGGAAAATGTAGATATAATCACTGTGATGGGTTGTAATGCCGTCATCGCCAAATCCATAGCCGGTTAATTGATCGAGCCAGATATATCGGCTGCCTCCGCGGGCTTGGTATCCATCGCCGGCATAGTTATATAAGGTCGAAGAAATATCAAAGCAATGAAGCCCCGGGTTGATGCCTTCCACATTCTTGACCCAGCCGTAGGTTACATTAGCATAGGTTAAACAACTGGAATGGTTCCCCCAAGTACTGGTTTTTTCTGTATTTCTAAGTCTTTCAAGATTCCAATCCAAGCTTAGCGCCTCTACGAAAAGATGATGGTTTCCTTTCCAATGATTCATATTGGTTACAAGTCGTGTCCCTTTAGGAGCGTGATCATGTAATTTAAGCGTGGTCACTCCTTTACCCGCCCCCTGAATATAGGTCCAAGATGGCAGCCGGATGCCCTTTGTTATAAAAATCCCTGGTGGAACGACGACCTTTACCTGTCCGTTACCCATCGCTTTTTGAAACGCGGCAGTACAATCGGTCTTTCCGTCTCCGACTGCACCGTAGTCCATAACGTTGACCTCTCGGGCTATCTGATTTAGCAAATGATGATATTCCTTTTCTAGCTTGGCCTTCCACTCTGGAAAAACATTTCCTTCCTCATCGGTTGTCATACGACTTGGAGGCAAAAGTTCGGTAGGATGGGAAAAAAGACGAAACAAGCCCGCTATCATTTTTTCAGAAAAGGATCGGGATCTCTTGGGTGCAGTGTCAGGAGAGATTGGGATAGAGTGCTGATACAATTGCCAGAACAGCTCCTCTGCCTCCTGTACCATCTGTGTGACTGAAATATGATTATTTGTGATTTGCGCTATCAGCTCTGCATTTTTCATCGGATCATGGAATTTATCAAAATTAGGCATGGATTGTCACTCCAATATTTTCTTTACCTTCTATTATAGCCTTTTATCCGAATATAGAGATGCCGGAAAATTAATTGAGCAATGAATAGCCGAAGAACACTAGAGATCCGGCTTCAAATGCTTTCACTTTTACGATTAGGATAATAAATAATCTTTTAAAGCCGCTTCATTCAAAATGTGGATATTCCTGTAGGCTAATGAAATCAAGCCTTGTTTTTCAAACTTTTTTAATTCTTTCGTTGTCGTTACTCTAGCAATGCCAATCAATTCGGCTAATTCTTGATGGGAATAGTCAATGGAGTAGCTGTGATCAGATAGATTCTTCTTAAAATAACTACCAAGTTGAACCAATATATGGGCTACCTTTTTATCAGCCGAGAGAAAGCCCATGCTGTACACCTGAATCGAGAATAGACGGATCGTTTTTGCCATCATGTCAAGCAGTTCCATAATCAGGGTTGGCTGCATTGTCAAATAAGGAATCAAGTCATCGATTTCAACAACAAACAGTTCAACATCAGATAGCGCACTAGCAGATGTGATTCTGGCCGTGCGGCTGAAATAAGACGCATCGCCAAATATTTCATCGGCACCTAATATTTTAACCGTTAGCTCATTCCCATTCACAGCCGTAAAAAAAAGGCGGACACGTCCTGATTTAAGCAGAAAAAAGTTATGAGCCTCATATTCTTGAAAATAAATAATTTCATTTTTTTTGAATCGCTGAAGGGTTCCAATTTTTTCAATTGCGCTGTATAAACTCGATTCTTTTGAAAGAGATTTAAGAATGCTGGATGGATTCATAATTTTTTCCAACTCCTTTATTGAATTGTAACTTAGATTACAATCTTTTAGTAGTGAAAATGTTATTATGATGGAGTAAATAACGACACAAAATGGAAAATATCGTAATTTTTTATACAACTGAATCATTTTGATTATATTGAGAAGAAAAGGGGAATGGATATGCAGAACATGACGGTTCTTGGAGCGGGTATTATGGGACATGGTGTGGCTCAATTACTTGCGCAGGCAGGAAAAAATGTACGGATTCAGGCGAGACGTGAATCCTCTTTAGAAACAGCAAGAGAGCTGATTACAAACAGCTTGCAGATTATGGTTGAAAAAGAAATGCTGACAGCAGAACAGATGAACCAGACATTAGAAAATATTAGCTATACTACAGATTTACATGAAGCGATCCAGGATGCAGACTTCATTCTAGAATCCATTCCAGAAGATTTAACTCTTAAATTAGATACGTATGAAGTAATTGAAAGTGTTGTCTCTGAAACGACGATCATTGCATCGAATACTTCAACCTTCCCTTTAAAGGAACTAACTCAAAGGGCTAAAAATCCAGAAAGATTTATCATTACGCATTTTTTTAATCCGCCGCAATTGGTACCGATTGTGGAGATCGCCAGATTTGAAAAGACTTTAGAGGAGGTTGTGCAGGCAACCTATCATTTAATGAAATTAATGGGTAAATCTCCGGTTGTATTGAAGAAAGAAGTCACGGGCTTTATCGTAAACCGCGTTCAAGTAGCATTTTTGCGTGAATGTTTCAATTTAATTGAGCAAGGTGTATGTACAGCAGAAGATATCGATATTGCCGTTAAAGGCAGTATGGGCTTTAAATGGGCGTTCTGCGGACCCATGGAAAGCCAGGATTTAGCTGGCCTGCAAACTACACAGGCGATGGTTCATAATATTGAACAAGACCTTTCTAATACAAGAGAAGTTCCTGCTTTTCTAAAAGACATGGTAGCAAGTGAACAGTTCGGAATCCGTTCAAATAAAGGATTTTACGAATATGATGATTATGGTGCAAAAGCCATTCGTATCCGTGATGATCATTTCTTAGACCTTTTAAAATTAATAAAAAGCAAGGAAACTACCAAAGCATCAGCAAAATAAGGATCTATGCAGGAGACTGAAAAAACACATTGTCTGTATATAGTCACTTGGATATTTCTTGGTTTCACCTGGAAGAGTGATATGAGCAAATTAGCATTGAAGCTGGTTTATTTACCAGCTTCTTTATTTTTGGAAAAATAGGAAAACCGTTTCCACTGCATTTGCCTTGTATAACTAAAACGTCTTTAGGATAACAGCAATTTCTAGTAAATCCTATTCATTTGAGGCAAAATATAATAAAATAGGAAAAATAGAAAATTTCAGTAAATAGAAATGTAGAGTATGGAGGAAATATGGTGGCATTGTATCAATTAAATACGAGATTTAAATTTTTTGCTTTGAATTCAAATACAAAGCTGGCAGCAGAGATCGCCGAGTTATTAGAATGTGAATTAGGCAGATGCTCTGTATCCCGCTTCAGTGATGGGGAGGTTCAAATAAATATAGAAGAAAATGTACGAGGCTGTGAGGTATATGTGGTCCAATCTACCTCTGATCCCGTTAATGAACATATCGTGGAACTTTTAATTATGATCGATGCCTTGAAAAGAGCTTCGGCAGCTGTCATTAATGTAGTCATTCCATACTTTGGTTATGCTCGGCAAGACCGCAAAGCATATTCACGAGAACCGATTACGGCTAAGCTGATTGCTAATCTATTAGAACAATCCGGTGCAAATAGAATTCTCACATTAGACTTTCATACTGAACAAACACAGGGTTTTTTTGATATACCAGTAGAGCATCTTCTTGGCATCCCTGTTCTTGCCGAATATTTTGCCAACAAGGGATTGAATGATATCGTGGTATGTGCTCCACATAATGGGAGCATCGGAAGGGCAAGAAAAATGGCGGATATTCTGCAAGCACCACTTGCCTTGGTAGATAAAAGAAAAGATGAAGATACCGGTACTGAAGTTCTAAACGTGATCGGAAATGTAAGGCATAAAAATGCAATATTGATTGATGATTTAATCGATACTGGTACCACCATTACATCAGCTGCTAGGGCATTAGCAGAAAATGGAGCTGCTGCGATCTACGCTGGTAGTACCCATCCGATTTTTACCGGGCATGCCATAGAGAAAATAGACCTTTCTCCGATTAGCGAATTGGTCGTAACGAATACAATTCAAGTTCCGGAAGGCAAAATCATGCCAAGAATCAAAGTCATATCCGTAGCCTCATTACTGGCTGATGCGATCGATCGAATCCATAATGAAAAAGCCGTCAGTCCTCTCTTTGAATAAGGGAAAGAACAGGCAAATCTCTTGACATAGGTTACTCTTCCTGAAGGAATTTTTGCAAAATGGAGGGAATTCTTGTACAACGATTTAAAAATCTCTAAATCATAGTTTAGAGATTTTTTTGTATAAATGAAGAGGTACTGTGTCATAAACAAAGGTGTTAGGCATCAGAAAACGGGATCTAATATTTTGCGTAGATATGCACTCGATATTAAGACACCCCGTGATTCGTTTAAAAGATTAACATATGCTTATTTTGCCGAAAAAGGGAGAGATGTACGGGTGGCTCTCTTGTTTCAAAACGAACATGGCTTGCTTATAGCCTTTTCATTTGTATAAAACCATTAAAGGGTTAAAATAGTAATAGAAAGGAGCGGAATCTATGAAATATATGGATACATGGGATTTAGAAGCCATTTTTCCAGGTGGAACGAAATCTCCGGAATTACAAACGAAATTACATATACTCAAAAAGGAAATAAATGAATATGAAACACTTATTAAGGAATGGGATATAACAGAAAATCCTATGGTGAAGCCGCTGAAGGTCATTTTGCAAAAGCAGGAAATCATTGATAAAGGACTTGGACAAGCGGGGACTTTTGCGCATATGTGGCAGGATGCTTATATGAATGATGAATATGCCAATGTGGTTATGGGACAGGTGCTTGATTTATCCAGCGAGAAAGAAAATCTGACGAATGTATTTACGAAGAAATTAGTTTCCATTGCTGATAAGGATTGGGAATCTCTTTTGCAGGATTCGGAATTACAGCAGATTTCTTTTGCTTTAAATGAAGTTCGTTATCTAGGAAAACGTCTGTTATCGGAGGAAGAGGAAAAAATAATCACGGAACTGAATAAAGATGGAATCACAGCTTGGAGCCGCTTATACGATACAGCTGTTTCAATCATGACCATACCTTTTACAGATAAAGAAGGGAAAACAACAGAGTTTTCCATTGGCCAAGCGATGAACAGAATGTATTCGGATCCGGATCCGGAAGTACGAAAACAGTTGTTTGAAAATTGGGAAGAAGCTTGGACGAAATATGCACCGATTTTTGCGGATACACTGAATCATTTAGACGGTTACCGGATTACGCTGCAAAAGGTGCACAAGCGTGAGCATTTCCTTGATGAAGCTCTGGAATACAATCGTATGTCAAAGGATACGCTGGATGCGATGTGGCAAGCGGTAGCAAACCATAAGCGACACTTTATTGACTTTTTACAGCAAAAAGCCAAAGTGTTACAAATGGAAAAGCTGGGCTGGCAGGATGTTGATGCCCCGATTGTGCTAGGAGATGTGAAATCTCCTCGTTTTACTTATGATGAAGCCTGTGATTTTGTCATCGACCATTTTGCCAGCTTCGGTCCTAAGTTGTCGGCCTTTGCCAGACAGGCATTGGAAAACCGTTGGGTGGAAGCGGAGGATCGGCCGAATAAACGGCCCGGTGGATATTGTGAAGAGCTTCCGGAATTTGAAGAATCTAGGATTTTTATGACTTTTACTGGCTCATCTTCCGATACCAGTACCCTGGCACACGAATTAGGTCATGCTTTTCATAGCTATGTGATGCGGGGGTTGCCAGAATTGAACCGCCAATATGCGATGAACGTTGCTGAGACCGCAAGTACCTTTGCAGAAAATATTATCGGTAATGCAACAGTGTCCAATGCAAAAACGAAGGAAGAAAAGATTGCGCTATTGAATACGAAATTAGAAAATGCTACGGCGATGTTTTTGAACATTCATGCCCGATTCTTGTTTGAAAAAGCCTTTTATGAGGAACGCTCGAAAGGAATTGTCTCAGAGCAAAGGATTAATGTATTGATGCTCAATGCGCAAAAAGAAGCGTATGTCGACTGTTTATCGGGTTACCATCCGCACTTTTGGTGCAGCAAACTTCACTTTTTTATCGATGATGTGCCTTTTTATAACTTCCCTTATACCTTTGGCTATTTGTTCAGCCTTGGCATCTATGCAGAATACTTAAAGAATCCAGCCGGATTTGAGGATAAATATATTGCCCTCCTGCGTGACACGGGATCTATGAAGGTAGAAGATTTAGCGAAGAAACATCTAGGAGTAGACTTAACAAAGTCCGCTTTCTGGGAGGCAGGAATCAAGATTATGGAAAAAGATGTAGATGAATTCATTGCTTTAACAAATGATCTCTTGTCATAATTCTGCCGCTCCTATTATTGATGATGTGACAGCACCTGCTGTGGAAGCGCAGCAGTCAATAGCGGGTGCTGCTTCTTATTCCTGGTCACATTGCAAGGCGGATACTAAAAAAATTTTATAATTTGCTTCATACCGTTTGTCTTCCAAAAATGATCTCTCGCTCTTTTACAAATTGTATAGTTCTTCAAACGAATATGGAGAAATGGTAGGATAAACAATTTTTACAAAGTTAGGGAAAGGATTATGGAAACGATGGAGGATTTATCATGAGCCGTTTAGACAGACTTAGAATGGGGAAAGTGGAGACGAAACATTTTCAACAATTTAATGAGCTGCTGCGTTACGCTTTTCAAGTAACGAAAAGAGAATTGCAGAAGGTTGGTTGGGAAGAGCGGGAGATTGCCTTGGCCAAGCTGCCGATATTAGAAAAAGCGGACGTACTCGGTTGGTTTGATGATGAAAAATTAATTTCACAGCTTGCTATTTATCCATTTCAAGTGAATATATTTGGTCGAACCTTTGAAATGGGGGGACTGACCGGTGTCGGAACTTATCCTGAATATTCGAATATGGGACTAATGAATAAGCTGCTAAGACGAGCACTTTCAGATATGAAAGAGAAGAAACAGTCTATTTCCTACTTATATCCGTACTCCTTCCCTTTTTACCGGAGAAAGGGGTGGGAGATCATTTCCGACAAGATGACCTTCGAAATTAAGGATTATCAATTTCCAAAGGTACAAAAGGTTTCCGGATATGTCGAAAGGCTTGACACAGAACATCGTGATATCCGGATGGTATACAGGCAATTTTCGTATATGCGCCACGCTGCAATGATTCGTAATGATTTAGCCTGGGATGAGTATTGGCGTTGGGATTTAGATGATTTGACAGCGGCTGTTTATTATGACAGTTCCCATAAGCCGCTAGGCTATCTTCTGTATTGGATTTCCCAAGATGTATTACATGTGAAAGAAATGGTTTATATTAATCAAGAAGCTCGGAATGGACTTTGGAATTTCATTAGCGCCCACATTTCAATGGTATCTAAGGTGGAGGGCAATACTTACACTAATGATCCGTTGGCCTTTTGGATTGAGGATGGTGAAATTAAAGAAACGATCACACCATATTATATGGCTCGTATCGTGGACGTACAGCAATTTGTCGCCCAGTATCCATTTAAACCTTCAGGGAAAGAAGTCAAGGTGAAGTTGCAGCTGGAGGATCCAATATTGGAGTGGAATCGGGGGTTATTTACCTTAAGCATATCTGAAACAGGTAAAGGTGAGCTGAAAAAGAGAGGCGAGGAGGCGGATTTTTCACTGGATATCCAGACGTTGACTACGATGCTCCTAGGTTATAAAAGGCCATCCTATTTATTTGACATCGGCCGTCTGCCAGGGAAGGAATTTGTCGTCCCATTATTAGAAAACATTATCGAGCGGGAAACACCTTATTTTTCGGATTATTTTTAAGAGGATTTTGATTGACCGGCGCCAACTATGATGTTTTCCGCGGGTTTTCCTTGCTTGTGAAGGATCGACAATACGAGATTGAAATCGTGGTATTGGTCTACAACATACTGAAAGAAGGAAAGCAAGCGGAGAAACATGATTTGTTTTTCTTCGCTTGCTTTATTTTAGGGACTTTGCAAATGCCCTCAGTTATCATAGAGTGTCAGACAACTTTAGCTTATCATTTAAGTCAATGATAAAATCCAAGAGCGCTGTGAAACCAAGGTTTTGGCCGATCATTCACTTTTTTGGATAGAATCTTTGATATGTTGTCAGGAAATGGTCGCAGGCTTGGATGATGAATTGCCTTCGTTTTCTAATTTTCTGACTGCATCTGCACTTGTATCGACTCGTTTGACAAATAAAGCTAAGATTAAAGCAACAATATTGATGGCAAAAGCTACATAGAAGGAATATTGAATGCCTGACAATAACGCTTCACGTGACAATAGAGCAATGGAAGATTCATTTAATGTAGCCGGATCGATGCCAGCCATTAAGCTTTCTCCTTCTGTTTTGGTCACCGAATTCATGATGGTAACAAGAACAGCTGTACCGATGGAACCTGCTACCTGTTGGGTAGTATTGTTAATGGCCGTTCCATGCGGATTTAAAAATGTTGGTAATTGGTTTAAACCATTGGTCATAATTGGCATCATGACCATAGCCATCCCGAACATCCGTAGCGTGTAAATAAAGATGATATGTGCTTGGCTGGAATCAATTTGCAGATGTGCCAGCATGTAAGTGGCCAATCCGGTAATAGAAAGGCCTAAAACTCCTAAAATACGGGGGCCGAATTTATCAAATAAGCGACCGGTAATTGGCGACATAAGACCCATCATGAGTGCTCCAGGAAGCATCATCAGTCCTGAATGCAGCGGTGAGATTTCGCGTACATTTTGTACATAAGCCGGTGTTAAAATCATGCCGGAAAACATGGCAACAGAATTGACTATTGCGATAATGGAGCTTAAAGCAAACATCGGATACTTGTAAACTCGTAAATCTAATAATGGTTTTTCTATTTTTAATTGGCGGATGATAAATGCAATTAAAGCGATTCCTCCGACTATTAATGTGGTTAAAACGAATTTATCGCTCCATCCGTCTGAACTTGCAGTACTGCATCCATATAGGATGCCACCAAATCCGATACAGGATAAAACAACCGAAAGATAATCAAGTGAAGCCTTCTTATTCTGCTCCATGACATTCTCAGATTTCCAAATACCTAGGACAAAGCTGATAACTGCTAAAGGCAGGATCATTTCAAAAAGAAATCGCCAGTCGTAATATTCTACAATGAAACCGGATAAAGTTGGCCCAATTGCTGGCGCCATAATCATAACTAAACCAAAGACACCCATGGCGGTTCCACGTTTTTCACGCGGGAAACTGATCAACATAATGTTCATAAGCAGTGGTCCCATGGCCGCTGAACCAGCTGCTTGAATCATTCTTCCTGTCAACAAGATAGCAAAATTTGGCGCAAACGCGGCTAAAGCTGTACCTGCTATAAAAATTGCCATGGAAGTTATAAATAAACTACGGTTGGAAAAACGCATTAATAAAAAAGCTGATGCAGGAATTAATACACCGCTGACTAACATGTAGCCAGTAGACAGCCATTGGACTGTGGAATATTCGGTGATTTTTAGATCAGTCATAATGGTTGGCAGTGCAACATTCAATAATGAGTTATTTAAAAATGAGACAAACGCGCCAATGAATAAGATGGTGATCATGGCATATGGCGGTTTATTATGTTTTAATGCTAAATCCATAGTACTTCATCCCTCTTGTTTTTTTCTTCATTTCATTTTTACTTGATTCATTTTATACCTATAGTTCAATATGTGCAAGTATTATATACTGATGGTATAATTTTGTGGTTTATCATGGATAAAAAAATGATAATATGTTATATGGAAGTATAAGGGGGATGTTCATGAATAATCGAAAAAGGAATGTAGCTAATATTGCCTTAAAGTTGTTTGTGGAAAAGGGAATTCAGCAAACTTCTATTCAAGAAATTATTGAAAAAGCTAACATATCTAAAGGAACATTTTACAATTATTTTTCTTCAAAAAATGATTGTATTGCCGAAATATTGGAATTGCTCCGATATGACGCAAGCCAACAGCGGATAGCGGTTCAAATTGGAAAGGATAAGAAGGATCGTGAAGTGTTTATTGAGCAAATCAGTATTTTAATCAAATTAAATGAAGAGCGGAATTTAAGCGCTTTATTTGAGGCGATCCTATCATCGAATGAAAAAGAACTGAAAAAACTCGTTATGCAGCACCGATTCTTTGAAATGGAATGGCTGTCTAATCGGATGATCGAGGTTATAGGGGAGGATATTCGAAATTTTGCATTTGAAGGAACGGTCATGTTCTTCGGTATGCTGCATTATATGCTGTTTATGATGCGTGTGACGAACAGCAGTTATTCGCTACATCGATTGGTGGATGTTATTTTATCGTATACTGAATTGATTTTCCTCGCTATGATCGATCGAGATATTTCACTGTTAAATTATTCTGCAGTGGACCTGCTCCGTTCAAGTCTTATCAGTAGTCAAGAAGTAACATTAACTGATATTAAAGAATTCGCAGAGCGGCTCAAGCAGCAGCATAGTTTTAATGAGGAGCAGCAGGATTTATTCGATGCCATCATGAACGAAGTAAAACGGGAACGCATCCGTAAAATCGTCCTTCAGCATCTGTTAAAACCGTTTCAGCAACTATTTACCGAAACGGTAATTGAATCGCAGATTCATACTTTTACGAATATGATCTGGTATTATTTGGAGCATATTTAATCCTTTCCGCAGGAAGATCACTTGCCGCACGGTGAGAATCTCACTTGTGCGGTCACTTTTTTGCTTGATTACCTATGCTGAGCAACTGCTCATAATGTAGGGCAAGAATGCTCCATTCCTAAACTTGCTATAAATGTTCGCTCTCTTTTCATCATGTAGATATAAATCTATTAAAAGCCTAGTGTCCCTCTCACGGTTGGGACATAAGTCTGACTGACTGTCAGCTCTGGAGAACCGGGAATTTTCAGTCTAATGAGTAAATTAGAAGATAGATCACGGTACAAATGCTGGATAAATGCGATGTTAACAATGAATGAACGATGAATACGCAGAAATGAATCAGGCAGTCGTTTCTCTAGTATTCTCAAGGATTGAACTGTACTGTACTTGTCTTGAAGGGTATAAAACCATGTTTTCTTTTGATGGCTTTCAATATAGGCGATCTCTTCTACAGGAATTGGACACCAAATTTCCCCTTTTTTACCTGTTATATATGAAAGAGGAGGCTGTTTCTCAATCAAATATGAAGGCGGAAGAATCACTGTCAATGCCCCTCGAAATCCAAGTTGATTGTCAATCGGAAAGCCTACTCCGTAGTAAGAGATGCCAAATACTGATTCATTGACCATCGATTCTACTCTTTCTTTATGCAGTAAGACACGTGCTGAAATACTGCCAGAAGGAATAGACTGTCCGGGGTGAATTTGAATATCATGAATACCGGAAATATAATCCACATAGTAGTGTTGATCAGCAATGGCTATTGAGGCTTCTGGAGCGATCCAATCTTGAATAAATTTGCTTATATCAATAGCGTTTATAAAATTCACACCTTTCAGAATATTTATTAATATTATAACTAAAATCTTGTTTTATATCTATAAAAACTCTTTCATCCAGAAATATCCCGTTCTGTCCAAAATATATTACGGAAAATTCAGAATGTTGTATAATTAATACACTCAGAGCTTTCTGTACCACTTTTAGCATAAATCATAGCCATAATGCTTGTTTAGAAAATATTGAAGAAAAGAGGGATATATAGATGAAAACAAAAGGCTTAGAGGGGGTAGTAGCTGCACAAACCTCTATTAGTTCTATTGTAAATGATGTGTTGACGTATAGAGGCTATCATATTGATGATTTAGCTGATTTCTG
The DNA here is from genome assembly GCF_946478885.1 of uncultured Bacillus sp. The sequence continues at coordinate 10,389 of NZ_CAMLDX010000043.1, read as the reverse complement.
TGATTTTGAAGAAGTCATTTATTTGCTTTGGCATAAAAAACTTCCTTCTCCCAAAGAGTTGGTTCAACTCAGAAATGAATTGTATGAAAACGCTTTCCTTCCTGGTGAGATCATTAGCATGCTAGAAAAAATTCCTAAAGAAAAAATCCATCCTATGAGTGTTTTAATGACAAGTGTTGCAGCGTTATCGATGTATGACAAGGAGACGGATATTATTGATGAAGAGCCAAATTACCGCAAAGCAGTCCGGCTTCAGGCAAGATTAGCGTCGGTAACAGCCGCTTACTCACGGATTCGACAAGGGAGAGCACCGTTGAGCCCGAAACAAAACATAAGTTTTGCCGCTAATTTCTTGTATATGGTAAATGGAGAAATTCCGGAAGCAGTTGCAGAAAGAGCCTTAAATAAAGCTCTAGTCCTCCATGCTGATCATGAATTAAATGCCTCAACCTTTACGGCACGCGTTTGTGTCGCAACGTTATCGGATATGTATTGCGGTGTTGCAGCTGCGATAGGAGCATTGAAGGGACCGTTGCATGGAGGAGCTAATGAGGCTGTAATGAAAATGCTGAAAGAAATCAGGGAACCCGGCCAGGTTGAATCGTATTTGAAACATGCATTTGAAAACAAAGTGAAAATCATGGGATTTGGTCACCGAGTTTATAAAAATGGCGACCCGCGTGCAAAGCATCTGCGAGAAATGTCGAGACAATTGGCATCAGTAACCGGAGAGGATAAGTGGTATAATCTGTCACTTGCGGTAGAAAACATCGTTACGAAAGAAAAAGGACTGCTTCCGAATGTTGATTTTTATTCCGCTTCGGTTTATCACTGTCTAGGAATTCAGCACGACCTCTTTACGCCCATTTTCGCTATAAGCCGTGTATCAGGCTGGGTAGCACACATTCTTGAACAGTATGAAAATAATCGTTTAATTCGACCTCGTGCAGAATATGTCGGACTAAAATCTCAAATCTACACTCCTCTTCATGAAAGGGAGAATTCGACCATTATAACTGCCTGACTCGAATAATCAATAGGAATTAGCTGCCGGTTTACTTCGTCAAGATTCTGCCGTCGAAATTAGGTGTACACGATTTTCGAAAGACCAGTCTGGTCAGGTACAATGAAAAACTCCGCTTCATATTTGAACAGGCAATCCGATCTTAAGTGTGAATGTAAGAGGGGGAATTTGATGTGTTCTATATTGTATATGGACAGGAAGAAGAAATGATTTGTGAGGATTTCGACCTGGTCATCGAGAGAATTCTATCAGGCTGGAAGCTATACGGATATACCGATAATCAAAGGCTTGCAGAATCGTTATTGCATGAATGTAAACATTATTAATTCACTTGTGGTTCAAGTTTTGTAAGTTAATATATGTGAAATAAAAAGAATCTCTTTTTTACTTTATATGGATGAGATTCTTTTTATTTATTTGATATACTGAATATACTTAACTAACCAAAGTTATAAGAGTGATTGCTTGGTTACCTTTTTAGCAAATGTGCAAGCATTAGCTTTTTTGTTCATATTTATTTCTAGTATTTTTAATTGTAGGCATCTTAGACTAAATAAACCAAAAAGAAAACTATCTAAATTTGAAATGTAAATATATGTAATGACTTCGCCTGTAATACCTATCTATTCGATAACATATTTTGTTCTCCTTGTAGGAAAATAAGTCATCAAAAAATCTCTAATGTTCGATATTACGAAGTATAAGGCGAATATGGAGATGCGTATAAAACATTGAAGTGACAGAAATGGAGGAATAAAATGAAGATCGTTATTGCTGGTGGTTCAGGATTTATCGGGCAGAAATTAACTGATCTTCTTCTTAGTGAAGGGCATAAAATGATTATCTTAACAAGGAAGGCAAAAAAGGCTTCAGAAAATGTACATTATATACAATGGCTTGAAGAAGGAACTTCTCCTGAAAATGAAATAAGAGATGTCGATGTTTTTATTAATTTAGCAGGGGTTTCAATCAACGATGGAAGATGGAGTACGAATCATAAGAAACAAATTTATAACAGTCGGATGGTAGCATCAGATGAATTAGTACGGATCATCTCACTATTGCCTAAAAAACCAGCCGTATTGATCAATGCTAGTGCAATCGGCATTTATCCAACATCAATAAATACTGTATATACGGAAGCTTCATTAGAAATATCAAATGATTTTCTAGGCAAGACTGTCTATGATTGGGAAAATAAAGCCAAACAAGTAGAGGCGTATGGCACTCGTACAGTACTTATGAGATTGGATGTTGTGCTAGGTAAGGAAGATGGGGCACTTCCTCTCATGGTGTTGCCGTATCGATTGTTTGTCGGTGGGACCGTTGGTTCAGGTAAACAATGGGTGTCTTGGGTTCATGTGATAGATGTTGTAAGAGCGATAGAATTTGTCATTAATAATGCTGAATTTCGCGGGCCCGTAAATGTCACAGCTCCCACTCCAGTACAGATGCAGTATTTTGGTAAAACAATTAGTTCTGTTTTACATCGTCCACATTGGTTACCTGTACCTTCATTTGTTATGAAATTAATGCTCGGGCAAAAAAGTAGACTTGTTCTTGAAGGACAACATGTTGTACCTAAAGTGTTAAGTGAAAATGGGTTTAAATTCTTGTTCCCATCACTCCACTCTGCCTTAGAAGATTTACTTACAACTTAGTAGGAATAAGGTAAGGGAAAGTATAGCGGAAAATAAAGTAATGGATATAATTGGTAACGTTTTAATAAAAGAAATAGAATTTTCTTGATTTTCAGTTGTGCCACAGTCTTAAATGTTAAATATTCGATAAAATAAAGCCGATGATCCTTAGCGTAGGAAAAATCGGCCCTTTTTCATGTCGAAATTTGCTTAGTGAATATGTTGGTGGAACCAATGTATCGTGATTTACCGTGAAAAGAAATCAACAATGGGTGGAAAAATTAATAATAGTACAGAGAAAAGTATTAGAACTTTTGTGGCTTTTCGAGGTAGCATTTCTTTCCCTTTTCCATTGTACCAACCTTTAAATTGCCATTTGTTCCTATAAGTAACAAACAACAATAACAAAATAGCCAAGGAACCTAACCATTCATATTGGGTTATGCCTAATGATTTGTAAAAATAGTTTAAAACAAAAAAGAAAAAACCTCCTAAAAGTCCAAATATCAATATGATTCGTATTAATTCTAATAAAATTCTCATTCCACACCCTCCGTTTCCTTATATATTCATTTTACACTAAATGGATCTTGTTAAATATCACAAATTTTGCAATAAAAATAGTTAACCCGTTTAGGCTGAATATATATGCTTTTCATCTGTCTGGATCTTTCGGATGAAGAACGCGTGGCCTGCGGTTTTTTAATGGGATGGGAGCTCTGATCAACACATCACGAAAGGCTTTCCAGTTGAACGGAATAAAGGGCCATAAATATGGGACCCCAAAGGATCGCATTCGAGCTAGAAAGAAAATAAATACACTCGTGCCGATCACATAGCCGTTGGAACCAAACAAGGCAGTTGCCAGTAATAAGGCAATGCGCATCAACCGATTTGCCAGGCTTAATTCATAGCTTGGAGTGGCAAATGTACCAATTGCGGCAATGGAAAAATAAAGAATCACTTCATTTGTGAAAAGACCAACTTCAACGGCAATTTGCCCAATCATTAAAGCTGCGACCAAGCCTAATGCAGTTGCCAGTGAAGTTGGAGTATGTATTGCTGCCATTCGCAGCATGTCAAGACCGACTTCCACCAGTAAAAATTGGATAAGCAAGGGGATCTGTCCTTGATCATTCGGACCGATAAAATCAAGCCCATTTGGGAGCAATTCGGGTTCAATGTTAAACAAATACCACAGCGGCAAAATAAAAATAGAAGCAATGACAGCTAAATAACGGACAAAGCGTAAATAAGCTCCGCTCAATGGCTTATTTCGATATTCTTCTGCATGCTGTAAATGGTGCCAAAAAGTAACAGGTGTGATCATGGCCGCTGGCGAACCATCGACAAAGATAATAACGTGGCCTTCAAAAAGATGTGTGGCAGCCGTATCCGGCCTTTCTGTGTACCGGATGACGGGAAAGGGGTTCCAAAACCCTCCTGAAATGTATTCATCAATTGTTTTTTCGGCCATCGGCAGTCCATCCGTATCAATTTTTTCTAGCTTCCTTTTTATTTTCTTTACCATTGTTATATCAACAATATCCTCGATATAACAGATCACGATATCTGTTTTCGAGCGGCGTCCAATTTGCATAAATTCCATTCTTAAGGAACGGTCCCTGACTCTCCTTCTTGTTAATGCCGTATTAAAAACAATTGTTTCCACGTAACCATCGCGTGAACCGCGTACAACACGTTCAGTATCCGGTTCTTCCGGACCTCGGACAGGATACGTACGGGCATCAATCATGATCACTTCGTCGATTCCGTCCACAACGAATGCGGTTGGACCGGATAACACACCATCCACCACTTTATTTAAATTTTGCTCTGTGTCAATTTCCACGTACGGGATATAGGTGCGGAGAAGCTTTTGTAGGACATCTTTTTCAAGGTCTTCCTTCTTAACCTTTGCCAAAAACTTCATCAATAGATGCAACAGATCATCCTTGATAAGGCCGTCAACCAAAAAAAGAGCCATTTTTATTCCGGCATATTCAAGATCCAATTGAATAATATCAAAGTTTTTGCCGACACCAAGTTCTTTGCGTAAGTATGCTGTATTTTCTTCAATATTTGGTTTGACTGATTCTATTTCCTTTCCCTGCACCATAATATTACCTCCGAACATCATTCATCCCCATTATCGCTCAACTTAATTTTTTCACAGCCAACATACTGGCAGGAATAAATATCGATGCCTCCTTTCGCTTTTGCCAGCCCTTTTAAATAGGGAGCCAATAAATCTTTAAAATCTTCCCTTACTCCCTGCTCTTCTAAAATTCCGTAGACATATATCTTTTTATCATCAAATAGTAAAGCAACAGTTCCAACCGCTTTTTGCGCCGAATCGACTACATTTAACACTTCAAAATATGGATTCATGATCTCGGGGGAAAAATATATTTGCAAGTTCACCGACTCCTTTATGTAAATTGCAGTTTTTCAAATAAGGTTTCTTGGTTTTTCGAAGGCTTTTTCTTTTTCACTTTAATAAAGATGAGACAGAGCAGGGCGACCAACAATGTTAATCCGCCTGTTACTAAGAACATTCCGGTTCGGGACCAGGCCATTAAGGAACCGTAAATCGGCGGGCCAATGGCTACCCCCAAAAATCTGACAGAACCATAAAGTGATGTCACAAAGCCCCGTTTATCCTTGGAGACAGAGCCCGTTATAAAACTGTTGATACATGGAAGGGCCAGTCCTGTTCCAATACTGCTGATTACCAAAACGGAAAAAAAAGGAATGAGGCTTTTGACAAAAATTAAACAGCAAAAGGATGTAGTCATAAAAATCAAGCCAATGATGATTAAGTTTTTCATCCGCTGCAAATTTTTCCCGATTTTGCTTCCAGTGATATAGGATGTTATGGTCATACATAACAGCGGGATGGCTAAAATTCCGCCCTTGATAACCCCGTCCTTATCATAAGTGGCTTCGAGGATATCAGAGATATAAAATAAGATACCGAAGAGTGTAAATAAACAGGTTGCCCCGGTTAAATACGCCGCAAACAGCCAGCGTCCCTCCGTTTTAAAAACAGAGACCAAACTACCTACATACTTTCTGACAGGAGACGGCTCCTGGCTTTTCTTTTTTTCTTTAATAAAAAATATCGTTAATAGTACGGATATACCACAAAAAATCGGAAATGCCCAAAACGCGGCATACCAGAATAAAAGAGCAAGAAGCGAGCCGATGATTGGACTGATGACTTTGCCCAGTCCGTTAGACGCCTCTACCAAGCCTAAGACCTTGCTTTGTTCTCCTCCTTTAAAGAGGTCTCCAGCCAAAGCCATGGCAATAGGAGCGGTGCCTGCAGCGCCAATTCCCTGCATAACCCTTCCAGCTAATATCCATGCATAGACATTGGAAAACCAGGCAGCTGCAGCCCCAGCTAGAAGTCCTCCGCTTCCATATAGAATAAGGGCTGGAATGATAACGGCTTTTCGGGAGAAACGGTCAGATAAATAGCCTAAAACAGGAATGGAAATGGCTGCCGCAATCGAGAAAACAGAAATGATTAAGCTGACTTTAAATTGAGAAATATTTAATTCCGTTTTCATTTGAGGCAGAATTGGAATCAACATTGAATTTCCTAGTACCAGAATAAGTGGAACTGAACTGATGGCAGTAATGGTCAGGCCTTTATGTTTTTGTTTTGGCAATACTTATTGCACCCCCTGACTATCGAAATTTCCTTTCTATTGTTTGACAATCGATCAAGCTTTATACAGGTCTTATATTCCAATACAGGTTAGGCAGAAGCCTAATATCTACACATTCACCCAGTTACTGCATAACCTATCATAGAAAATTAGAGGAGGCGTTTGGTTTTGGATTATTTAGACTTGCCCAAGAGAACAATAGGCGAACGAACGTATGGTATAACATCGATTATTGATTTAGGAACATCCATTGGAGAGTTGACCCATATACTAGAGGATTATCATCCGTTCATAGATATCGCAAAAATCGGTATTGGTTCAGCTTATTTGACTCCTTTTTTACAAAAAAAGATTAACCTTTACAAGAAATACAACATTAAACCATATTGCGGTGGAACCTTATTTGAAAAATGTTATTTTCAAAAAAAGCTTCCTGAATACTTAAAGAGCCTGACGAACTTAGGGATAGAATGGGTTGAGGTTTCAAATGGAACATTAAATATTCCGCTTGAGGAACGTCTTCGAATGATTATGCAAATAAAAAAAGACTTCCGAGTGATTGCAGAAGTGGGATCAAAGGATATAGTCAACGACCTGTCTGTCTCTGAATGGATTAACGAAATGAAGCAACTGTTAGATGCCGGAAGTGACTATGTCATCACAGAAGGCAGAAATTCCGGAACATTTGGCATTTATGAGCAAACTGGTCGGGTCAAATCGGAAATGATTTCCCAGATGGTTAAAGAAATAGATTATAAGAAGATCATTTTTGAAGCTCCAACACCTAGGCAGCAAATGTATTTTATCCGAACCCTTGGTGCAAATGTAAACATCGGAAATGTTAAGATGAGCGACATATTGGTTCTAGAGACACAACGAAGCGGACTGAGGAGCGAAACCTTTTTTATGGAGGAGCAGCACGAATGCAAATTACCTTTATAAGGCATTTGCCAACAGAATGGAATTATGTTGGTAAACTTCAGGGGCGAAAGGATATCGAGATCATGCCGGTTTCAATCGAATTGCTAAAAGGAGTGAGGCATAATCAGCAGTATCTGGAAAAATTGGCTCCGTTTGACCTTGTATTAGCAAGTTCTTTACAGCGGACGAGGCAAACGGCAGAAATCTACGGATATGAATATACAGCAGAAGAATTATTAGACGAGTTGGACTTTGGAGAGTTTGAAGGAAGGCCAAAAGAAGAATTAATGGAGCAATACGGTCAGCAGTGGCTGGAGGATCCTGGATCAATCATACTTGGGGAAAGCCTGAAACAGTTGGAAGAACGCATTCAAACTTTTTTAAAAAAATTTAAACAGCATTCCAATCTGCTGGTCTTTGGCCATGGATCATGGATACGAGCAGTGATCTCCTATACCTTGCATGGTCATATAAACAATATGAACAAAGTATCGGTTCAAAATAATGCATGTTTTACCTTGCTGCTGAATCCATAATGAAGGGATTGGGAGAGTTAATATGGCTAATATTTTAACCTATGAAAACTGGAAAGAGGAAAGGCATGCTGAACTGCTTAATCAGTATTCTGATGCTTTGGCAATTCTGCAATGGGCCTATCAGGAATACGGGAAAGACATCATTTATTCGTGCTCGTTTGGAGCGGAAGGTATGGTTTTAATAGATTTAATCTATAAAGTGAACAAGGAAGCGAAGATTGTATTCCTTGATACAGGACTACACTTTCCGGAAACATACGAACTGATGGCAAAGGTAAAGAAACATTATCCGTCTTTAAGCATTTCAAGCATACAACCGCAGATGAATTTAAAGCAGCAGGAAAAATGGTATGGAGAGGATTTGTGGAAAATAAATCCACATCTATGCTGCCATTTGAGAAAAGTAATTCCGCTAAAAGAAATTCTGAGTGATGTCAAGGCATGGATTACCGGGTTAAGAAGAGAACAGTCTCCTGAACGCAGACGTGTTCAGTTTATCAATAAGGATGATAAATTTAGAAAAATTAAAATCTGTCCACTTATTCATTGGACATGGAACGATGTTATGAACTACCTCCACATCCACCAAATACCCTACAATCCTTTACATGACAAAGGCTATCCAAGTATAGGCTGTGCAACGTGCACGCGGCCTGTTTTAGGTGATGATGATTCCCGTTCAGGGCGCTGGACTGGTTTTTCTAAAACTGAATGCGGCTTGCATCAAAACTAGCGAATTCGGAACAGAAGGGAACGATTTGCAAGAGAGGAGGAATATGCCGTGAGTCAAAGTATCCCCCATGGCGGTGAATTAATCGATCGTATCGATGTGAATGCGGAGTTGTCAAAGTCGCTTTGCAGAATAGAACTTGATCGCATGGAACTTAGCGACTTGGAGCTGATTGCCAATGGTGCCTATAGTCCTTTAGAAGGATTCATGGGAAAGGCAGATTATGAAGCTGTTCTTAATCATATGAGATTGGCAAAAGGCCTGCCTTGGCCAATCCCGATTACGTTAGCTATTGATAGTAGCAAGGCTGGAGAAATAAAAGAGGGAGAATCCGTTCATCTGGTGTATAACGGAACCATCTACGGCGTCATGTTCATCCAAGACATCTATGTTCCGAATAAAAAAGTGGAAGCAGAAATGGTATATAAAACTACGGATCTTAGGCATCCGGGTGTCAAAAAACTGTTTGCCAGACCGGGTGTCTATATTGGCGGCTCAATTACATTGGTCAGAAGGCTATCGATAACCCCATTTTCATCTTTCCATCAGGATCCTGTACAAACAAGAAATAGGTTTCAGGAGTTAGGCTGGAAAACGGTCGTCGGTTTTCAAACGAGAAATCCCGTCCATCGTGCACATGAATATATTCAAAAAACAGCATTGGAAATGGTCGATGGCCTTTTCCTTCATCCGTTGGTAGGGGAAACGAAAGCAGATGATATCCCAAGTGATATCCGGATGAAAAGCTATCAGGTGCTATTGGAGCATTATTACCCGAAAGACCGGGTATTCCTGTCTGTTTTTCCGGCAGCGATGCGTTATGCTGGACCAAGAGAAGCTATCTTTCATGCCCTGGTTCGCAAAAATTATGGCTGCACTCATTTTATTGTAGGAAGGGATCATGCCGGAGTCGGAAATTATTACGGGACTTATGATGCACAGAAAATCTTCAGTTTTTATAAAGAGGGGGAATTGGGCATCCAGCCGTTGTTCTTTGAAAATAGCTTTTACTGCAGAAGGTGTGAAAATATGGCCTCTAATAAAACATGTCCTCATTCTGTAACGGATCGTGTGGTGTTATCAGGAACAAAAGTAAGGGAAATGTTAAGAAACAGCATTCGACCGCCTAAGGAATTCAGCCGCCCGGAAGTCGTGGAAATTCTGATTGAAGGAATGCAGGACATGAATACGAAAAAGTAAAGGAAGATTCGAATGACAGATGTAAATCATCTCACTTGGCATCATTCCACTGTCAGCAAGGAAGACCGCCAGCGGCAAAATGGCAATAAAAGCTGTGTCCTTTGGTTTACCGGGCTTTCAGGCTCAGGAAAATCGACACTGGCAAACGCAGTGGATTATACATTATTTCAGAAAAAAATTCGCAGTTACTGCTTGGATGGTGATAATGTGCGACAGGGATTAAACCGGGATCTATGTTTCCAGCCGAAGGATCGCAGGGAGAATATCCGCCGAATTGGAGAAGTGGCAAAGCTATTTGTCGATAGCGGGCTTATTGTCTTAACCGCTTTTATCTCTCCTTTTCGCAAAGATCGTGAAACGGTTCGGAGGGTGTTTGAAAAGGATGAATTCATAGAGATTTATGTGAATTGTCCGCTAAAAGTGTGCGAGGAGAGGGATCCGAAGGGGCTATATAAAATGGCAAGAAGTGGAGAAATTTCCGATTTTACCGGGATCTCTTCTCCTTATGAGGCTCCTGACAATCCTGAAATAATCATTGAATCAAATGAATTAACGATTACAGAATCAGTTGAAAAAATTCTCACGTATTTAAAAGAAAAGAAGATACTCCCTCTATAAATGTTGATTTATCAACGGTTCGACCCGTTGGCGAAGTGTCAAA
>NZ_CAMLDX010000042.1 GCF_946478885.1 uncultured Bacillus sp. | reverse complement strand
AAGAGAAATAACATGACTATAACCCAACTTGAAATGGCTGAATAATCACCTTTAATAAATAGCGTTGATACTATGTCAAGAAAATAGGCACAGTTTTTTCTACCGCGCTTTCGCTTGGTGGTCTTTATCAAAAAGTTTTAATAAAAGGCGATTTAAGCCTTTTTATCACGTGTGTTGATTAACCAAAATTATACAATTGTATCGTAGACTAACCGATACCTCTCTATGATTTCTTTCAGGGCTATTCGCCATTCAAAAGGCAGGGCATCACAAAGAAGCAACCTCTGAAAACCCGTAAGTGATAAGGGTTTCCGATTGATGTGTTTTAGTGCTTGAACATGTAGTCACTTCAATAAAACATAGGTCATGAGCGCGGCGAATAGTTGATTAAAAACGGAATTCTTCGTTGTGCCAAACAATACAGGAACGTTTAAATTTTGCTTGATCCAGCGAAAAAAGGTTTCGATAGCCCAACGAGACTTGTACATATCGGCGATTTCTTCCGATGTGATATTCATTAAGCTTGTCACAACACGCATAATTTCATAATATTGTGTATAATGGTTAATTGATTTGAAAAGAGGGAGTTAAATGGCCAGTTTTTTCATAATGCTTATGTTTTTTCTTATCATTATTGCAAATATTATTGGATTTATAATTTACAAAAAAATGAAAAATTTATACTTAACTGCTTTTACAATATTGCTACTAGCATTTTTATTTGGTTTAATCGGTGGTGCATTAGCACTATTTATTATTCAGGATGGTTTTGCAATATTTTATGGTTTTCAACTAGGATACTATTTACTAATAAATAGTAGCATCGTTTTTATTATTGCAATTTTAGCAACCATAATAAAAAAATATAGTGGCAGAAAAATATAATTAACGATTAGAATTTCACAAGATATTCATACACTAAATTTTCTTTAAACTACCTACCTAGGATGTTTCCACTTACTGGATGTGGATGCTTCGAATTGGTTGTGCCCTTCTATTTTTTGAATGTGCAAGACTTCCATTGGTTCTTTGTCATAATGCGAGAAACTGTATGCTCACTGACCTTCACACCACGTCTGTTCAGCGTTTTCGTGATTTTGACACTGCCGTAACGTTGCTTGAATTCTAGATAGGTCTGTAGAATATCTTGTGATAATTTCACATGTTTTTTCTGCCGGTCACTTTTCGGTCGCTTTAACCATTTAAAATAACCTCTTTTGGAAACTCTCAGAACGCTGCACATCTTCTCCACTCGGAATGGGGGGCGATTTTCATGAATGAATTCATACTTTACCAAGGACTTTTCGCGAAGTCGTGCATCGCCTTTTTTAAGATCTCATTCTCCTCTTTGAGATCATGAATTTCCTTCTGAAGAGTAACTTTTTACAGCCTTTATCTCTTGCTGTTGGCCATCCTTCTTCATCCAACCATGTAAAGTATTCTCGTTCACACCTACTTCTCTGGCTACTTGAGCTAAAGGCTTATTGTTGTCACTAATATACTTTAGTTTCAATTTTAAATGCCTCTTCGAATTTTCTGCCTCTTGCCATACAGACACACCTCGTTATAGTTGATAGATTAATTATAACAATCTGTGCCTACTTTTTAGTCTAGTATCATATTTATTTTAGAAGAAGAAAAGGGCTGACAAGAAGATTAGTGAAACGATTAAAAAAAACGGGATGAAAAATCCTCCTGGTCCATTTAAGGAATGAAGATAAACTCCTCGTGGTGTTGTATAGCCAATTCTACCTCGGTGTACTCTTCCACGCCTATCCCTAATTTCTACAGCACGTCCTCTGTTTTTTTGACATAGGCAATAATAGTTTACTCCTGACACTTAACTCCCTCCTATTCTAAGGTTACTACATAAAATACCTTATGTTTTTCAGTAGCCAACAAAGGCCGTTCCAACAATGATAAGGAGGATAAATAATACAACAATTAGAGCAAAACCTGCTCCTGTTCCACCATGATGTCCATCAGACATTCTATTCACCCCTTTCTTATTTCTAATAACAAAATATGAACAAACTTAGAGTTTGGCAGGGCTTTGACCAAAAATAGACGAAAGAGGGTGTAAGTTCCCCATCCCCCCTTCTTGGGCGCCAAGATGGTTCAACTTGTTACAATTTATTGTTTATAAGGAATTAAATACATCGTTGATAAATCAACATTTGGGCAAGCGTTTGAAGTTATCGCCAGCTTTTCCCCACTTTACACCATACAGGCGAGTTTCCCATACGGCGGTCCAACTACTCCAATTCATTCAGTATTTTTATGTGTATGCAAGATGAAATGTAGAATCAAATAGCTCCGTTCAGACTTTGACTTTAAGATATAAATGGCACACTTTTTAAACGCTATTTTGCACTATAACGATAAAAAGCCTAATTTCTCAACATTAAAATTGAGAAATTAGGCTTTTTACGTTGCTCCATTAGAACACCAGATTGCTGAAGTTCAATTATTAAAGAGTAAACATAAAATCCAAGTGACTTTCAATGAAAGCGGCTATCGTGAAAAACTATCCGCTTTCCAAGCACGCCGTAAAAAAGAATCTAACGGAAAAGTAGATGGACGTACGGTACAGAAGTATTTAAAAAACCAAAATAAGAATGAAGAACCTTTAAATTTGTAAAAGAAACGATCCCTTGACGCTTCATATATCTTCTGGCAAATTTCAACCGCTTCCGCACCGCTGTTAAAAAAGCGGCTTGTTTATCAAAATCACCCGAGCGAGCTTACAGAGCCTCTCGGCAAGGTTGATATACGATTCATACATCATAACATTAAAGCCTGTATGAACAAATAGGCTTGCCTGTTCCCGCAAGGCTCTTACCGCTCTTGGATGAGAATGTCCAACGTTTAGCGTTCCGATAGCCCAGAAAAATTAATATGATGATTACCGTCCACATCTTCAACCATGGCTCCTTGTGCTTTTTTGACAAAGGAATGGCAGTTATTACTGATTCCTTTTGGGACATATTTATTTCTTCGCTCTAAGATTTCCTTCGATTTCGGTCCGGGTATCTCTGTTTGGAGCTTGACGTATTTCTTTTCCAATTTCGTGCTCCCCTTTAACTACACGTACCTTTTTAATAATTCGTTATGCTTTTACTTTCCCTAAAACCTCCTTGAAGGTGCTGACAACTTGATCAACCTCTTCATAACTAATTGTTAACGCCGGCTCGATACGGATAGTCTTTGAATTGATCAGAGTCCCCGCCACTAGGATGCCGCGGTCAAACATTCCTTTAGAGACTTCGTACCCAATTTCATCCTGATGAAATTCAATCCCGATCATTAAGCCTTGTCCGCGTATTTCGAGGACTTTATCTTCATAGCCTTTGGCTGCTTCTTTCAGCTCTTTAAGGAAATATTCCCCAACAACCGCCGCTCTTTTCGGCAAGTTTTCTTCTATCAAAATGCCGATGGTCGCAATCGCTGCCGCACATGCTAATGGATTGCCACCGAAGGTTGTAGTGTGCATGAACGGATTAGGGAACCAGTTCTTAAATACCTCTTCCTTTGCTACAATGGCCCCTGCCGGCATAACCCCGCCGCCAAAAGCTTTTGCAAGACAGATAATATCCGGAACGATATCATATAATTCAGCTGCAAACATTTTTCCGGTACGGCCCATCCCTGTCTGCACTTCGTCAAAAATAAGCAGGGCACCATATTGATCACAAAGCTCCCGTACTTGTTTTAAGTAATTTTCCGGCGGAAGAATAATCCCGCCTTCACCCTGAATCGGTTCTAGGATGACAGCAGCGACATCTTCCCCAACTGAAGAGCAGACCTCAAAAGTCTTTCTCATCATGTCGATATCCCCGAACGGCACATGACGGAAGCCTGGAATTAATGGCAGGAATGGTTTACGGAACATTCCTTTGGCTGTGCCTGACAAAGAACCCAAGCTTTTTCCATGGAAGGCACGAGTAGTGGAAATAAACGTAGTCCGCTCACTATACATTTTTGCAAGCTTTAGTGCAGCCTCCACGCTTTCGGTTCCACTGTTTGTGAAAAAGGCATATTTCAGATCACCAGGGGTGATATCAGCCAGGATTTTTGCCAGCATTGCACGAAGCGGGTCAAGTAGATCCTGGCTATGAAGTGCCTGACGCTTCAATTGATCGGTTACTGCTTTTACCACCTTAGGATGACGGTGACCAACATTATAAATCCCGAATCCTCCAAGACAATCAACATATTCCTTGCCGTTAACATCCTTAAAACAGGCACCATTATCCGACCATTCTACGGCAGCAAATTGACCGCCTTCAGTAACTGTTTTGCGGTATTCCAGAAAACCAGGATTAACGTGATCGCGGAAGCCATCAACGGTTTCCTTTGTAATCCAAGCCGCATCTTCTGCTGTTACCTGCTCCTTTTCTATTAAACTCAAAACTTTATTAATGTATTCACTCACGTTCTCCTTTTGCTCATTCTTTGTCTCCCGTGTTAAATCGATACTCATGTTATCGCTCCTCTTTTGAAAAAATATATCCTTTATACTTCGATCATCATCCAGCTCCAGTGCTCGGCGACTAGTGTACTTCGCTAAACGGGTGCTTCCGCTTTTAACGTTTAATTTGAAAACCAGCCAACTGGTTCAACCTGTAAATTGATATTGATCTGTTTAATCTCCTGGAATTCCTCCAGACCGAATGATCCCAAACTGCGGCCGATTCCACTTTGTTTATAGCCGCCCCAAGGAGCTTCGTTATAAGTAGGATGATAGGAATTGACCCAAGTGATCCCGGCGCGAAGCTTTTTAATAACCCGGAGTGCCTTGGCGCCATCGTTACTAAATACTCCACCAGCAAGTCCATAAACTGTACTATTCGCCAGTTTAACAGCTTCGCTTTCATCCTTGAATTTCTGAATGACCACAACCGGCCCGAAAATTTCCTCCTGAACAATACGCATCTCTTGCTTAACATCCACGAAAACGGTTGGCTCAACAAAGTAACCATTTTCTAAACCGTCACGGACGATCCGTCTGCCACCGCATGCGACCTTGGCGCCTTCCTGCCTTCCAAGCTCAATATAGTGAAGAACCTTTTCCAAATGTTCTGCGCTCACCAACGGACCCATCTCTGTTGAAGGCTCATTCCCTGGTCCCACCTGTATTTTCCCTGCTCTTTCAACAAAGCGTTCTACAAACTCATCATAAATACTCTCTTCCACTAGAATTCTAGAACCTGCCGAGCACACTTGACCTGCACCGGAGTAGATTCCAAACAAAGCATAATCAACAGCGGTTTCAAAATCGGCATCAGCGAAAATGATATTGGGCGATTTTCCGCCTAACTCCAGTGACACCTTTTTAATCGAGTCAGCAGCCGTCTTCATGATATGCATCCCTGTTTTGGTGCCGCCTGTAAACGAAACCATATCCACTTCCGGATGGGCAGCAATTTCATTTCCTACCACTGATCCGGTACCCATTACCATATTGGCCACACCCTTTGGCAGTCCCACTTCTTCAAAAATTTCAAACAGTTTTTTCGGGGTAACCGGGGTCATCTCTGACGGTTTAAACACAATTGTATTTCCTGCCGCCAATGCCGGAGCAATTTTCCAAACGCTCATTAAGAGGGGATAATTCCATGGGACAATCAATCCGCAAACACCAACAGGTTCACGAACCACCATTGCCTGCATCGGATCAGCTACATGATACGTATAGCCGTCAGGCTTCGTAATCAATCCGGCATAATAGCGGAAGCAGGCAGCTGCATCGCCAACATCAAATCCCGCCTCCCTTAAAGGCTTACCGTTGTCCATTGTCTCCAGCCGAGTAAGCACATCAGCATATTCATCAATTTTGTCAGCGATTTTAAATAAATAGGAGGCTCTTTCCTGTGCAGACAAGCCTGACCAGACACCTTCCTCAAACGCTCTGCGGGCAGCGTAAATGGCCCTGCGCGCATCGGCAACTGTTCCTTCCGGGGCATATGAGAAAACCTCGCCATTTGCAGGATTAGTGACTGGGCGCGTTTCTTGATTTTCAGAATCTTTCCATTCGCCATCAATAAACATCTTTAGGTTAAGAACTTGTTTTTTTACCTCGACCACGATCCATCATTCCTCCTTTTAAATCCCTCACCCCTTACTAATGCAAGAACCATGCCATAACAAAACGCTTAGTAAAATCAATCTTTTTCGAATTTTTGTAAGACGGGGTTATTCATTTTTGCATAAGTCTATTAAAACGTGCATAAAAGAAAAAGCTGCTTCAGGTAATAAAATTCAAAAGCAGCTTTTGGTTTAAAGGTTTGACAAGTTTTCGATATTCATATTTTTCTCACTGAGGATCTTTTGATATTTACGGCTTACCGAGGATTGGCTGATTCCTAAAGCTTTTGCTGCTTTAGTGGTGGTCTTGTACTGGTTCATTGCCAGGACAATCAGCTGTTCCTCCACATGGTCGATGGCCTCCTGTAAAGGAATAACCCTGGTAATAACAGGCTTCATTTTTTTATATTCATAGCCGAGCGATAAAAATTGGCTGACGAACTCGGCATCTATCGCCGGATAGTCCGCGGTTACCACCAATCTTTCAATAATGTTTTGCAGCTCCCTTACGTTTCCTGGCCATGGATAAAATTCCAATACATTCACTGCATCTGGCGTTAAATGATAATTTCGGTCATATTTTTCATTCAGCTGCTGCAGGAAATGGAATGCCAATAAGGAAATATCCTCTGTCCTCTCCCTTAATGACGGAATATGAATTGGAATAACATTTAAGCGATAAAATAAGTCTTCACGGAACGTTCCTTCTTCGACCATTTTTTCTAATTTTTTGTTCGTTGCTGCAATGATTTGTACATTGACCTTTATTGGGGTTGTGCTTCCGACTGGAATGACTTCCTGCTCCTGGAGCACTCTAAGAAGCTTCACTTGCAGATGCATCGGCATCTCACCGATTTCATCAAGAAACAATATTCCTTCATTGGCCTGCGTAAAATATCCTTCTTTCCCATTTTTATCGGCGCCTGTGAAAGCCCCCTTCGCATATCCAAACAATTCGCTTTCTAATAAATTTTCCGGAATCGCGCCGCAATTTAATTTGAGAAACGGTTTGGAAGACCGTTTGCCTAATTGGTGAATCGCTTGGGCAATCACTTCTTTTCCGACTCCCGATTCTCCGTGAAGCAGGACCGTAGAGGAAAAATCCGCAATTTTCTTCACCTGGTTCATAATCTTTTCCATTTTCGGACTGCAGTAAATAAGCTTTTTTAAGAAGCGATCCTTTGATTTAAAGTCATATAATTCCTTTTTATATTGCTCTGATATCTTTCTCATTTCCAGCAGTTCACTTTTTAAGCGGGTTGTCTCCGTTATATCCCGTGATGCCACAATTATCCGGTCCAATTCATTATTTTCATTAAAGATCGGATTTCCGACGGCAAGAATTTTCCTGCCCGATTTTGTTTCCTGGACAACCGAAACTTTTTTTCTTTTTCCCAAAACAAGTCTTGTGACAGAAGGTGTAAAAAGCCCTTGATCCTCGAACTCTAGAATATTTTTTCCGATTAATTCTTTTAAATCGACGTTCCAAAAATCCTGAATAATATTGTCGCTGAACCTGATGAGTTCACCCTTCGCATTGACCACGAGAATTTCATCATAAATGCTGGATAAGATGGCATTTAAGTCTTTGTTCAAGTCCTTTATATATTCAATTTCTATCGCCATTTCTTCGACCATCGGCAAATCCTGGACGACGATGATGATTCCTTCGACCTCTTCATCATAGTTCAAAATGGGGCTATAATCGACAAGGACACCCATTTCGTTCGTGATCTCAAGGTGGTTCAGGAGTGTTTTTCCTGTTGCAAATACATTGTCAATATGCTGTCGGCTAAAAATATTTTCGGCCGGAAAATTCAATACTTTTTCCGCAGTGGATTTAATCATTTTTAAACCGGCTTCATTACAATTAATGATGCGCTTTTCCTTATTCAGTACAAACGTTCCCATCGGAATAGAGGTCAGAATAGTTTTTAGTAAATCAACGCTTTTATTCTCCTGCTTAAAAAGCTCGGCCAAAACATCTTCTCTTCTGATATAGCCTGAAGGCTTTTCATCCTTGCCCTTTATGATGGCAAATGGCTCACCGATTATTTGAAACAACACAGGTAATGATATATTTGCACTCAGATGACAGATACTATCGATGGACCTCGAGTGCTCGAGCAAGAAATCTTTTGAAAAATTTTGCTCTTCCAGCTTCTCAAGTAATTGATGATTGATAGAAACATAGGCAAATAAGTGATCTTGTTTTTCTAAGAATATAAAGGGTTCTTTCAATTTGATTAAGGTTGATTTTATCTTTTCTTCATTGTCTACTGTGACTGAAATAATCGGCTTTATTTTTCCCTTGGCAACAGGAAACATTTTCCATCCTCCCCCCAATCCTTATCAACTTTATACTAACACTTTATTCAGAATTTTTTAAATAATAAATCAGCAAAAAAAGAAGATGCATCTGATCCATCTTCTTTTTCAACAGGTTAATCACTGCAATTTAGGAAGCTTGCGGTAATTTTTTCTTTGAGTCGCCCATCAACCGTGTATTCTATCTAGTCATAACCTTGATTGTTCTGGCACCACTCGAAATAAGAGACAATGACACCGCCGGAATTGGCCAGAATATCCCGGACAACGAAAATCTCTCGTTCATCGAGAATTTTTAGCGCCTCTTTTATCTAGGAGCATTGGCCGCCTCAATGACAATACTGCAGTTAAGCTTGCTTGCATTTTGTTTATGAATGGCCCTGGAAATCGTTGCTGGAATGAGGACATCTCATTCTTTTCCAAATAATTCCTGATTTGTAATCAAGCTATTAAAGTGATTTGACACTATTCCAAAGGAGTCTCTATTTTCAAGGGGATACGGGATATCGAGACCGTTTTCATCATATAAATCGCCCAGGACATCGCCAATGCCGATGACTTTCGCTCGTCTTTTTTCTTTTTACTTGCGAAATTTCTTGATTTATTCGACCACTTTCCCTTTTTACTCGCCTTCCCTAAGTGTTATAAGGAAGTAGATTTATCCGCTTCTTCAAAATGAAGATCGATAATATTGGTTTTAGAGACTTTGGTTTTAAATACCAAATAGATGATCCCAATCACAATCCAGGCAATTCCTCCTATAAGCGCATCAGCT
Source organism: uncultured Bacillus sp. (assembly GCF_946478885.1). The sequence goes on along the minus strand of NZ_CAMLDX010000042.1, from coordinate 19,517 downwards.
TGTAAGTTATACCACAAAATCCCCGTTGTTCCGGCCCCAAGGACAGGCATGATCACGTAAGAGAAAATATCTTTGCCTGTTTTATATCTCTTTTGGCGGAAAACAAAATGGGCAATAACGGATAGATTAACGAAAGTAAAAGCGATTAATGCCCCAAAATTGATAAAGGAAGAAATAAGCTCAAGGCTTGGAGCTATGGCAAGCAGAGAAACAACTCCAACCAGGATGACATTAAAAGCAGGTGTCCGGAATTTTGGATGAACCGAACCAAACAGCTTTTTTGGAAGGACACCATTTCGTCCCATTACGTATAAAAGGCGCGCTACGCTTGCATGTGATGCCAGTCCGGAAGCAACGGTTGCAGCAAAAGCACCTGAAAGAAAAATAAGTTTAAAAAGTGTTCCTCCAACATATAACCCAATCTCTGGTAACGTATTATCCGTTAGTTTAAAATTTGAAACATCTGGAAATAAGGCTTGCGCGAAATAACCACAGATAAAAAAGATGGCTCCGCCGATTAAGACTGTCAACATAATCGCTTTCGGCATTGTTTTTTGATCAACGGCCTCCTCCGCATACATGGTTACAGCATCAAATCCAATAAAGGAGAAACAAACCACGGTTGCTCCTGTCAAAACGGCACCAAGGTGAACATCGGAATGAAAAAGTGGCTCAGTAGTGAAGATGGTTTCTTGCCCCATCCCTTGGAACAGCTTCACAAAAGCAAGAACAATAAAGGCACCAATTAATACGATTTCAAATATAACAAGCACGGAATTCAAACTTGATGTTTTACTCATACTCCATACATTAATAGCTGTGACGATGGCGACATAACTAACCACCCAAATCCATGCTGGCACATCGGGAAATACCGATACCATATAAATACGGATAATCAAAGCATTCACCATAGGAAGCAGAATATAATCCAGCAACGCAGCCCATCCGACGATAAATCCAAGATGCGGGCTCATGGTTTCCCGGGTATACGTATAAGCCGATCCGGCGCTTGGAAATACCTGTACCATTTTCCCGTAACTAATCGCTGTGAACAACATAACAGTCAAGGCTATCAGATACGCTAGCGGGACAACTCCATTTGTTTCTTTAGACACAATTCCAAATGTATCAAACACAATGGTAGGGGTCATATAGCCTAATCCAAGACCAACAATAGCCCATAGTCCGAGTGAACGCTTAAGGGTAACATTCTCCAACTTGAACAACTCTCCTTTTTTAAAAAAATGTTCAAAAAATGTAAGCCGTTTCATTTTTATGTAAATCAATGTTAGAAGGATGCCGCATTTAAAAGTTCATCCAATACATCAAACCTCCCTTTCTGATTAATTATAAGATTATTCAAAATAGTTGCAATTTTCATACCAAACATTTTGAAGGTTAAAATAAAAAGCAAGACCGTTCTTTTTATGAAAATTTGCATAGTTTACTCAAATTTGCATAAAAACAATAAAACATAACCAGCAAAAAAGCCTTCAATCCAATAATGAAATGAAAGCTTTATATGCAGTAACGCTTCTTCAGCTTTATATCGCGGTCCTTCTTATTTTCCTTTTTTTCCAGAAAAAGCTACAATAGAAAAGAAGATCTTGACAAAGGAGCTGTTTGCAGTGAAAGAATTTCAACATAAATTAGAAAAGTATGGAGAACTAGCTGTTAAAGTTGGGGTCAATTTACAAAAGAATCAAACACTTGTCATAAATTCTACACTTGATGCCCAAGAATTAGTCCGAATTATTGTAAAAAAGGCATACGAAGCCGGGGCGAAAAACGTAGTCGTCAATTGGAGCGATGATGTCGTCACCCGATTAAAATATGATTTGGCTCCAGACGAAAGCTTTCTTGAATATCCTGAATGGCGGGCAAAAGAAATGATCGCTCTTGCAGAAGAAGGAGCCGCCTTTATGTCCATTATTTCCTCAAGTCCTGCCTTATTAAAAGGTGTCAATCCTGAAAGAATCGCTAATTACCAAAAATCTGCGGGTACTGCTCTTAAACCGTACCGTCAATATGTTCAATCTGATAAGGTCAGCTGGACTGTTATCGCCGCATCATCACCAGGCTGGGCTGACATGGTATTTCCTAATGAACCTGCAGACAAAAGAATGGAAAAACTGTGGGAAGCGATCTTTACCACCACAAGAATCAATGAAGAAGATCCGGTTGCTGCCTGGAAAAAACATGATGAAACATTGCATGAAAAAGTAAGCTACCTGAACCATAAAAAATATAAGAAGCTTCACTATACGGCACCTGGCACGGACTTAACCATTGAACTGCCTGAAAGGCATATATGGTGCGGTGCCGGAAGCATTAATGAAAAAGGTTATGAGTTTATGGCAAATATGCCAACAGAGGAAGTATTTACCATTCCCAATAAATTGGGAGTCAACGGACAAGTTTCAAGCACAAAACCGTTAAGCTACAGCGGCAACATTATCAATGAATTTACCCTCACCTTCGAAGACGGAAAAATCATTGATGTAGTAGCAAAGCAAGGAGAGGAAATATTAAAACAGCTGATTTCTACCGACGAAGGCTCGCATTATTTAGGAGAAATAGCTCTTGTGCCGTATAACTCACCTATTTCCCAGTCAAATATCCTTTTCTTCAATACACTATTTGACGAAAATGCCTCCAACCACCTGGCTATCGGCAATGCCTATGCTTTCTGTATTGAAGGAGGAAAAATGATGTCCCAGGATGAATTGAAGGCACACGGCCTGAATGAGAGCATTACCCATGTTGACTTCATGATTGGTTCTGCAGACATGGACATTGATGGAATTACAGCAGATGGTACAGCGGAACCTGTATTTCGCAATGGAGACTGGACATTTTAATCCTGAAAGCTTGCACCAAATAAATATTTATGGAAAGATTAAAGAAATAGAGCTTATTTGTTAAAGCGGAGGGGTAGAAATGATCCAGTTGCGTATCATTGTATCTGGAAAAGTACAAGGCGTAGGCTACCGATACTTTTCACAAATGAAGGCCGCCCAATACGGGATTAAAGGATGGGCCAAAAATCATACGGATGGTTCAGTAGAAATCATTGCTGCAGGAAGCAATGAGCAGCTTGAGCCATTTATTGAAGACCTGCGGAAAGGGAATCCTTTTTCGAAAATCAATTACATGGAAATTACGGAGATGGATCATGCTGACCATTTTCCTTCATTCACAATTAAATATTAAGGATTTCAACCATACTTAGGCTTGGAAACCTCTCATCCCTTTAAAAAGAGTTTATCTCAAGTCAGAAGGCAGGACAAAAAATACAGCATAGGAGAATATTATGTGGTCTGATTTCAAAAAGTTTGCCATGAAAGGAAATGTTGTTGATTTAGCTGTCGGAGTCGTCATCGGAACTGCATTTGGGAAAATCGTTACCTCCCTTGTACAGGATTTGATCATGCCTCTTGTCGGATTGCTTCTAGGAGGAATCAGCTTCTCCAAGCTTTCTTATACCTTCATTGATGCAGAAATTAAATACGGGGCGTTCATTCAGGCCGTTGTTGATTTCTTCATTATTTCTTTCTCAATCTTTCTCGTTATCAGGCTGATAGGCCGTTTCAGGAAGAAAGAAGAGGCGGCACCTGCGCCTGCAGCACCAAAAACAGAAGAACTGCTGGTTGAAATACGCGATTTATTAAAGGAACGTCAGCAGGGTTAAAAAAAACGAAAAAACAAAAAACGGCTGAATAGGATATTGCCAATTTCAGCCGTTTTTTATTACCATGGTAATCCTATTCCAAATTCCTCTGCTCGTTTAGCGCTATCCTTTCTCCGTTTTTTTCGAATCTCTAATCTCTCTTTTGCGGTTTCGTATAGATGCTTTTCCTCTTCTGATTGAGGAATGATCTTTGGAACCTGAGTTGGTCTTCCGTTTTCATCCAGCGCCACAAACGTAAGAAAAGAGACAGCACAAACATTGCGTTCTCCTGTCAACATATTTTCAGAAACTACCTTAACGAATATTTCCATTGAGGTAGTGCCAGTGTACGTCACAAATGCCTCAAGGCAAACTGAATTCCCTTGATAAATCGGATTCAGAAAGTCAACTGAATCATTTGAAGCCGTCACTACAGTTTTACGGGAATGACGCATCGCTGCAATGGCTGCCACATCATCAATATAAGCCATCAGCTTTCCGCCAAACATCGTCCCATTTACATTCGTATCAGGCGGTGAAACAAGGCTTGTTTTGATGGCCAATGTTTCTCTGCAAAATTTGGATTTTTCCATTCTATACTCCTCTTTCATATTCACAATTTTTAAAATCTATTTATATCATATCAAACTTCTTTAAGATACAAAAATGCTTTTCGACAAATTTGTCGAAAAATTTGTCGAATACTTAGTTAGTTTACTTCAATTTAACACGGATTCAAGAAAAACACACCACCGGATACCTTATACATTTACATTCGTATATGAAACTATACGTTAATGAGAGTTCAAGCTGTTCAGGGGATGCATCCAAACAGAGACACCGATTTTTTTACATACCGTAACATAATGGAGCATTGAGAGAATAATTGCCTCTGCATTGATCCCAATAATCACCCCATCCATTTGAAAATAACTCTTTGAACCAAGGAGATAAATGACGGCAAAGGCAATGACCGTTGCCCAGACACCATGAATAAAAGCTTCTTTCATCAGCCCAAGTCCAATTAAATAAGCTTGTAATGGCATCACAAAAAAATGAAATAGAAAACAAGGACAAAGCAGCTGCAAATAGCGGGCCGCACCTATAGAACGGAAGAAGGTAGTCGTTAATGGTTCCGCAAAAAAATAGCAAATGAATATGGTTGGGATGCTATAAAGAAAGGTCAGCATCATGACCTGTCGCAATAATTTTTGCAACAGTGTTACATTCCTCTCTGCATTCGCTTTCGATATAGTGGGAATGAGCATGATCATAAAGGAATGAGAGATGAACGCCGGAAACATTCCGATTGTCATCGCAACACCCGCAACCATTCCAAACTGCTCAGTTGCCAGCTCCTTTTCAACACCGGCATAGTACAAGGCCGCTGTAATTAAAAAAGGCTGTATAGCCGAAGTAAATGCATGAAACACTCTTAAGGCGGTTGTGGGGATAGATACCTGCATTAGGTTTTTCATGACTACTTTCCCGTGCAATCTTCTTGAGGGCTGTTTTTTTATATACTGATATTGAATCATGAATACATGAAACAAATAGAGAAATACCACCAAATCACTGCCAACGAGAGTGCAGAAGGCAATAAGGACCGCTGCATTTAATTCAAATTCAAAGAGGCGAAATAAATAAACAAGCAGCGCTAACTGGACGATTTTACGGAGGAAGTTCGAGATTGCAATTTTACTCATTTGCGACCTTCCCATAAAATAACCTCTCGCTATCGAAGTGAAGGAAACAATTGGAATTAGCACAAGAATCAGCCACCTGAAGACAGGATGGTAGTCGTCAAAAGCAGGAATAAAAGGTAGGATAATCGAAGTGAGAAGCATGAGTATCGATGTTAAAATAATCGTCCACTTCAGGACATGGCTCAGCATACTTTGGTGGATTCTTTTATCCTTTTCAGCAATAAATTTTGAAATAGAGACAGGCATTTCAAAACTGGCAAGAAGGACAATGAGAAATACGGTTGGCATAATGGACATGTACATTCCTAGTCCCTTCTCTCCCAGCTCTCTTGCCAAAACCATATTTATGAGAAACTCTACACATTCGCCGATAAATGCAGCTCCTATGAGCATCAATGTCCCTTTAAAAAATGAATTCATACACCTCTCCCTTTACACGCATATTCCGAAACGGAATATATCTGTTGGTTGATTCATTCACGTATATAGTACAGCATATGAGACAAGTCTTCGGAATATTTGTGAACATAGTCGGAAAAATTTAAGAGGCTGACTCGCGTCTTGAGTCAGCCTCTTTCCCCTACGATTGACGATGCAGCTTGAGCAACTTTATCGTCACTTCATCTTTATCCTCATCCACGGTTAATTCCTCTATCACATGTCCATCCTTCATAAAAAGAATCCGATCAGCGGCATCAGCGGCAACATCCATCATATGGGTAGAAAAAATCACAATAGTTCCGCTGTTTTGAATTTCCTTAATCAGCTCCACAAATACATTTACCCAATACGGATCAAGTCCATTAGTCGGCTCATCCAGCAGCAACAGAGCCGGTTTTGCCAGCCATGCCTGGCCGAACAAAAGACGCTGCCGCATTCCTTTTGACAGCTTGCTGATCCGGAAGTTCGTTTGTTCCTCAAGCCCAATCCGGCGGATCATTTCCCGCACCCTGTCTTTCCCAACATGACGCAATGCTGCATAAAAAGAAAGAAATTCTTCGACAGTCAATGTCTGCTCAGCATGAAAATCATCCGGCATATAGCCTATCTCTTTTACATACTGCTTGCGTTTTTTTTGTAAATCAATTTGATTCAAGACAATCCTTCCGCTTGATGGCACCAGTATTCCTGAAAGCAAGTAAAGAAGTGTACTTTTCCCCGCTCCATTTCCACCGCACAGGACAATGCATTCCCCTTCTTTGGCAGTAAGAGAAATGGGTAAGAGGGCTTTTTTTGTCTTATATATCTTTGAAACATCGTTTACTTCCAATACATTCATTACACTCTTCTCCTCCCCATTCTCCATGAGGCAAACCAAATAGAGAGAGTTGAAATCATCATTATATAAAATAATAAAATGAATACAGCACTGTCTTTTTTAATAAAAGTAATCAGTATATCATATGCCTGTCCAAATACAGCGCCCCCACCCATCTGAACAACAAAAACAACACGCAGCAATTCCGCCGGATTCAGAGCAGTTGCGACATGGATAATGGGTGAAAGAAACTGATAGGGAAGTAAATTTAATACACTAATTAATAATGTCGGCCAAATCATGATAAACAAAAACCATATGACTACCGAAACCGACAAAGCCTGCCACCTGCTTCTCGCAAAGGATCCGGTTACCACACCAATGACGAGAAAGGTAGCCTGAAGCAAAATAGAGAACAGATAGATAGCCATTACCCATTTCAGACTGACCTGAATTTGGAATATCAATCCTAACAGGAGACTTATTCCGAAGCTTAGAGTAAACACAACCGATTGGGCAATTAACTGTCCGAAAAGCTTACCGCTTAAATATGACAGTGCTGTAATCGGGTAGGTATTCAACAGACGCCACTGGCCATTTTCCATTTCTGTCGCAATCGCAAAAGAGCCGGTAATCAGCATAAACAGCGGCAATAAATAAAGGAGCAGGTTGACAGCTGTCCCCGTAATATTGGTATAGTCAGCCGTTGCTGGCGTGCTTTTTATTAATAGAAAGATGAGCAGTAGAACAAACGTCCATAAGACCAGGAAAAGATAAGACGATTTCTGGCGCAACATCTTTCTCCATTCAAATTGACAAATTGTCCCCATTTTTGCATTCCCCGTTTCGCAAGTTTGACCGCATGAATATGACGCTCATGAATGGAATAACACATGAAATGACTTCTTTAACCAAAAAAAGAAGCCGTCACAGATTATTATTCATGTGAATGAGAATGCTCCATTCCCTCTTCGCTCATCCCCCAGTTATGTTCATTAATTTTGGTACCGGACATTATGTCAGCTTCATCATACTCAGCAGCAAATTTCTTTGCCTTTTCTTCAGTAGAAAAAGAAATAACATTATAGGCCATCGGAGTATAAATCTCTTTATGATGCACATAAAATGCCTCTTCTAGCTTCAGCCATTCCTTTGAATCATAATCGCGGACAAATTCTGCGGCAATTTTTTCATGTTGATTTTGTTTCTTCCATTCAAACATACAGCCGATATCATCAAAAGTGAATACCTTTCCATTTTCTGTTACTAATTGAGTAGCAAATTGATCGTCGGCTACTGCCATATTACATTGAATACATTTATCATTTTTTTCATCAATGGCACGAGGCTTGATCTCCTTGTTCCCACAGCCTGATATCAGCAAAAGCAGCGAAGTTAAAGTAATAATAGCTAAAAGCCATCTCTTCATTTTAAAACACGTCTCCTTCCCAATAAAAAGAATAGCAAGCCCGAAAGAATCATGGCAAAACTCAATATCCAAAGCATGGTATGAGAGGATTCAACGTTATCTGGTTCCTCAAACGGAGACATCCTTGGCCGTTCATCACGCAGTAAAGTCTCTTCCTGGTTTTTCATTAATTTCTGCAGTACCATCATTCCCGGAGAATGAAAAAATATTTGATATTCCGGAATATAATTACTTAGTGTTAAAAAGTATGGATCGGATGCATAAGGAATCATACTGATGCCATCTCCAGCCTGATCCAATTTCAGCGAAAGATCCCAGTAATTCTTTTGGATGTTATTATCTTGACTGCCAACGGCCTGAGAGTCATTCACATTGCCAATGAAACTATTATTCTGCACCATGTTGTCATGAGAATTATTAAATTGCATCCCGACAAAATTTTCTGTGCATAAGTTTTCTTCGATAAAATTCCCGTCAGCGAGATCCACAAAGATCCCGACACGGTTCGTACTAATTTGATTTTTGATAATTCTGGCGTTGGCGGAGTCGTATAATAATATCCCCTGTGAGTGCACATTTACATTGTTATCAAGCAGCCGATTATTCTCAACGAGAGTATTCTTCGTACCCATAATCATCGTTCCGGTTGAGTTATTTTGTGAAAGATTATTCGAAACAACAGTCTGATCAGAAAACATTAAATGAAATCCGTAACGCGAATTCCGGACATCATTATCCGTGATGCGATTGCGATGGCTGTTTTCAAGATAAATTCCATCCTGTACATAGCGGATGTTAGAATGAGAAATGATATTATCAGAAGACTCCCATAGATCAATACCGTTTTCCTTTCCTCGTCCTGTTAATTTAATATTTGTCATGGTTGAATGATTGGCGCTGTCTAACTTTATGCCAAACTCATTTGTTGTAATTATCAGATTTTCTAAGTGGTGTCTTTCTCCGCTTACCGCAATGGCTGTACTGTCATCTGCCGCACTGCAACTTTCTATCTGGAGGTTTTTCACTGTAACATCGTTCCCGCTGATAGTGATCACAGGTTCGTTTGCACAAGCTGAAATCTTTGCTCCTCCTGTCCCTTCGATCGTAAGTGGCTTGGACACCACGATAGATTCTTCATATACTTGATCCTTTAATAGGATAGTTCCGCCGCTCGGTACAGCATCTATTTGTTCCTGAAGTGTGCCTGCAGCAAACGCATTTCCTGGAACCGCTGTCACATAACATAACAGGATTCCTGCTATTAGTACCCCCCATCTCATCATGATCCCATCCCCTTGCTTCATTCTACCTTTTTTAGTATATCAATTACTTATGAGATATTTGTGAAATAATACAATCATTTTACTGCAAAACCTTTTAATTATTTGGCAAACCGTTAGTAAATTTGTCCATTTTTTAACAATTATATCTAAAAACTGAAGATGGAGGAGCATCACGAAACCGAATTTCCCGACGGTACCACAAGATTATCGATCTTTTGCGACAGTTTCCTGATGATAATTTCACATCTTTGGTTGATCCGGCATGAAAGAATGAACCAATTCAAGAAAATCCCTTTGTCGGTTTTTACTATGTAAAAAAGCAGGTTCTGTAATGGCCGTTAGTAATTGCTGCTTTAATTCCGGATCTTTTATTTGTTGCAGAATCCATTTGCGTGTATCAAATAGAAATTCAACAAATTCTCTATAATCAGGACCGTATTGCGCAGCGATTTCATTTTTCATCTTTTTTGCCAAAATGGGGCTGGCACCTGAGGTTGATACTGTGATGATTAATTTCCCTCGTTTTATAACGGATGGGAGGATAAAGTCTGATTGCTCTGCGCTGTCACTTAAGGCAATGAACTGATGCGGGGCGGCTGCCTGTTTCACAGCCAAATTAACCGGACGTTCATTCGTTGCAGCGATAATTAGAAAAGCTCCCTCGATGTCATCCGGGGAGAATTTCTTCTGTCTCCATATTATTTTTCCTTCTCTGACAAGATCCCTTAATTGTTCGGTAAGTTCCGGGCTGATTACTGTAATATCTGCTCCTGCAGAAAGAAGACCGGCTATTTTCCGTTCAGCAATTTTTCCTCCACCGATCAGGACTGCTTTTTTTCCTTGTAATTGAAGATAGACCGGATAATAGTCCATTCTGCACCACCTTCTTGTATCTGCAGCTATTTTACTAATGAATGCTTAAAGGCATAAATGACAGCCTGGGTGCGATCTTGCACCTGCAGCTTGCTCAGGATATTGCTAACATGTGTTTTTACCGTTTTTAAGGCGATGAACAACTCATCTGCTATTTCCTGATTGCTTTTTCCTTCAGCCATCAGAAGAAGAATTTCCATCTCCCTGCTTGTTAATTCCTCATGCGGCTCGATATTTTGCCTTTGCCTCATTTTTAGCATCATTTTCCCTGTGACCTCCGGCTCCAAAACCGATTGTCCGTGAAAAGTCTGCCGGACTGCCTCTGCTATTTCACTTGCTTTGGAGGTTTTTAGCATATAGCTCGTCGCCCCAGCTTCAAGTGCAGGATATACTTTTTCATCATCTAAAAAACTTGTTACAATAATGATTTTTGCTTCAGGCCATCGGGCAATGATTTGTCTTGTCGCTTCAATTCCATCCATTTCCTTCATGACCAGGTCCATTAAGATAATATCCGGACGCAACGAAAGGGCCAAATCGATCGCGGTCCTTCCGTTATCTGCCTCGCCAACTACTTCAATATCAGGCTGTGCTGATAAATAAGAGGAGACGCCAATGCGGACCATTTCATGATCATCTACAAACAGCACTTTAATCAACCCATTCACCTTCCATTATGATCGGTATTTTAACCTCAAGGCGTGTGCCTTGGTTCGGGAGCGAAATTATTTTTAAATTGCCGCCGATTTCTCTCGCTCGTTCATACATATTTTGCAGCCCGTATGATCCGGCTTTATTTTCATCTTTAATAAATCCAATCCCGTCATCCGCTACTCTTAAGATAATATAGCCGTCTCTTTTAACAAGAAAAACTTCCAGTTGATTGGCCTTTGAGTGACGCAACGTATTGGAGACAGATTCCTGCAAAATGCGGAATAGATGGTCTTCAATTCCTTTATCAACAGGGAAATCCTCAATCTTCCACTCGATTTCCATTGTCACCTTGTGCTGCAGTTCACATAATAATTCCTTTACTCCCTCTTGCAGTGTTTTCCCCTTCAATGCTACAGGGCGTAAATGAAGGAGCAATGCTCTCATTTCAAGTTGTGATTGATGTATCATTTCCTCAACCATCTTCAGCTGTTTTGTTTCCCCGACGTCTGATGCGGGCTTTGTCTCATTAATTGCTGACATCAGCATTGAGGCGGCGAATAACTGCTGACTGACCGAATCATGGAGCTCTCGTGCCAACCGATTACGCTCCTCGAAAATGATCTCCTGCATTCTGTTTTCGTGATCTTCAGCGGCTTCTTTGACGATTTTCTGCGAAAGCTTTGTCTGCTCTGTAATTTGTTTTTGAATATTTGCTACTCTTCTCGTTATTCCATTTAAATCATCTAGGAAAGTCTTGTCCAGGTCAAGCGGGCGGCCTTCTTCCAACTGATGAAGCAGATCATCTACAGATTGGAGTTGTCCCTTCCAATATACACCGGTTATTATGCCAAATAATATGCCGGCAGCGATACTAACGCTTGGGACAAAAAGGATAAACGGGATATCCAGTATTTTTTTTTGCCAAAGATCACTCAAATCATGAAATGGAAAAACAAAAAAGACTGAACCGCCCACTAAAAGAACGAGCAGAATGGCTAGTCCTGTACCAGCTAAAATTTGACGTGTTACAATATTCATACCCGTTTCACCTCAATATCCCCAATCATGACCGAGGTGAAGACTTTGACCTTTTGTTTTGCCAGGTCATACCCTTCTGTATTCACAGTAATTAACCGGTTCAATAACGCACATTCTTCGAAATCTAAAATTCTCGTACTTCCAAATAAAACCGAATGATGAACACTTATTTCAATATCATATGGGACAAGAATAATCACTTTGCCAATGAATTTTCGAATGAAAATAACAGATTCACCCTTTGGCAGCACTGTGTAGCTTAAATCAATCACTGAATCACCAATACCTGTTTGAATATTGATATCGTTCCATTCATATTCATGATCCGGTGTTTTTTGTGCATCAAACAAACGATTTTGAAATAGCGGTTTAGTGGTGATTTGTTTCGTAGCCGGTTCCGTTGACGGATATATATTCGGAATGATTTTTTCCGGTTCCTTTTTCCCGTGAATATATTGAAAAATAAGTACACCTAACAAGGCAAGGAAAAAGAATTTAATCGCAAGCATATTGATGGCATTAACAGCCAGGAAGATGATTCCTCCCCAAAAAAACAGCTTTCCCTTTGTTTTTGGCATCCACTTTCTTCCTAAGTAGATCATTCCTGCTGCAACAATAAGAGAGAAAATAGATCCACGGTTAAAAAAGAATACATCCAATAATAAGAGAAATGCCCCAATAAGTATAATCCAGCTGAGATGATCACTTTTTAATCTTTGCAGCAACCGTCCTTCCTCCCTTCTTGTTGCAGTGAGAATTACCGCAGAAATCTTTTCGCTCTGTTTCTTCACGCTAGTAAAAAATGGGGCAGGGAACCTCTACCCCTTGCCCCATTATAGAATACCAGTTTATCTTAAGAAATTGAACTTGTTTCATCCTTTTTCAAATCAAGACGATTATTTTGCTTTTCAAGCTGGGCAATTCTTGCGTCAATAGTGTTACGGTAATAGGAACTGTTCACCTGTTGCTCTAAGCGATCCAAATAGGATTCAATCTCCTGAAAGCGTGAATAGGAATGGTTTGAGTAAGCCTGATTGTCTAGAACGGTATTCATTTTACTCTGTGCCCGGCTTACATTTTCACGTCCCATTAATTCTAGACGACGGATATTCATATCTTTCAGCTTATGTTTCATTTCCTCATATTTTTGCTCTAAATCAACGAGCTGACGGTCTGCCTGATTCATTAATTCCTTCAGGCGTACTGCACGTTCCTCATACTGCTGCTGTTCATTTGCGGCAAATTGGGACAGCTCTGTTTCATTAGCGTTAGCCGCGATATCCGATTGTGACTTACGTTTTGCAGCAAGCTCCGCTGCATATTGGTATTCACGTGTGAATTCATCCTTTAATCTGTACTGTCTTTCTAATAATTTGCGAACCTTTTCTGTTTCTTGCTCACATTCACGTAAGTATTGATTTAACAAGGCTATTGGGTTTTTTTGTTCTTTTTGATCCAATGCCCCATGTAAATCAGCTAAGATTGTATTTTTAATTCTAGTTAATAAATTAGCCATTTTCAGTTTCTCCTTTATTTTTGATGTATGTTGATACTCCATGTCGTTGTGCGGGGGGATGGCACTGCTTACATGGTTCTTCTATCCATCTTTCTCTGAGTAATGAAAGAACTGATTATTTTCTTTGTTGCGTCCTAGTTTTTTGTCATTTGCGACCATTGTCTTTCAAAATTTACGAATGGGTCGTTTTTTTCTTCGCTAATTACTTTCGATTTATTCCAATTTTTATAAACGACATACAGGACATAAGCAGCCGCAATGCCTAATACTGCCGGAATATTTGATGCAGAGGCCATTAATGCCATAAAACCGACAATTCCCCATCCGATTTTCATTAAGAGCGAATCGGTCAGCAGGAATCTTTTAACGACAAAGTACAGAATGGCAAGGCTGATTACCATCGCAACTATTGGGGCAAGATTGTGCAGCAGAACAATAGCAGCGATTCCTCCTATTAAAAGCAAACCAAATTTTTTCATTTATTGCTGCCTCCTTTCTTGATTTCATCTTACCTTTTTCACGTTCTTTCTATAACGATCCGGAAATGTATTTTCATATCAGACTTGAGTCGTAGACAAAGCAGGACTTATGGGCCCACCGCAAAAGAGCCGATCACAAAAAAGAACCGGGATTCTCTCCTCGGTTCTTTATCATGTCTCCTAAGAGGAGACACTTGTCTTTTTTCGGTGCCTGACACCGTAATTATTTTTTTGCTTTTTCTAGCGCTTCGGTGAAGACGGCAATAATGTCCTCTGCCGCCTCGATTCCGACTGAGATTCGGACAAGTCCCATTGTAATGCCCAATGCCTTCTGTGCTTCCGGCGGGAGGGCGCGATGCGATGTTTTAAGCGGATGGGATACGGTTGTTTCGACACCTGCAAGAGTTGGAGCAAACTTTACCCATGAGAGTGCGCGAAAGAATTCGAAGATATCAACGGTATCGTCTACTTCGATCGTTACAATCGCTCCAAATCCTTCTTCCCCCTGTTCAAACGGATAATAGGTTTTTTTGATCAACGGATGTTCACGAAGCGCAAGTGCAAGCTGTCTAGCGTTGGATGACTGTTCTTTCATTCGAAGAGCCAACGTTTTTAGTCCAATGCCGGTTAACCAGGCTTCAAAAGGGCTAAGATTCATACCAAGATTTGTAACCTTCGCCGCCGCTTTTGCGATTAATTCTTCATGACCAACCAAGACACCTGCGGTTATATGGCTATGTCCGCCAATATATTTTGTGGCACTATGAACAACTAAATCGATTCCTTTTCTGTATGGCTGGCAATGATAAGGGGAGGCAAAGGTGTTATCAACCAATGTCATTAACTGATGCCTTTTGGCAATCTTGACAATAGCCTCTATGTTTTCGATACGCAGCATTGGATTTGTAATTGATTCTGTATAAAGAAGCTTTGTATTTTCCTGTATCGCTTCCTCAATCCTATGCAAATCGGCAAATGGTACAACAGTAACGTCAATGCCAAAATCCGCCAGTTCTTCTTTAATCAGATGGAAGCTGCCGCCATATAAGTCTTCTGCAGCTACAATGTGATCTCCGCATTTAGCAATAGCCAAGACACCTGCTAGAATAGCTGACAAACCTGAAGAAGCCGCTACACCGGACGGCGCTCCCTCCAGTCGGGCAACAGCCGCTCCCAATTCGTCCGTATTTGGATTTCCATTGCGGGAATAGAGGTAATTTCCATTTCCCTCATAAAACCCTTCCACCTCATCTAAATCATCGAAAGTAAAGGCCGACGTTTGATAAATTGGAGTTATTTTACTTTTAATAATGCGGTTTTGTTTTTTACCCGTATGAACGAGCAATGTTTCAAATTTCATGATTTCATCTGCCTTTCCATAAAAAATGGCACACCTATTTCAAATTAACAATCCGGACATCTTCAATGGTCAATTTGATAGATTTTATTTTAGCGCAATTAACTTACTTATTCCATAAAATCGATAAAACTTATCGATTTATCAGTATATATATGCGTGTCCTCCAAGTGCGGACAAATGTCCATTTTTGGTGCCTGACACCGTCTTCGTATAGTTATACGGTATTATGGAAAAATAATCTGCGAGATGACTGAACAGGAGGGTTATTACATGACTGATTCTGCAAGCAAAATGCCGCAATTCCCGGAACCTTACTGGCGGGAGCTATCCTTTCCATCCTTCGAAAAGCTGAACAGAAATATCTCTGTTGATGTGGCTGTCATCGGAGGCGGGATTACAGGAATCACAGCAGGTTCCATATTGAAAAAAGCTGGCTTAAACGTTGCAATTTTTGAGGCAGGTAATATTTTAAATGGAACAACTGGACATACAACAGCGAAGGTCACGGCCCAGCATGGATTAATTTATGATGAACTCATACAGCATTTTGGAGAAGAAAGGGCCGGTCTTTATTTTCAGGCAGCTGACAGTTCCATGCATTGGATCGCAAACACAATTCAGGAAAAGAACATTGATTGTGATTTTAGCACAGAGGATGCATTCCTGTACGCTATTACAGACCCCTATGCTAAAAAGCTGGAAAAAGAAGCCGAGGCCTATCAAAAGCTGAAGATTATGGGGAATCAGGAAAGCTCCATCCCCTTTGATATTCCGATCAAAAATGCACTTGTCATGAAAAGGCAGGCACAATTCCATCCATTAAAATATTTAAAGCATTTAGCCGCTGATTTTATCACAGAAGGTGGTTTGATTTTCGAAAATACTACTGGGGTTGATATCGAGGAAGGTGACACACCGACGGTTCTGACACAGGACGGTCACCGTATTTCGTGCAGTCATTTAATCATTGCCTCCCACTTTCCTTTTTTCGATAAAAAAGGTCTGTATTTTGCAAGAATGCATCCTGAACGCTCATACGCAATCGGCATTAAAGCAAAGATGAACTATCCAGGAGGGATGTATTTAAGTGTAGATGAACCAACCCGTTCGCTGCGCTACACACCTGTTAACGGAGAGCCGCTTGTGATCGTTGGGGGAGAGAATCATCAGACAGGGCAGGGTCCTGACACCCTGCTTCATTATCTTGCTCTTGAAGCATTTGCCGATGTCACCTTGGGAATTAAAGAATATAACTACCGCTGGAGTACCCAAGACTTAATCACAATCGATAAGCTTCCTTATATTGGAGAAATTACTGCGGATAATCCGCGAATCCTTGTTGCGACCGGCTATAAAAAATGGGGAATGACGAACGGGACCACAGCAGCCAGACTGCTGGCGGACATCATTCTTAATAACAAAAACCCTTATCATGACTTATTTTCACCGACGCGTCGCTTCAAAGTGGACCCAAGCATCAAAAAACTAATCAGCTTTAATACGGATGTAGCGGCACATCTATTAAAGGGAAAATTAGAATATGTATCAAAGGATGTAAATGATTTACACCCTAATGAAGGTGCTGTTGTGATAGTGAATGGAAAGCGTGCAGGAGCGTACAAGGACCAGAAAGGAGCTCTCCACATTGTGGATACAACATGTACACACCTTGGCTGCGAATGCGAATGGAATCATAGCGAAAAAACATGGGATTGCCCCTGTCATGGTTCACGCTATACGATTGATGGCGAGGTGATAGAAGGACCGACTAATAAACCCCTTCGAAAAATGGAATGAAGAGAATGATTCATCAATGTGCAGAAATGATTATCAAAGATGTCGTTTCTGCATCTGCATTTATTTTATTGACGGAAAATTCAATCTCTTATCTCTGTAACACTTTTCTATTACCACTGTTTCTATTCTGCCAGGTCAAAAAAACAAGCTGTTTCTCTCTATCTCCCCTTTATTGCTAATACCTCGCAAAATTCACAGAATGAACAAAATAAACAATTACTTTACTATTTGTCTTTTTTTTACTAAAATAGGAGAAAAATGACGAAATATGCCGAATTATGTCAATAGTATAAAAGACATCCTATCGGGCATATCCTATAAAAATTACATCCAGAGGAACGGAGGATACTCAATTGGACATCTCATTGCTTCCTGTTCTAGAGAAACGGGAAATTTCACAGCAGCATCATCAATGGTATGTTTTAGACAATGAATTCTCATGGAATCTTAAAAGCGTATTTCAGGCTCTCTATAAACACTTAGATACTTTCATCGATATTCCGGTTATTTTTTGTTCCATTCTTGAGGCTAACAAAATTATTTCTGAATTAGGGGATGAAGAAGATGAATATTTACGATTTGCGTCAGGCATTTACTGGCGTGAACTGGGAATCATTTTCATTTTCAAATTTGATCAGTTTCTCCCGTTAATGGAGACTCTGTTTCATGAATTTCGCCATGTTATGCAGGATCTTGATCCCGGGTTCAGACATCACTTTGAAACAGACAAAAAATTACCCTATAAAGAACGGCTGACAGAGATCGATGCTTTTCAATTTGCCAAGAATAAAATGAACGAATATTTAGCATCAGGTATTCACGCCTATTTAGTTTCTTAATGACATTCCAGTCCAGTCTATGTATGAACTGCGTAACAAAGTTGGACCAGCCTGTTAATCAATAACAGGCTGGTCCTTTCTTTCTTTGCTGCTCGTTGAAAATTCGACCAGCTCCTCGCTTACCCGCGAGCCTTTTTTCTTATTTTTATTGCGCTGTGCATTTGCGTTTCCTCTTTTTGTTCTGCCCATGATACCACTGCTCCCTTTTCTTAATAGAGCCTTGAGAGATCCCCACTATGCTCTTATTCGTACAGTGATAGTATGAGTAAAATGAAGCTCTTTATACGGATTTCTAGTTGCACAGTAGAACGGAATTAGCCTCTTTTTGGAACATCGACGATATTTCCTGAATGGAATCGTTTGATTTCCAAGGAAATTCCTAGTTCACGAGCATACTTTTTTATTTCGCGTTCTTCCCTTTCCGTAACCAGTGATATGACGGTTCCCGCTGCTCCAAATCGGCCTGTACGGCCTGAACGATGGACATATTGATTTAAATCCTTCGGAAAATCATAGTGAACCACATGAGTAATTCCCTGGATATCCAGTCCCCGTGCTGCTACATCCGTAGCCAGCAGCAGCGATGTTTTTCCCTGGCGGAAATAACGTAAAGACTTTTGCCGTTCCATTTTATTTAAATCACTATGGAGCAGACTAGCTTTTATTTGTTTATATTGCAGCTTTTCGGAAAGCACTGTTAAATTACCTATATCCTTGACGAATACGAGCGCTTTTACTGATGGGAGACGAGATATTTTTTCGAGCAGTTTAATTTTATCACGTGTTTCACTTATAAAGTAAATATGCTCTACTGTTGCCGCTTCAATGGTTTCATCCTTTTGAACAGAAATAACCTCGGCTTCGTTTGTCAGCTCCCTGGCAAGTTTAACGGTTATCTCCGGTAAGGTGGCAGAGAAAAGGACAACCTGACGTTCTCTTAATGTGGACTTGATAATTTGCTTGATGCTTTCGAGATGTTCGGGAACCAATAATTGATCTCCTTCATCGAGAACAACGGTTTTGACTTCATGCATTTTTAATTTTTTTTGTTTAATCAATTCCAAAATACGGCCAGGGGTGCCGACAGCTATATGCGGATGCTTCTTCAATTTTTCGAGCTGCCGTTTCACGTTTGCCCCGCCGATAAATGATGCACTGCGAATCCCGCTGTCCTCCGACCATTTTTGGATTTCAGACAATATCTGCATCACAAGTTCCTGTGACGAGGCTAGAATGACGGCCTGAACGGTCAGCTTTTCCGTATCGATTGCATGCAAAACAGGAAGGAGATATGCCAAAGTTTTTCCTGTGCCTGTTGGTGATTGAGCGATAATATCCTTTTTATCGAGAATAGGTGGAATCGCATAGGATTGGATGGATGTCGGGCGGACAAAGCCCGACTTTTCCCATACTTTGCGGATGGACGGCCTTAATTGAGCAATGAGTTGTTCAGTCATTTCTTTCTCCTTAAAATAGATTAAATTGGTTTCACATGTATGCTTCATTATACTATCAGATTTATATCATTCAAACTATACAACGTTCAGAAAGGCAACGAAAATCAAAACCACCAGTGTGAACTGGTGGTTTGCTCTGCGGCTGAAAGCCTCTG
>NZ_CAMLDX010000041.1 GCF_946478885.1 uncultured Bacillus sp. | reverse complement strand
GGAGAAAATGAGAGAAATCGAGAGATTTTCCTTTCTATATAGAGGGAGGTTAGTTCAATAAGAAACAAAAAATTAAACCAACTACAGCCTGTTTTATGATAGTATTTACGAAAAAGAATTTTCCAAAAGGGGCTTATGTTATGCAAAAGATGTTCATTATACTTGCTTATGTGTTATTCCTTGTTCCTTTAATATTCCTTGTGAATTTTATGTTTGATATTTTTACTCTTGAAAAGATACAAGGGTTACCAGTATTTTTTCCTTTAGTTTTCTGTTCTTTAGGTCTATATTTTGCATCAAAAGCGTACCAAATCGAAAAAAATGCTTGGACGGTTAGTGCAATAATTGCAAATTTAGTCTTATTCCTATTTCCATTTATTTATATGATTGGTGGGACATTGATTTTTGGTGTTTAGTACAAATCATTTAAAAACCTTATTCAACAAACGGATGATTTACTTAAATAACAAGAAAAAAGTTTCGTCAGGCAAAAAAGAATAACGAAATAATTAAAAAAGGGCAATATAATTCTAAGTTAAGAAAAGTGACTTTCTTTTTGGATTCTGTTGAAGGGTTTTTATCTCTTTAGTTGAAAATGTGATCTTACTCATAATATCTCCTGTTCCCCGTATCTTGAAATTCAATTATATAAAAAATACCTGTAGATAAAACACTCCTTTTTCAAGTGTCCTAACTACAGTACCATTTTATGATACTGTCTTTTTTTGTGTGCTTCAAAGCCAAATTGACTGAACTGTCATTACAGGAATTCAATATGCTGTTCTTATCATACTTTTTCCATTATAATGTGATACATCTGTGTCATGCAGATAAAGAAAAGAAACTTATTTATTTTTTATAGAAAATGGTGATAGGTATGGAGAGAGAAACAAAAACAAATGTGGTGATTATTTCTTTGATTATTGCTACATTTTTAACTGCGATTGAAGGGACTATTGTTAGTACAGCGATGCCAAAGATTGCTGAAGATTTGCATGGCAGTCAATTGTATACTTGGGTAATTTCCATTTATTTGTTGGCAACGGTGATTGGTATTCCTATTTTTGGTAAATTGGCAGATTTATTTGGAAGAAAATTAATGTTTGCTGTAGGGGTTATCATTTTTCTCATTGGTTCCACTTTGTCTGGCTTTTCGCAAACGATGGAACAACTGGTTCTGTTTCGCTTAATTCAAGGAATTGGCGGTGGAGCCTTAGCGACGCTCCCATTTACGATTATCGGTGATATCTTCCCTTTTGAAAAACGGGGGAAGGTTCAAGGATTGATTGGCAGTGTTTGGGGGATTTCCGGCATTATTGGGCCGCTCGTTGGAGGATTTATTGTTGATACCATTTCCTGGCGCTGGATTTTTTTTATGAATCTTCCATTTGGCATTATTTCGTTATTTGTTTTATGGGTTTCATTATTTGAGCATCTCGAAAAGAAAAAGCAATTAATCGATTATCCCGGCATCATTGTATTTGCCGGTAGTATGACATCTTTATTGTATGGCTTGACGATTTTAAAAGAAGTACATCATCTTTCTGGCAGTGTGTTACGGCTATTTATCATCGCGCTATTTGGAATTGCGTTATTCATCTGGATTGAGATGAGGGCAAAAGAACCGATGCTTCCATTAATACTCTTTAAGGTTCGCATCCTGAACATATCCAATTTGGCGGGTTTTCTTCTCGGCTTTGTACTTGTTTCAGCGACATTCTACATTCCGTTATGGGTTCAGGGTGTAACCCACTTAAATGCAACATATTCAGGACTTGCAATGCTGCCGATGTCGCTTGCCTGGCCGCTTGCCGGTATTATAACTGGAAGATGGCTGGTGAAGACTTCCTATGCACGTGTTGCTTTGCTTGGGATTGCTGTGATCATTACTGGGAGCATCGGACTCGCATTGCTGAAAACGAACACAGCCATTCCATGGATTATGCTGATTTCTGCAGGGCTTGGCTTTGGTTTTGGCTTAGTCATAACTACATTTACTGTTGCCGTTCAATCCGCTGTCGATTGGTCGTTGCGTGGATCCGCAATGGGAGCACATAATTTAATGAAGAGTCTTGGACAGACAATTGGGATTGCGGTTTCCGGATTATGGCTTAGTGACCGTCTCTATGGAGATGAATTAGAAGCCAGCCTCCATACTGTTTTTGTTCTATTAATCTTATTGGCGATTCTGGCTTTTGCAGTCGTGAGCTTACTAGCCGGGAAAAAAGGTCGAGGTATTCGGCAAAGCGTTTCAGATTCTTAACAAGGAGATAGCCCATTAAAAGTATCTCCATGCTTTCTTTTGCGTGCATGTGCATTACCGTGAATGGCGGTAATGCTTTTTTTCGTTGGTGGGAATTTTACTAAAAACAACTTTTTGGTCAGCGGGTACCTATAAACAAGAGAAAAAATGAATTGTTTATAGAATATTCATAAAAATATTCTTATTTTAAAATAATCAAGTTGTAATAAATGGTAGAATTATGGAAGGAAATGGGACTGTGATGGTTGAGGAGGCTGTATGAACACAAAAGACAGAGAGAAAATGAAAAAAGAAATACAGGAGAAATACCGTAGAATCAAACGACAACAACAGGATGATCAAACCATCGCCAATAAAAAAGAGGCATTCATGATTGCTATTGTTCTATTTATATTAATGATATTAAACGTATTTATTAAAGGCTTTTAGATAAAAAAGAAAGAAAAAGTGATTTCAATACTGGGCCAAGCAGTATGCTTCTTGCAATAAATGAATCAGAAAGATTGCTGCGCCGCTCTTTTTTTGAATCTTTGTTTTGTATCCAAATGAAAAGAAAAGGTATGGTATGATGGAATTTGTAGTTGCTCTATTCTTTCAAAAGGACTGATCTCTCTATGAAGTTAAATGGTGATACACAATATATCCGTTCGGTTCATTTAAATGAGGAGCGAATTGCTTCATATGACAACTTCCCGCTGAATTTACCTGCTATCAGACATTTTCAGGATATTGACCTGCATCCGAATGTTACCTATATTATTGGTGAAAACGGGATGGGAAAGTCAACCCTCTTGGAGGGGATTTCGATCGCCTTAGGTTTTAATCCAGAAGGGGGATCGCTGAATTTCCGTTTTTCCAGCTATGACTCACATTCCAATTTAGAGCAATATCTCCGGATAGCAAAAGGGGTTTACCGCGCACAGGATAGCTTTTTCTTTCGTGCTGAAACATTTTACAATGTTGCTACCAATATTGAGGAGATGGATAAGGAGCCTTTCATAGGTAGAAAGGTGATTGATTCCTTTGGGGGCAAATCCCTTCATGAACAGTCACACGGGGAAGCTTTTTTTGCCGCTTTTACCGAGCGATTTCAAGGAAATGGACTCTATATTTTGGACGAACCGGAAGCTGCCTTATCCCCTTTGCGGCAATTGTCAATGTTGTCGCGGATTCACGACCTTGTGAACCAGGGCTCACAATTTATTATTTCAACCCATTCCCCAATAATCATGGCCTATCCTCATGCTAAGATCATCCAGTTATCAGAAGATGGGATGGAAGAAGTGCGTTTAGAGGAGACATACCATTATTCAATTATGAAACAGTTTTTTGATGATCGGCAGAGGCTGCTTCATCATCTTTTTCAATAGCAATCTTGCCTTCTTGTTTGTCGAGCAAAAAAGTGATACTACAAGAAGGTTTTTTTTACCAAATGGAGAATACTACTACATACCGATAAGTTCATATACTGTGGTGTGCTTTCATGAAGGGACATTGCCGATTGCAAAAGATCATTTTTGCTTTTTGGGACAGAATGAAGTTGAATCAGCCAGTGGTCAACAAGAAAGATGAAAAATCATATACGGGAGGTTTTTTCTCATGTTTCGATTTATCTTTCAATTCGGTGCTGCCTCTGTTGTGTTTTTGTTTTCTACGCTAGCTGCTTGGTATGAAGGAAGTTCTCTCCTTGATCAGCCTTCAGAATGGAAGAGTTCCACGCCTGTCACACAATGGCTGTCCGGTCCAGTTCACGATGAAAGCGATATTTTACAATGGGATTTTTTAATTTTTGCCGCCAAATTTAAACCAACTTTTCCCATGATTATGACGGTGAGTGCGGTCTATTTGTTTTTGTTTCTCGGATTCCACTTATTCAAAAGAGTAAAAAAGTGGTACGCTTATTATTTATTTTTGTTAAGTACCGGATTATTTTTATCTAGCTATTACAGCTACGATTACTCAGTGCCCGGCGGATATAAAATGTTTGTGCTTTTCGCCTCTTGTGGATCCTTCTGCCTCATTTTAGGATTAATCACCTATTTAACGGTATCCATAAAGGTAAAGCGAACGAGTACGGAAAAACAAGAGAAATGGGAGACTATTCAGTAGAGAAAATACAAGGAGCTGCCCTAAAAGCAAAAGTGTCGATCACTACGATAGCTAGTATTTATTTGTACGGAATATAGATGAATGATGGATGCCTGACACCTTTTGGGAAGGCTCCTTTTTTTTGCCTTGTTTATTATAGCTTCAAGTGAAATTAATCGCTGCCATACTGAAAGAAGGGTCTTGTGTTACGAGGTTTTTTTTCAAAATACCACGTAAAACAGGATTATTCTATAATCTGGCTATTTGTGTTACTTTTTTTTAATTTATAAATTACACTGACCACTGCAGCAGCCCAAAGGATAACAAGGATAAAAAAAGTAAAAAGACTTAGTTTCTGCGATACGTCCAGTGCTCCAAGCAGGGTTCGGATATTGGTCATAATTATAATTCCGCCAACCAATATACCTAAAAGATTGGTGGGAATGATTTTAACTAGCCATGCAGCAATTGGAGCTGCAATAAGCCCGCCGATGATTAAAGCGGCAACCCATTGAAAATTGATTTGCGTCCAGCCTAATGTAATGAGAAAACCGAGAGTAGAGGAACCCGCAATAGCAAACTCGCTTGTGTCTACTGAACCGATTATCTTCCTTGGTTCCATTTTGCTGCCTGTTAACAAAACAGGTGTTGTAATAGGACCCCATCCTCCTCCGCCAGTCGCATCAAAAAATCCAGCAATAAAACCTAGCGGGACAAAATGTTTTTTGCCCATTTTTCGCTTGGCTTGCTGCTTTGGTGAATGGAATGTAAAGAGAAAACGATACAGGACAAAAAAACCTAATATAAGAAGGAAAACGGAAACATATGGTTTGATGATTTCTCCCGGAATGCTTCCTAAAAAACAGGCTCCGATAAAGGCACCGATGGAACCCGGAATAATCAATTTAAGCACGATCTGTTTATCTACATTTCCAAATTTAATATGTGAAGCACCTGATGCGGCGGTTGTCACGACTTCTGCCATATGAACGGATGCCGAAGCCGCCGCCGGAGCAATTCCGAACATCAGAAGCAGTGAAGAGGATGTTACTCCATATGCCATTCCTAAGGAGCCATCTACCAGCTGTGCGGCCAAACCGATTAATGCAAGAAAAATGAGCCTTTTCAACAATTATCCTCTCCTTTAGATAGAAAAGCATCTTGAATAGACAACGGAAGTGAAATGAATGATCCTGCATATAGAATATGACGTCTATTCATGAATAATCTAATCAACAATCTAAACCTACATTATGAGAGGACAAAATTTGGGGTTCTATTGTGTGAAAAAAATAGGCAGTAGCCTAATTCCGGTTATTACTCGTCATTTGTCTCAGCTTCATTTTACGAAAAGCTGGCAGATACCCCCTCAATGGGGAAAAATCAGTCTGCTTTATTGGTTATTTACTTCTGCTTGTAATAACTGTATGACTTCACAAATGCCCATCACTCCAAGATTGCCTTGTTTTCGTCTTCTAATGGCAGCACCTTGAGTTTTAACCTCTTGATCACCGATAATCAGCATGTAAGGAATCTTTTGTTTTTCTGCTTCTCTTATCTTAAAACCCATTTTTTCACTTCGGTCATCGAGCGTGATCCGCAATCCGGCTGCTTCTAATGTTGCTTTGACTTGATAGGCATATGCTGCATGGGAATCTGAAATCGGGATGATTGCGGCCTGCACAGGTGAAAGCCATAATGGAAAATCCCCGCCGAAATGCTCAAGTAAAATTGCTATAAACCGTTCGACTGAACCAAATATTGCCCGATGAATTAAAATAGGGCGGTACAATTGATTGTCTTCTCCAACATAAGTGCAATCGAATTTTTCCGGCATTTGAAAATCTAATTGAACGGTTCCACACTGCCAACTGCGTCCAAGGGAATCCAATATGTGGAAATCAATTTTTGGTCCATAGAAAGCCCCATCACCTGGATTCACCTGATACGGAATAGCTTTATATTTCAACACATCTTCTAGAGCTCTTTCAGCCTTCTCCCAGATTTCGGGGGAACCCATATATTCTTCAGGTCGTGTTGAAAGCTCCACATTATACTGAAAGCCGAAGAGGGAGTAAAATTCATCAATTAAAGCCAGTACATGCTCAATTTCTTTTTTAATTTGATCCATCCGTACAAATATATGGGCATCATCCTGGGTGAATGAACGTACCCTCAGAAGGCCATTTAAGGAGCCCGAATATTCATGCCTGTGAACCAGACCAAGTTCAGCATAACGGACCGGCAATTCCCGGTAACTTCTGCGCTTTCTTTTAAAAATTAATATGGCTCCGGGACAATTCATAGGTTTAATGGCATAATGCTGTTCATCTACATGTGAGAAGTACATATTGTCATGATAATGATCCCAATGTCCTGATTGCTCCCAAAGCTCCTGTTTCATCAATATAGGTGTTTTAATTTCTTGATAACCAGCCATCTGGTGTTTTTTTCTCCAAAGATGTTCCAGTTCATTCCGAATAACCATTCCTTTTGGCAGAAAGAAAGGCATTCCTGGTGCCTCCTCCATTGAAGTAAATAATTCTAGTTGCTGGCCTAATTGGCGATGATTTTTCTTTTCCATTTTATTTTCCTCCTGATTTTTAGATAGAAAAAAGACCGCACTCCTCCCAAACAGTAGGGACGAGTGCGGTCGTGGTGCCACCCTAATTTCATAAAACAAATGAGTTTTATGCTCGAAAAGATAACGGATCATCCGAATGCAGATACAACGGGGAGTCCCGGTTCCCTGCAATAGCTCCAAGGTGGTAAAACATTTCCTATTCTTCAGGGTTTCCAGCCAAGACCCTGTTCTCTGACAAGAAAATTAGAAATGAATCATGTCCTCTTCAACGCAAAAAATAATGAAGTTAAAAAAAGACCGCACTCCTCCCAAATAATAGGGACGAGTGCGGTCGTGGTGCCACCCTAATTTCATAAAACAAACGAGTTTTATGCTCGAAAAGATAACGGATCATCCGAATGCAGATACAACGGGGAGTCCCGGTTCCCTGCAATAGCTCCAAGGTGGTAAAACATTTCCTATTCTTCAGGGTTTCCAGCCAAGACCCTGTTCTCTGACAAGAAAATTAGAAATGAATCATGTCCTCTTCAAACGCTACATCACTATACATTCATGTTGAAAATTATCATATATTATTTATGTCAGGCGGTCAAGTGCTGATTTTATTTGATTTGTAAAAATTAAACAGCTTTTGTTGATGACAGGGATGCTGCTCGTTTAGCATTTGCAACGGCTAGGTATAATGAGTGGAGGATGTTTATTTGGAAAGGGAAAGTGGGTATCGTTATACCTCGTTTAGATAAAAAGTTTGATTTTGTTGTTGGTCCATATGCTTTCCGTTTGATCCTTCTATTGGTTTTGCACCAATTGAGTTTGACCAATTAGATGATTCATGGGATATCCAAGGATATTTTGTGAATAGAAATATCCATGTTGGAAATCAAACGTGAAGCTGAAAATTTTAAACAGGCCCTGAGAAGAACTCGAATAAGAGTTATCTATTAAAAAGATTTGAAAGTAACTTTCCGATAAAGATAGTGAAGGTCGTGTCTATATAATCATTAGAAAAAATTTTTGAAAAAATCCAATTGATCAGTGACAAGGAGTGAGCATTCACTAACTGTTCAGATTTAACTTGAGTTCAGGCAATGCCGATGAACGTTTCTATGGTAAAATAATAAATAAAGGGGAAATCAAGCAAAGAAAGGTTACGATATGGATGATAACCAAGGAGTTGTTACAAGATCGCTCTGAAATCCCATTGTTAACTAAAGAACTATCGACTAGAGAAGTTATTATTAACGAGATTATTCATCTGGTCAATGTTTTAAATATTGAAAAGCTAACAGGTTGGGAAAATATTCCGTTCGATCATATTGATGCCATTGAAGATGGGAATAACCATTCGACTGTGGAATTGTCGGTTTTGCTTGAACTGCTGAATCATAAGTTTACGGAAATGCAGTATGAATCTCTGCTAGAGGAGTTTTACTTACAATATTAGACAATAATCGCATGCGGACAGTATTTACTGTCCGCTTTTGTTATAATTAGAATATAAGCTGGTAGCAGCAAAGTGATTCAACAATTTTCAGCTCTTGCGTGAGAGCTGAAAATATAGAACAAAGAAATAAAGACGAGGGCTTAAACATGAAAAGAGACATTCAATTAATCTGGGATTTTGATGACACCATTGTGAAAACAAGTATAGAATTTGATAAAACCAATCATTGCGCAGCTGAAATTGTTGCCTCTGATGTGTTTAACGATTTGGCGCAAGTCGAGGAGATTAAGGCCTATCAACGTAAATTAGATGTGGAAATGGTGAATGAGATTGGATTTTTGCCAAATCGTTATTTGCAGACATGGTATAAAACATATGAATACTTTTTATATATGGTCGGAAAAAGATCGAAAAAACGAATAAAGGAGGAAATAAGCAAAACGGTCTTGGATGTTTATGAGCGGAAATATAATAATATGCCTGATTCGATTCCAATGATGGAAGTATTAAAAAGTCAGGGATATCAGATGATTATTTTAACAGCAGGTGTGGAAGAAGTACAAATGCGGAAAATAGAACAATCAGGGGCGATTCCATATATCAATGATGTTTATGTATTTTCGCAAAAAACACCACAAACCTTTAAGTCGATCATTGATAAATATGATTTTAATGATTATGTCATGATCGGAAATAGCTTGAAGTCGGATATTTATCCTGCTTTAGAAAACAATGCATGGGGATTTCACTATGAGCAGGCCACATGGGAAGCAGATGATTTCGACATTAATGAGAATCATGCAAAATACGTGCGTTTGTCTTCATTGAAGGAAATTCCTGCTAAATTAGAGAGCATTCAAACAAGGAAATCAATGGCTATTTAACATAATCAATCAGGCATTTCTTCCAAGAGAGGGAATGTTTTTTTGAATAGAAAGAATTATTTTTAAATAACATTTTAAAAATGATAAAGCATTTCTTTTTTTGAACAGTGCATAATAATCACTAAAAAGGGGAGAGTTTTTATGCCTTTTTTCTCAGCTTCTTTTACTTATTCCAATCTAACATCAGTTTTTTGTATGGTATATAAAAAAAGATAGGACTTTTGTTCTGTTTATTTGGTATATAATAACCCAGTTTGCAATTTTGTCACATAATTGTCGTTGTTTCTTTGTTGTTATTTTAGTATAATGAACATTATCTTGAGGTTTGAATGGTAATTGAGCCTTTGCAGTTACTTGCGACAGGCTAGATGGAGTCAATTCACAGACCGTTCTGCCAAAGGATTAGAAAAAGAAGAAAAACTTTTAATATTATCTTTTGAAAGTGCTTAAATTAATTTGACAACTTTTTGAAAGTGCTTACATGTTTGAAGATTTATACTCACAGGAGGGCGTTTAATGAATTATCAACAGGTTTTTCCAGAAATTATCGAAAAGTTTGAAGGAATTGCACCAGGGAGAGTCAAGATTAAGGATGAAATTAATGTAGATTTCAGTCATGATGAGATGCCGATATATGGAAAGAAAATGCCGGAAGTTGTAATTGATGTCAAAAGTACCGAAGAGATTTCTGCCATCATGAAGCTATGCCATGAGCACCATATCCCTGTTACACCAAGGGGAGCTGGCACAGGTTTGGTTGGGGGAGCCGTACCCGTATTGGGGGGTGTCCTATTAAATATGACTGGGATAAATCAAATACTTGAATACGATTTGGAAAATATGATTGTAAAGGTCCAACCGGGTGTTTTATTAGCAGAGCTGGCTGATGATGCCGCAAGCAAGGGTCTTTTATATGCGCCTGATCCGGGGGAAAGGTTTGCAACTTTAGGAGGAAATGTTGCAACAAATGCAGGAGGCATGCGGGCAGTTAAATATGGATGCACACGTGAATCAGTCCGTGCGATGACGGTTGTGTTGCCAACGGGTGAAATCTGCAATTTGGGCTCTACTGTTACCAAAAGCAGCTCTGGCTACAGCTTATTAAATCTGATGATCGGATCAGAAGGAACTCTTGGAATTATTACAGAACTAACCTTAAAGTTACTGCCACAGCCAAAAGAATTCATGACTTTAATTATTCCATATGAAGATTTAGAAACTTGTATCTCAACAGTTCCAAAAATCTTTATGAACCATCTGACACCTCAATCGATAGAGTTTATGGAACGGGACATTGTCGAATCTTCAGAAAGATACTTGGAAAAAACAGTATTTCCAAAGAGTGTAAACGGTGTCGAAGCGAATGCATATCTGCTCATTACATTTGATGCAACCTCTGATGATGAACTGAATACGATGGTAGAGCATGCGAGTGAACTGATCTATGAAACGGGTGCCATTGATATTTTAGTGGCCGATACTCCTCAATTGAAGAGGGATGTAAGAGAGGCGAGAGGTTCCTTCTTAGAAGCGATATCGAGTGAAACGAACTTATTGGATGAATGTGATGTCGTCGTGCCAATCAACAAAATTGCTCCATATCTTACTTATGTTAAATCATTGGAAGAAGAGGTTGGCCTGACCATCAAGAGCTTTGGACATGCTGGTGATGGAAATCTTCATATCTATACTTGCAGCAATGACATGGAAGAAGAAGAATTCAAACGCAGAGTTGATATCTTCATGAATTATGTATACGATAAAGCGACAGAGCTTGGCGGTCAAGTATCGGGTGAGCATGGTATCGGAAGCGGAAAGATGGAGTATCTGGAAAAATCGCTTGGAGAAGTGAATGTTCGATTAATGAAGGATATCAAACAAGTTTTTGATCCACATATGATCTTAAATCCAGGAAAAGTATGTTATAAATTATAATTATACCACAAAGGGATACGGATGTTCCGTATCCCTTTGTGATAATCTTAAAGCTTCCCTTAGAAAGGGGATTTCTTCATCTCATGAATGATTTTATTTTGAACTGCAACTGTCTGTCTTTTTGGCCTTGGGATATGCCAGCCGTATTTCAGAGAGAGCATACGCAAGGAAACGATGGAAACAAACAACATATAGAAATATAAATCTGTTTTTAATAGATCAAGACCAACAATAATTCCAGCCGGGATCGTCCAAAATGCATATAAATCGTATTTAAAAACAAAGGGCTGTCTTTTTGCCAGTGCATCACGCAAAATTCCTCCCCCTACACCAGTCAGGAGGGCGGAGGTGATAACAGCACTCATCGGAAGGCCTAATTCCTTTGCGTACATCGCTCCTTGAATGGCGAAAGCAGCTAAACCAATTGCATCAATCAGACCGTATAGCTGGTTCCAATGTTTCCGAATAAGCAGTTTTTTAATATGTATAAAGTAAATGACTGTGATCAGGATGCCTGTGATTAAAAATAAGGTTCCTTGATTCCATAATGCAGAAGACGGTACACCTATCAGTACATTGCGTATCGCTCCGCCGCCGAAAGCCGTGATAAAACCAAGCGCATAATAGCCGATTAAATCATAGTCCTCTTCCGAGGCTGTCACCGCACCGCTCAAGGCAAAGGCCACCGTTCCAATAATATTAAAAATCTCCCATGACATCTGATTCTGCACCCACAATCTGTATATTACAAAAATTTCTATTTTCTAAAAGTTGAAACAACATTGATTCTAACAAATTATCGATCTCGAGTCTAGCAGTATTTCACTTTCCGTAAAAAAATAAGGCATGACCTCAGTTTGCTTTCTGTCCACATATAAGGATTAA
Organism: uncultured Bacillus sp.; assembly: GCF_946478885.1. The sequence continues at coordinate 16,633 of NZ_CAMLDX010000041.1, read as the reverse complement.
ATGGACTGGGGGCATGACGAAGTTTTTTCTAAAACGATTGGGATAAAAAGATTAGTCATTGATTAGGGGGTATTGATAATGGAGCCAGCTAATTTTTTACAAAGATAAGATCATTCTACTTAAATTGTCCTCTAAACCATCTGGATTATTAGTGTGTAATGAAAACGAATGATAAAAGATACAGAAATCAAAGAAAGATTCTTGGAATGTTCATATTTTACTCAGTAAAAACTTCCCAATTAGGTATATGCTTAATGTGAAAGAATTTGGGAGGTGTTTGGATTGTATAAGGTACAATTGATTAATGCTCTCACTCACGAAATCTTAAGGGAAAAAGTATATGAAAAGCCAGAATTTGTGTTAAGTTTAATTGAGTTTGTTGAAAAAGAACAGAAGTGTTTATTTTTTGATGAAAGGCTTCGACTAAATAAAGCGGAATATATCACACATTACAGCTATGCAGAAGGTGGTTTTGAGGTTTATAAAATTTTATTACAATTAGAATTGGGTGAAGCAAAAATTCCGGTTCTAGCATAGTCAAATCAGACTGTTTCCGAACATCCATTAAGAACTATATATGATGGATAGGCCACTAATTTTGACATGATGATTCCTTTATCTTTACTATTTAATGGAAATTTTTTCGCTAGAATATGCGTTCGCAAAAGCTGCATTTTCATGTTATTCTAAAGACATGTAAATGCAGCTTTTTTTATGAATAAGCGATACTCAATTACCTAGCGGACAAACCCAAGTGATAAGTATATTAGGTAAGATAATAAGCATCGTAAAAGCGGAGCGTGTCGAAAAATATTTTTTTGGCACCTCATCAACGGGTCAAACCATTAATAAATCAATATAGAGAGAGGAGAAATTCAATGAAATTTTTTCACACAGCGGACTGGCATTTAGGAAAGCTTGTTCAGGGTGTGTATATGACAGATGATCAGCGCTATGTGCTACAGGAGTTTATCCGGGCAATTGAGACAGAAAGACCGGACGCAGTCATCATTGCCGGCGATTTGTATGATCGGGCTGTTCCCCCTACTGAAGCGGTAAATTTATTGAATGAAGTATTGGAAAAGATCGTTTTGCAGCTTGAAGTCCCCGTGCTGGCGATTGCCGGCAATCATGACAGCCCGAGCCGTTTGGATTTTGGAAGCAGTTTAATGAAGGCAAATGGCTGCTACATGATCGGACAGCTTTCCAAAGACGCAGCACCAATTGTTCTCAGTGATGAGTACGGAGAAGTTCACTTTCACGTAGTTCCATATGTCGATCCAAGTGTCGTGCGTTATCTTTTTGAGGATGAAAAGATCCGTACACATAACGATGCAATGAAGAAAATTACGGAACATATTGCAGCAAACATGGATCCCAATGCTAGGCATGTCTTCATTGGACATGCCTTTGTCACTCCGAATGGAGAACAGCAAGAGAACACAAGCGATTCGGAACGGCCGCTTGCGATTGGCGGTACCGAACAGGTAGATGCAAGCCTGTTTGCTCAATTTCATTATACCGCGCTCGGCCACCTGCATCAGGCACACTTTGTCCAGAATGAAAGGATCCGCTACGCAGGCTCGCCACTTAAATATTCCATTTCGGAGGAAAATCATAAGAAGGGTTATTATATCGTTGAACTTGATGGACAAGGAGCAATGAAGCTCGAGAAGAAGCTGTTGACACCACAGCGTGACATGAGAACGATTCAGGAGAAAATGGAGGATTTGCTAAAGCATCCGCTTAATGAAGATTATGTGTTTGTCCGCCTGTTAGATGAAACGCCGGTTCTTTCACCGATGGAAAAGGTACGATCGGTGTATCCGAATGCGATGCATGTGGAAAGAATTATTGCTCTACCCACGGTCAATAAAGATACGAATGGGGGAAAAACCACACGTCATCAAATGGATGATTTGTCCCTTTTTCGTGCATTTTATCACGAAGTCAAACATACACCAGTCACAGAGGAAACGGAAGCGATCTTTAAGGAGATTCTGCAGGAATTGCTCCTTGAGGAACATCAGGAATTCAAGCAAAGCTCTCAAGAAGTTGCTGCAGCAAGGGAACTGGAATAGGGAAGGGGCCGAAGCATGAAACCACTTAAGATTACAATGACGGCATTTGGACCGTATAAACATAGTGAAGTTATCGATTTTAGTGAGCTGAAGGAAAATCGATTATTTGTAATTTCAGGTCATACAGGGGCAGGGAAGACGACGATCTTTGATGCCATCTGCTTTGCCCTTTATGGTTCAGCAAGTGGAGAAGATCGCAGTGACATGAAGGGAATGCGAAGTGATTTTGCTGCTGATGATGTTCATACGGCTGTTGAATTGGAATTTGAACTGCGTGGTCGTCATTACCGGATTAAACGCCAGCTTGGCCATGTGAAAAAAGGCAACAAAACGGCTACCGGGGAGCACTATGAATTCTATGAAAAGGTGGATGGACGGGAAATTCCTTGTGTGGACAGACAGATCGTTTCAGAAATTAACAAAAAAGCGGAAGAATTGATCGGCTTAACGAAGGAGCAGTTTAGCCAGATTGTGATGCTTCCGCAGGGAGAATTTCGTAAACTATTAACGTCGCAAACAGAAAACAAAGAAGAGATTCTGCGGAAAATCTTCAAAACTGAGCGCTATACTGAAATCTCTGCACGTCTTAAAGAGAAGAAGAAAGCGGCAGAAGATGAATTCAAGCGGGTACAAGAGGCAAGGGATCGTTACATCGGAGATATTCAGGCTGCTATTCCGCCAAGGGAGGAATCAAGTCTCTTCGAAGTTCTCTCACAAGAGCAATATAATACCCATCAAGTATTAAACGGTTTGGAGGATGAAGCCCTTTATTACGAAAGGGTCATAACTGACAATAAGAAGCGAGTGGAAACGGCAGAAGGTGCTTATCATAAAAAGCTGGAAGAACTACATAAAGCAGAGGCTATTAACGAACAATTTAAGAAGCTTGAAGAAAGAAAAATACAACTCCACGAATTAACCAGCCAAGGACCGATTTATAAGGAAAAAGAGAAACAGCTGGAAAGAGCTGAAAGGGCAGCCAAAATTGAATCGTACGAAACACAGGTCAATGAATGGCGTCTTGATGAAGAAGAAAAGAAACAAAGAACAGCTGTTGCATTAACTGAATACAGGCAAAAGATTGCACGTTTGCAAAAGGCACAGTCATATTATAATCAGGAAGTAGACAAGAAAGAGGAACGGGAAAGAGTCAGCCAAACATTGCTTCATTATCAAGACCTGCTACCGGTTGTAAGGAAAATACAAAAGAAAAAGATGGAGCTGGAAACGGCGTATAAAGAGGTACACCGGTTGGGTAGCGGATTAGAAGCACAGCAAAAGCGAATTGCACAACTGAAAAGGGAAAAATCCCGGCTTAGTTTGGAGATTCAAGAAATGGAACGAAAGATTGACTCCTTACCGGATAAGCAGCAGAAATTGCTTGACATGAGAGAGCAAGTCCGTGTACTCCAGGATTATATGAGATTAAAGCAGCTGCAGGAACAGCTTGTCAAGGAATTACAGCAGAAAAAGGCAGTCTATGATAATCTGAAGCAGCACTATGAACAGCTTGAGGCAGCATGGGTAAGCGGACAGGCAAGCGTTTTAGCTGCCCATCTTCATGATGGAAAGCCATGCCCGGTCTGCGGCAGCTTGAAGCATCCAAATATGGCACAGGGTCAGGATCATATCCCATCGACGGAAGAGCTCGATGCTGCCAAAATTGAATACAGCAAAAAAGATCAGGCTTACCGTGATATTGCGGCCAAGGTTAATGCCAATAAAGAGCAGCTGGAGCAGAAGGAAACTGAAGTGCTGCAATGCGGAGTTGCGATTGAGGATGCACCTTCTACATTTCGACAGTTGGTTAACCAGGGAAAAAACTTAAGTCAGGAACTTGAGGTTTTGAAAAAGGAAAAAGCACAGCTTGGAAAATTAAAGAAAGAACTTGAAAGGTATGAAGAACAGCTAACAAATTCTGATACGGATCTCGAACTAGCGGCAAAAACGTATCAAGAGAAGAATATGGTTTTTACATCAAACAAGGCTGTTTATCAGGAACAGCTTACCAGAATTCCTGAGGAATTGAGGAATCTTGCTGTTTTAGAAAAAAAGACAGCTGAAGCATTGACCGTCAAAACCAAGCTAGAGCAGGAGTGGGAAACAGCACAAAAGCAGCTTCAATTGGCAAAAGAAGACGGGGCAAAGGCTGAAGCTAATCTGGAGAACTCCCGTACACAGCTGATGGAAAGCAGCGGGAAAAAATTAAAAGCTGAACAACAGTTTACTGAAGTACTCAAACAGGCTCAATTTTCCGATGAAGAAAGCTACCATTTGGCAAAAATGACGAAGGAACAGCAGCAGGAATTAAAAGGAGAAATGGATAACTATCACGGTACGATAACTGCACTAACCCTGCAGATCAAGGATCTGCAGTCAGCCTTGGCCAACAAAACGAAGGCTGATATTGACTTCTTGATAGGAGAAATAAATAACCTGAAAACATCCTTTGACCATTCATTGGATCAGCTTCGAAGATCAGAGTTATATTTGGAGAAGGTAAAGAATTTGAGCAACCAAATTTTTGAGACGGCTGAAGCAGCATATCAATTGGAAAAACGTCTGAACATCGTGACTGATTTGTATGATGTGGTCAGAGGACAGAACAACAGTAAAATCTCTTTTGAACGATATTTACAAATTGAATTCCTGGAGCAGATTATTGTTGCAGCGAACGAACGGTTGAAGCGCCTTTCGAACGGACAGTTTTTACTTATGAGAAGCGATCGCATGGAAAGCAGGGGCAAGCAAAGCGGGCTTGGTCTTGATGTCAATGATTCCTACACCGGGCAAACCCGTGATGTCAAAACGTTATCGGGAGGTGAAAAGTTTAATGCCTCCCTTTGCCTTGCTTTGGGTATGGCTGATGTGATTCAAAGTTTTCAGGGTGGCGTTTCCATCGATACAATGTTTATCGATGAAGGCTTTGGCTCATTGGATGAGGAATCATTAACGAAGGCAATTGATACCTTAATCGATCTCCAGCAGTCAGGTCGTATGATCGGGGTTATTTCCCATGTACAAGAGCTGAAAAATGCCATCCCAGCAATTTTAGAAGTCAAAAAAACGAAGGAAGGGCACAGCCAAACAAAGTTTATCATTAGATAGTTCTGTTAAGCTTGTGAATAAGGGGAATATTTGAGGTGGGTGCAGCCTCAGAGCAGTATTTGCAGCCTGAATCAGCACCACGATGCCTCTATCATGGGTATGGGAACAGGAATGAAGTCATTCGTAAACAGACGATGCGAAAAATAGTTTGGTAGGGGATGATACAGAAATGTTCTCTTCTTTCTCTCTGTGCTTCTAAATGGATCTATCCTATAAGGTGTCAGATATCTACAATTTATCTATATCCAGTGCGCAGTTATACAAAGTGATACTGGATTGTAGTGTCTGTCACCTTTGCTTTGGGACAGATCCTTCAAAAAGAAAATTCAAGGTCAAACAGTTGGGTTATCATCTGCTTCTATTTTATCATTTTCATGAAATGGTGAGAGCATGAAAGCCGCTTTAACAATTTTTTCTCCTTTATTAGCTAAATAATGAACTTGCTTTGGTTCTACATGGATGAAGTCTCCTTTGGTACAATGATGTACAGTTTGTTCAAGATGAATCACTAATTCTCCTTCAAGGACAAAGAAATTTTCTTCCATAAAATTATGGTAATGTGCTGGAAAATTCTGTCCTGGCTGAAGGACGACAACACCAAAGCTCATTCTTGGTCCTTTCATCAGATATTTAGGACCACTGTCTCCGAATCGATATTCCCTGTCATTTTCATTAAAAATGACCATTTTGCTCACCTCTCATTCGTTTATTTTAGTCCAGGAGCAATCCACATATGATCTGTGTACCCGTTGTCCGCTAGATCCAGCTGTTTTTTGTAGATTTCTTTCCATTTATAATATAAATCTTCATAGACCTGTTGATGCTCTTGATTTGGAGTATAGTTTTTTTCGAATTGAACCACCTTTGCAATTGCCTCATTAAAATTGCGATAGATACCGGCCCCTACTCCTGCGCAAATCGCAGCGCCAAGAGCTGTTGATTCGCGTATTACCGGGACTTTTACCGGCATGTTTAAAACATCAGAAACAATTTGGCACCAAAGTTCACTTTTTGAGGCGCCACCGGCAAAAACAATCGAATTCGGTGATGTTTTCGTGATTGTATTCACCAGTTCAATGTTTCCTTTTGTGACTAAGGCAGCATTTTCCATAATCGCCCGGTAAAAGCTTGCCTTATTAAATTTCTCTGCATCCGGTTTAAAGTTGATGAAGCTGGGTGCAGCATGTTTCCAAAGCAAATAATTCATTTTGTCGGAGAAGGTGCATTGCAGTCCGTAGCTGCCTGCAGGCACACTGAGTGCTCGCTTATCCATTTGTGAATAAATGCTTTCACCAGTTCGCTTCTGTATCAAAGCTTCAAGCTCGCAGAAGCTGTCGCGAAACCATTTCATCATTAGTCCTGGGAAAAAGGCAATGGTCTCATATTGCCATGCATTAGGTACGGCGTGACAATTGATTCTTACTCTGCATTCCTCGTCCATTTGCACCTGATTTGTCGTATATTCATACTGCCAAAAGCTGCCGCCAAAGATTGCTGCGTCTCCTTCTTTTATTACTCCGGCTCCGATGCAGCCAAGCTGGGCATCTCCGCCGCCGGCGACAATAAGAGTTGCCGTACTCAGTCCTGTCAGTGCAGACATCTCGCTTGTCACTCTGCCGATTACGGTCGCGCTTTCATGGATAATGGGAAATATATCATCCTTTAGATTCACATTTTTCGCAATCTCAATGTCCCAGCTCCTTTTCTTAATATCAAAAAGTCCAGTAGTACAGCCGTTGGACGGTTCGACGGAGAGTATTCCGGATAAACGATACGCAATCCAGTCGTTAAGCATGGTAACATATTTGACGTTCTTATATATTGCTGGAAGATGATTTTTTACCCATAGAATTCGCGGAATGGCTCCTAAAGAAAAGGTCTGGCCTGAAATTTTATATAAATCCGATTCGATAAATGGGTTGATGCTGTGTAGGTTTTTTACTTCATGATTAGAACGAGAGTCAACATTGGCACAGGCCCATAATTCCTTACCATCCTTGTCATACAGCACAATTGCCTCGCGCATGCTTGTCGTTGCGATGGCGGAAATATTCGCTGGATTGACCCGGCTTTTAGCTAGAGTTTCCTTGATCAATCTTGTAATAAGGTTGATATTATAGTCGATATCAAAATCCATTGAACCAGGATATCTTCTATCCTCTCGATGTGTCCACTCGGCGCTCGCCAGACAAATTTCTTCGCCTAATATGTTAAAAAGAATGACTCTGGCACTGCCGGTACCTGCATCAATGGCCATCAAGTATTTTCCCATCATGACCTTCCTCTCACTCATAAGATCTATGCAAAGCTGGAATTCTCTTGCAGCAATGTAAACAGTGATCAGTCCTTCTGTATATCGCGTAAATAGCCTATCAAAGGGTTCAATGTAATTGCCCGATACAAATTAAAACGATTGCATTGTATTGATTCAATGTGTATGAACAGGGAAATCAAAAAATGTTTGTCATTTTTAATTAGTCATTATTAATGAAATCGGAATCCTGTACATATATATAGTTCAGAAGTGTGGTGGTAGTTTTATGTAGGGCTCTAATGTATTAGTAAAATCAGACAGTATTTATAAATTTTTTAATCAAGATATGGGATTAAGGAGATTTCCTTAGAAATTTGCAAGTCGGAAGTGACTGTGCTTTGCTTATTGGCGAAAATAGAGCATTGAAGAGTACCATCCATGTAATGAGTTCCTTTTAGGTGTCTATAAAGGTCGAATTGAAAGGAAGGATCAAGGAATTCACCTAAGAAATGCGCATAAAAGGATTACTGCAAAAAAATTGTATTCACTAAGGGGAATACCCATAACAATGATTTTTAATCACTAAAAAATTGTAAAGGAAGGGAAGAATGGCAGATATTATAGGAAATAAAACAGCGAAGAAATTTCTGGAAAATATAGAATTTGCAAATCAAGGGTCTTTTCATGTTAAGGGGGCTGCACACTATGACTGGGGCATGAAGGATCGGTTGTCAAGAATTTTCAATCCGGCAACCGGTAATACCGTAATGCTGGCATTCGATCATGGGTATTTTATGGGGCCTGTATCCGGTCTAGAACGATTAGACCTCCAAATTCCAAAGCTCGCTCCTTACGCTGATTGCTTAATGGCCACAAGGGGAGCGATTCGAAGCTGTGTCCCGCCGCAATATAATAAATCAATCGCATTAAGAGTCTCTTCAGGCTCAAGTATATTGCAAGATGATTTAAGTCATGAATCAATGGTTGTCAATATGGACGAAGCCATTAAGATGAATGCAAGTGCGATTGCCATTCAAACATTTATCGGGGCAGATGGGCAAAAAGGAACAATTGAAGCATTAAATAAAGCTGTTAACCTTGGGTCAAGGTATTCAATCCCTGTAATGGGAGTAGTCGCAGTAGGAAAGGAAATGGCACGGACGACACAATTTTTCCTGCTTGCTACCAGAATGCTCGCTGAATTTGGTGTGCAAATGGTCAAAACTTATTATTGCGATGAATTTGAAAAAGTAGTCGCATCCTGTCCGGTTCCATTAGTTGTTGCCGGAGGCAAAAAAATTCCGGAAAAGGATGCTCTCACTTTAGCATATCAATCCATACAGTGTGGTGCAGCTGGAGTAGATATGGGACGAAACATTTTCCAATCGAAGCATCCGCAAGAAATGATTCAGGCAGTAACTAAAGTTGTCCATGAAGGGTTTACAGATCAAGAGGCTTATGAATTTTTCCTTCATCAAACAAATGACTAAGTTAGCGCTTTGAGCATAATGTACGTCAATTTTTATGACCTATACGGTTATTAAGACCTAAATTGAAAGAACTTTTAAAACAAAGGACAGCCATATTGTACAAGACTAATATGTGCTGTCCTTTTGATTTTCTTTATTAAAAGTTATGTAAAAATCGCCAGAGTCAAAATCATTATACATTGAGTTTCAAAAAAAGCTGTATTCAAAGCACCTAATCCTCCGATAAAGCTTATCCTTATAAATATTCGTACGTGCTCCATGCTTGTGATGATTTTTTCTTTTTAGTATCATAATATTCAGAGTTTCTGCACAAAAGTCCTGCATCCTTAATGCAAATAAAAACCAGTCATAAAAATTAAATATCGGAGAAGTCGATTTTGTGTTGGGGAAATCTCTTTTTAAAATAGTAAATATTTTCATTCAAATATTGACTTAAAGCTAATTATAAGTAAGGATAGTAATATATTTTATTTTTTATTTGGAGGAAACTATGAAGTATATCAGTACACGCGGAAATGTAAATGCAATTGGTTTTATTGATACAGTCTTGATGGGTCTGGCAAATGACGGGGGGCTTTTAATCCCGGAAAGAATCCCGCAAATTCCAGCAGAAAAGCTACAGGAAATGTCGCAGTTATCCTACCAAGAATTAGCTTACGAAATCATCTCCTATTATGTGGGAGAAGAAATCCCGGAAAATGAGCTGAAGGAATTGATCCAGAAAAGTTATTCTGCTTTCCGTGATCCAAAGGTAACTCCAGTAAAAAAAGTAAAGGATAACATGTACGTATTAGAACTGTTTCATGGACCGACCTTTGCTTTTAAAGATGTAGCATTGCAATTTTTAGGTAATTTGTATTCCTATATTGCGAAGAAAACAGGGGAAACGATCAACATTTTGGGCGCTACTTCAGGGGATACAGGTGCATCTGCGATTGAGGGTGTAAAAGGAAAAGAAGGTATCCGCATTTGTATTTTGCACCCATACGGAAGAGTAAGCAAAGTACAAGAATTGCAAATGACAACTGTTCATGACGAGAGTGTTTTGAATTTAGCAATAAAAGGAACATTTGATGATGGTCAAAGAATCATCAAGGAATTATTTGCTGATTTAGAATTCAAAAATAAATATCACCTTCGTGCAATAAACTCGATCAACTTTGCACGCATTTTAGCGCAAACCGTGTATTATTTTTATGCGTATTTCCAAGTGTCTCAGGATTGTGACATTCAGACTCTAAACTTCAGTGTACCAACTGGCAACTTTGGCGATATTTTTGCTGGCTATCTTGCAAAAAGAATGGGTCTTCCTGTGGAAAAACTGATTGTTGCTACAAATGAGAACAATATTTTAGAGCGTTTTATTAAAGAGGGAGTGTACAAGCCAGGCGAATTCCGCAGCACATACAGTCCTTCGATGGATATCCAGGTGGCAAGCAACTTTGAGCGTTATTTGTACTACTTGCTCGATGAAAAAGCCAGCCAGGTTTCTGCAGTAATGGAACAATTTAGAGCAGAAGGCCAGATTGTTGTGAATGAAGAACAGCTTCGCCGAGTCCAAGCAGATTTTGCAGCATACGGTGTTATGGGTGAAGAATGTTTGCAAACAATCAGCAAGTACTATAACGAAACAGGTTACTTGCTTGATCCGCACACGTCCTGCGGTGTAGCTGCATATGAAAACTGCTGCGCGTCTGGGGACATTTGCGTCACATTAGCGACAGCACATCCGGCAAAATTTAATGAATCAATTAGTCTTTGTCATATTGAGCAAGTATTCCCTAAACAAATCAGCTCCATGTTTAACAAACCGCAATATCTCGAAATTGTGGAAGCAGGCAATGATGCAATTGCCAGCAAATTAGAAAAGCATTTTACCTTCTCTGTTGCTCAATAGGTGAATCTTTCTCCTGTTTCTTTCTTTAAAAAAGCATGACGAATATGATAGAATAAAATTCCTTGGCAGGGGCAAGAATTGCCATTAAAGTGGCGGAGAAAAAACCAGGATAACCATATTCCTGGTTTTTTCTCTAAGGTGCGCCCACCACGGGTGTAATCTCTATGAATCCTGAGCCACGAAGGCATAAGTAATGTAACGAAAGGGTATCCGTGGTGTACTGGAAATTTAGGAAGAGAAAGAATAATTGTTAATAAAATTACAAAATTTGTATTTTTTCTTCTAATTTGCTAAAATATGTTTTCTAAATAATAATTAATTATGATAATATTGGTAGGACATCAACTTAATATGATGGGAGGATACTATGAAGAAGTACATATTTTTAACATTATTGGCTGCAATTCTAGTTTTAGGGGCTTGTTCCAATGAAGAAAAAACTTCTACTTCGGAAAAAGCAAAAAAAACAGACGATGTACAAACTGAAGAAAACGTGAAATCAGAATCTGAAACCTCCAAACCAAAAGAAGCTGTTCAAGAGGAGGAAAAAAAGTCTGAACCTCAAGAGAAGACAGGCTTTGATGTTTCTTATAATTCAGAGAAACAATCCGTTGCATTAGTAAAAGGGGACGGAACAACAGAAGTTTTGGCAGCAAGAAGTGCATCAGAACCGCTGAAATCACCAGACAGTACAAAGGCAGCTTATGTTTCCTCTATTGAATGGGAAGAACCAGGAGATGTCTATATCGTGAATCTTAAGGATGGTACGCAAAATGTTTTAGTGGCAGCTGAAGGGGATCAAACTCCAAAAAAAGTAATTTGGAAAGATGATGAAAACATACTCGTTATAATCGGATTTGCCTATGGAACCGTTTCTACTGGTGGTAATATTTATCAAGTAAATCTTGAAACAAAAGAGAAAACAGCCTTGACAACATATGAAGATGACGTACAAATTACGGATTTTAAAATTGAAAACGGTGTGCTGAAATATAGCGGAATCAAATACACCGATGAAAACTTCAATGAATATGTCGAATATGCAAATGAGCTAAAATTGGCACAGTGACGTCTTGGTATTGGCAAAATATAATTTTGGCAAATTGAATAATGGATAAAGGGGCTGTCCCATAAGGTGTCAGGCATCACAATTGATCTATATTCCGTGCAGATTGATGCTAGATACTGTCATGCTTGATTCTTTTGCTTTTGGAACCGTTCCTTTTCTTCAGGTTTAACAAAAAGATACAAATATGGATTTGTGATACTCTTTATCTTTTAATCTAGTTATGCTAATATACTTTGTGTGTACAGTTGAATACGAAAGAATGTAAGGAGGAGTCTGTCACCAAGGGGTTTCTATGCCCATTGGTGACAGACTCCTTTTGTGTTGAACTAATTTTGAATTATCAGATTATTAACCGTGAGGAAAGGTGGAATGTCATTGTTTATTTTTCAAATTGCTGTTGTGCTATTCGTTGCAAAGCTTGCAGGGAATTTCAGTGTCAGATTTGGTCAGCCGGCCGTATTGGGTGAAATTATTGCAGGGATCCTAATTGGTCCCTCTATGTTAGGATGGGTGAATGCGACGGAACCATTATCTGTGTTTAGTACCATTGGGGTAATATTATTAATGTTTATTGCTGGTCTAGAGACGGATCTGGATGAATTTAGGAGATCGGGGAAATCTTCTACCCTGGTTGGCTTTGGCGGAATTATCGTTCCGTTATTTTTAGGGTATTTTGCCGGGGTGCTGTTAGATTTGACCTTTTATCAATCATGGTTTTTAGGTATCATGCTTTCAGCTACCAGCGTGAGCATCTCTGTACAGGCGCTTAAAGAAATGAAACAACTGAAAACACCAGAAGGAACTACAATCTTAGGGGCTGCCGTGATTGATGATGTGGTAGTTATGATCATTCTGGCATTTCTAATGAGTTTTTCCGGTGGTGAAGTTTCATTAATTAGCGTTATATGGAAGAAGGTCATCTTTTTTACAGGAGCCATTTTAATTGCGTGGAAGGCCATTCCATGGTTCTTACGCACTTTCGCAAAATTAAAAATTAGCGAATCAGTTATCACTGCAGCGATCATTATTTGTTTTGTCTATGCCTTTGCTGCTGAATATACTGGTGTAGCTAATATTATCGGTGCTTATATTGCTGGTGTAGCAATGGGGGTAACAAAATATAAAAATGAAATTTTTGAAAAGGTTGAAACGATCAGCTATTCTCTTTTTGTTCCTGTCTTTTTTGCTTTTATCGGAATTTCTGCCGAGTTTTCTGGAATTATTGACAATCTGGGATTGATTGTAACGTTAAGTATTTTAGCGATCCTGACGAAGTTTATTGGTGCAGGCCTAGGAGCAAAGTTTTCCAGATTTAGCATGAACAGCTCAATGGGGATTGGTGCAGCCATGATTTCCCGTGGAGAAGTTGCTTTAATTGTTGCTGCGATTGGTCTCGAGGCCGGTCTGATACCGCAACGGCTTTTCGCCTCTATGATTGTCGTGGTTATTGTCACTACACTCGTTACTCCGCCTATGATGAAATGGTTCTTTAAACCAGATAAGATTCAAGCGGCGCCCAAAAAGACGTTATCGAATGATTATTCTTGAAGTGTAAAGATGCATTTCTTCTGGAAACATATTTTTTCTAATACGGATTAATATTTTCAAGTGGGTGACATCTATTTCTATATGTAAGGCCCGTTGTTTTTTCAGAGTAAAAATCCTGTAAACATTTAGGAAATGTTTACAGGATTTTTTTAAATAGCGAATACGTGATTACCTATGGATTTTATGATCTGTCGTGACCGAATCCAGTCATCCGTCGCAATCTTAGGATTGTAAAAATAAACAGCTTTATTTAAACGGTCTGTACTTATCAAAGCTTCATCTACAGCTCGTAATGCTTCCTCAGAGGCCGGTTTGTTGATTTCTCCATTTTGCACAGGTGTAAATGCATAGGTATTGCCGACAACCTGATAGATCACTTCTGTAATACTATTTGGGAACTCTGGAGAATCCATCCGGTTTAAGACAACCGTAGCAACGGCAACCTTTCCCTCATAAGACTCACCCCTAGCTTCAGCTTCAACCAATCTAGCCATTAAATCTTTTTCTTCGATTGATATGACAGGAGTTGGTTGCGGCATTTCCTGTGCTGGGGTTTCAAAATCATTGTTATCTGAATATTCAGTAAAATCTTTCGGCTCATCTGGAAGTTGTAAAAATTCGCCTATATAAATCCAATCATCCAGACGGTGATTCATCTGTTTAATCATGTCAACGGATATTCCATTCTGTTCCCCAAGTTTCCAAAGAGTATCGCCCTTTTGCACCTGATGACTGGTCATGGCTTCAGTCTTATGGCCTTGAGTTCCTATAAATAAAAGTACAGCTGCACATGCTGCAATGAAAGTTTTCATGTGCGTATATTTCATAAATACCTCCTGTAACTTTGTCTATATTGACATTATCATGAGGATGTATTTGAATGGAAGAACAGTTCAATTACATTTCATTATTGTTTAATGACAATATTACAAAACAGAATGGTATATGACATTATACCTATATTAATTGAAATAATTCATTCAATGATTGGAGTTAATAGGAATATTTTCCTCTTTATCGCTTGCTCATTAGTATATAGATCTATAAACCATTCAAAGATTTTGTCTGGGGGTAGGCAGTTCTTCGATATGTTAAAAGAACCTTTGCCTATCAAGACAGCTGCACAATAAAGGATGTTAAGAAAATGGCGTTAATAAGGTAACAATGCAGTCCGTGCTGTTAAAAACGAATCCCGAATCGTAACAAGCGTGTATTTATTATCGGTCACAGTTTTTTAGATCCCGTGCAGATTTATATAGAGTGATACTTAAAACGGTTTTGTACTGCCTGACAGCTTTGCTTTTGCAATCATCCTGAATAAAGTTTGCTGTGGTAAGATATATATATAAATGAAGGTGACAACCAGAAAGGAAAAAACAATGATAATAGAGAAATTAATCCAAGAAGATATTCCTGAATTATTAGAGCTCTACGAAAATTTCATCCCATTTGCCCTTTCAGAGGAACAATCTGTCCTTCATTATCATGGAATGCTGCAGGATGACAATTATTTCTTAGCTGTTGCAAAAGAAGGTGAGACGATCATCGGTTCAGCGCTTGGAATCTGCTGTAAAAGCCTGGCAGTCCCTTTCCTAGTCGTGGAGGATGTCATTGTGAAGGAGGAATGGAGAGGAAAAGGAGTCGGGAAAAAATTGATGTCCTTTCTTGATGAATTAGCGAAAAGCAAGCATTGTGCCTATGCCATTCTTGTATCCTCTGCTTTCCGCATAGGAGCTCATCAATTTTATGAGAGTATCGGTTATACAGATAGTGTGACTGGGTTTCGTAAAGTATATTAGTCAGGATGATGAGTCTCTGTGAACACTTTTTGTCTATTAAACACTGTTACTGCCACTGTTTATAGAATATTCATACCATAGCATGAAGGGAACTGCTAAAAAATAACGGTTTAAAGATCTACTGGAAATTCAGTATTTCTAACATTAAATCAGTATTTTTCCACACTGTATGCTTGTTTCTGCATCGTGATAGCTGAAATATTTTGGCAAATTAATAGAATTTTAGAAAAACAATTTGACACCCCCTATTTTAAGTGATATAAACACAGTAAGAAATCTAAAAATGAATAAAAGTATTTTCGGAAAATTACAGGGAAATAATAACGCAGGATAAAACAGGGGGATATAGCAATCATGGATCATCATATCAATATTATAGATTGTACTATACGTGATGGGGGACTAGTTAATAATTGGGATTTCAGTGTCGAATTTGTACAAGACCTGTATAATAGCCTTAGTTCAGCAGGTGTTGAATATATGGAAATAGGATATAAGAACTCCCCAAAACTTCTAAATGCAACAGAACCAAATCCATGGAGATTTCTTGATGATAAATTTATAAAAGAGATTATTCCTGAAAAAAAATCAACAAAGCTGTCTGCTTTAGTTGATATTGGTCGTGTGGATCCGGATGATATTTTGCCGCGTGAGGAAAGTGCATTAGATATGATCCGTGTTGCGTGCTATATCCGTGAAGTAGACAAAGGTTTAGAACTTGTCCAAATGTTTCATGATTTAGGCTATGAAACGACACTCAATATCATGGCTCTATCACATGTACCTGAGCATCAGCTCAGCGAAGCGTTTGAATTAGTAAAGCAAAGTCCGGTAGATGTCGTATACATTGTTGATTCCTTTGGTAGTCTCGATCCGGCGGAAATTGAACATCAGGTGAAAAAATTCCGATCCATGGTCCCGGAAAAGAGGCTCGGCATTCATACCCATAATAATTTGCAGTTGGCATTTGCCAATACGTTAACAGCAGCACGGAATGGTGTCACATTTTTGGATGCTTCTGTTTATGGAATGGGACGTGCGGCAGGAAACTGTAATACAGAACTGCTTGTCAGTTACATTCAAAATCCAAAGTACGAGGTAAAACCGCTTCTTGGCGTCATTGAAAAGCATATGTTGAACATGCGTGAAAAGTGGGAATGGGGCTACATCATCCCTTATATGATTTCTGGCATTCTTAACGAACATCCGCGTGTCGCCATGGTATATCGCAAAAGCGAGGATTGCGACAAGTTTGTCAACTTTTACGATCAAGTCACATCACCGGAAGTAGTCATCTCAAAAAAATAGCAATTTGAAGCTTATGAATGAGGGAAGACATTTTTTCGAAAGGGCTTATATCTGCGATGAGCGGGTATAAGCTTTTTTT
>NZ_CAMLDX010000040.1 GCF_946478885.1 uncultured Bacillus sp. | reverse complement strand
TTCCCTTGACCGCCGTAACGTTTTCTATAGGATCCCCCTTTTGTTATTTGATTGCTGTACTTTACTTGATTCCCAATATATATATTTTCTAGGGCTTGTTGTTGAGAAACAGTTCCCTTAACAAGTCGCAGGCCCTGTTTTTTATTCAATATTAACTCCTCCCGTTTACGATAATCTGCTCCATTTATGTATATGAATCATGTGCGAATATCGTGTTTTAATTCTGCCTCTTCCCCCTAGGTAGCAGCACAATTATTGATTGCTAGCTTACAAACATGAATAAAAGCAACGGAGCATTCATCCTCCGCTGCTTTTATTCCTCTACAACGATCAGTTGCAGGGGAATAACTTTTTCGTCATCCATCCTAAAACAGCCAACATTAATCTCACCCTTATGAAGTGAGACGATGAGATAGGCTATATCTGTATATGGATTTTTTTTAATATCTCGCAAAGATGGGAATGGCGGCGAACTAGGATGGGAATGGAAAATACCGGAAAGTTCTTCATCAATTGTTTCCATACCGAACACTGCCTCCCTTATGGCTTCAGTAGACATATGAAACCGATTGGGATGATGGGTTTCATTTGTTAATATCCATAACGTATCACCAATAGGGCCATTGCCGGAAAGTAAGCCACAGGCCTCGTTGGGAAGGCAGCGAATGCAATCTTTGATCATTGCGTTATACACACTTCGCTTTATAACAAATCTACCTGTTTTTCTTTCAGTGTTATTTTTCTTCGTTCCATTGACTACCGTTAGTGAGCCCTTGTGTGGAGGGCTGGGCGGTCTTTTTCCGTAAGGTAAAAAAATCCATTGTCGGGGAATTCCCATTGTTTATTGGCTTAACTGGCGGAGCTTGAACCTGCTGCTGGGAAACAAGACGATTGAACCAATCGACAGGATGATGTGCATTAGATTGACCTTTTTGTGATAATGGCTGTGGTGAAGACTGCGGTATAGAAGGTTCAAAGTCCTTTGCCATTTTTTCAAGCTGGGAAAAGTGCAGATTCGCTGGCTGGAAAGAAAGCGGCTGTTTAATATATTGTTCAATAAAATTTTCTTTTTCCTCTAAGCTGGATTCAAGAACCGAAAACTGAGTCTTCATTTGTTTCATTTGTTTTTCCCAAATTTCCCGTTCTTTTTCATATTGCTGAATTTGATCCTGATACAATTTTAATTCCGTTGTAAATTGCTCTATTTGATTTTGTTGCGCACGATCACTGTCTTTTTTCGCTTTAAATATTTCAAGCTCTTTTTGCTGAAGCGCCGTTGCCAGTTCTCCGTTATGCTGTTCAAGTTCTTCCATCTTCACAATCGTTGCCTTTGTTTCTGCTAATTCCGCCTTCAATTCATCAATTTGTTTTGACCAAGATCCCTTCTCTGCATCAAAGCTCTCTGACTTTTGCTTATAAATATTGACTTGTGCCTGAACGGTTTCAAGAACATTCAAATAGGATTCTTTTTCACGCTGATAATGATCGGTTAACATATTGAACTCTTCAATTTTCGCTTCCAAGTCATCCTTCAATTTAAGCTTTTCTGATTCAAATTGCTCTAAACGTGACAAAGAATGCTGTGCATTTAAGAGCTCTTTTCTCATAATATCGATTTGATTTTCCAATTCAGACTTTCTTACTTCTGACCTCTCATAGTCTTTTCTAAGCTGCAATACCTCTTCCATGAGCGTTTCCTTCTCCTTTTTTATTTGAGTCAATTCTAAAGTTTTTGCTTCCAATTGGTGTTTTAGCGACGAAGTCATCCTCACGAGCTGCTTTGTTTCAGTGAATACTTCATTCAAATTAGCTGAAATATGATCAAGCCGTAATTCATCGGACTTTCGTTGTGAAGTCATAAGGGCAATACTTTCATGAAAGGAGGCATTTTCCTTTTCTAATTTTGCCACTTTTTGAAGAAGTTCTGTTTTTTCATTTATATATCTCTTATTTTCCTCCTCTAAAATACTCATATCTTTCACACGCTTCTCCAAACGGTCTAACATATCCGCTTTCAATTCGGCAAATTCCGTAATTTGTGCTTCTGCATGTGCTATTTCTTCTTTCAGATGACTGGTTTCCAAAAGTGCTGCATCTTTCTCGGCTTCCAATTGGTTTATCTTTTGTTGATAAGATACGTTTTTCTGGTGCAATTGTTCCTTAATTTCCTTGAAATCTTGTAAGTCCTCGCCCAATTTTTGATTTTTCTCTAATACAGTCTGCAGTTCTTCGTGCTTCTTAACTAATTCTTTCTTCAAATCAGCGATTTCCTGTTCAAGATCCAGCCGTTTATTTATAGCAACTGTTAATTCCTTATTCATTTGATTCATTTTTTCAATCAGATCCTTTTCATGTTTCGTAGACATTTTTTGCTGACTTTTACTTTCCAGCAATTCTTGTTGAACCTGATCAAGATTAAGCTGTAATTGCTTCATTTCTTCTATTATTATTGTATGTTCGTCCCGCACCTTGTCCAGTTCGATATTTTTGCTTTCCAGTACAGCCTCCATCCTCTCTTTTTCATGCTTCACCTTTTGATAAAGCATACCTGATTGCTCGGCTTCCCGGTTGCTTTCTGCGAGTTTTTGATTTAACAAATCCGTTTCGCTCATTAATTCCTCAATTTTCCCCTCTTTTTCTTTTATTAAATCCGATAGTACAGCTGTCTTTTTATGAATTTGTTCCTTTTCCTGAACAAGCTGATGAATCCTTTCTGAGGCTTCAGGCTCCACCTTGCCTTCCTTTAAATCCGCCATTTTTTTTTGCAACTCTTCATTGACCATCAGCAGTTCATTATATTCTCTTATAAATTCATCCCGTTCTTCATTCAACTTTTCATTATCGTCTAAAAGAGTCCCAATTTCTCCTTTTAATCTCTCATTTTTCTTTTTTAATATTGCAATTTGTTCCACACAATTCTGTTCCTGCTTTTCTTTATCTATGCAATAATAGGACAATTGGGACTCTAGCTGAATTATTTTTTGCTGTAATTGGATACTGCTCAGTTTTTCATATTTGTTTAACAAGCTGTACCGCCTCCTTGTAGGCAAATGCCCATACTTCTTCCTATATTCTATGCCGGCTAATCAGAAACGTGTTATACAGATACTTGTCAGAAAAGCCGGAATTAGGAATTATGTATAAAAGCTGACTTAATACCAATATATTTAGGCTAGATCACATGAAAAAAAGAGCACACTGTG
Source organism: uncultured Bacillus sp. (assembly GCF_946478885.1). Next base: position 26,300 of record NZ_CAMLDX010000040.1, on the reverse strand, counting down.
TACACTCAAGAATATATTATCTATGGGTCAACTGTTCGTAAGAATTGCGTTTTTTTTCATGACCAAATCAATGATATGCAAATGCCTAAACACAGATTAGGAATCCTTGCATACTATACAGTAGGCTCAGCCCCATTAATAATATATTTGAGGAGATGAATGTTTCATGAATATTAAACCTATTAGCGGCGGTCAAGAAACTTTATGTGTTAAAGTGCATAAAGTATACGATTGGGTCACCCGCCAAGCAGATGTGCCGCTTTTAGCTTTTAATGACGTCGCTGTCCTTGGCTTTGATTGTCCAAGTACACCAACACCTACCCCTGGTGGTGCCGGTGATCCATGTGCATTTTTAGGAGGAAACCTAACAGTAGAATGCTTCCCTACTGATGAAGCTGGAAATCCTATCGACCCGCTTGCACCAGGAGCCATTCTTTGCCAGGAAATTCCACAGCCTGAAGGACGGGCAACAGGTCAATTCCAGCTGCCTGATGGTTCTACTGTAACCTTGCAGAAAGTTAAGGTATTGAAAAAGGGATTCATTGTTGTCCGTGTTTCCAACCCACAAGGCTTAAGCTGTACTTCTGATCCAATTCCTTGGGCCTTATCTGAAAAGTTTTTCTTGTGTGCACCTCCAGGAACATTCATTCAATGTGAAATTACTGATTTTGAATGTGATGCAAACCTGATTTGCCGCCAGGTAGGAATCACTCCAGGAGTGTTTGAATTCCAACAGCTTGATATTTCCATTAATCTATGCCAAAATGTGCAGGCTGAAGCTGTTGTAAAACTTGAAATTACTGCAGACTTCTGTCAGCCTAGACCAGATTTGCCGTTTATTTGTCCTCCATTAGCATTCCCGCCTCAATGTCCGACAATCTTCCCTCCAACTGTCAACGGAAATGGTGAGTAATCAAAAATAATCAGTTTTTGTCGAGAGAGGAGTATACCGCTCCTCTTTTTGTAGTTTATTCTCATTAATTACGCAAGAAGCTGTCTATCTATACATACTGATTTTTTTGACATGTTCATAAGCCTTCAGGCATAAAATATACGGATATCTTCTAACTATTCAGGAGGGATTTTTGTATGTTCTGGAAAAAAAAAGAACAGGAACGTACAGAGGGAATTGCCTGGTTCAGTTATACGGTCATACTTCCTGATGCCGCTGAAGATGAGGGAGAAATAAGCATAATCGGTCATTTTAATGTCAAGAATACCGGAAATACCATTCTTCATCATCCAATTATTTGTATCCGGATTAATCCACCGCAAAACGGGCGACTTGGCGGTAAGATTGGTGCGCTTACCCATACCGCATTAACAATAGATGGTACAAATACCGAAGCATGGTATTATTTTGATAAGAATGGGAAAAAAACAGGATTCGAAACAGGAGAACATTGGCTTAAGCCAAACCATTCACAGCAAATATTGCCAAATGATACCTTGACCTTTAGCAACGAACTGCATATTTCTCCGGCTAAGGAAGAAAAGTACGTTACCATTGAAGGCTATTTCTACTCTGATGAAATAAAAAATGGATTGGGAGCCTTAAATCATATCATGATTAATTTTTAGGAGACCTGTGATGAAAATTTTATTTATTACTTCCGGATATGATGGAATCTACAAGTATTTTGAAGCATGGATCATCAATGAGTTAAAGAAAGAACATTCCGTTAGTGTCCTACAAAATAATACAAATCTCAATATCTTCCACTCCCATATCAGAAACTTCCAGCCGGATATTGCCATCACTTTAGTTGGCTTTAAACTTCCACTTCTTCTCTTGAATGCCTTGCAAAGAAGTTCGATTAAATCAGCTATCTGGTTTACAGAAGACCCGTATTATATGGATCAAACGTCAATGCTCGCAAGCTATTTCGATATTATTTTTACCATCGACTCAGCTACACTAGAATTTTATCAAAAGAATGGTCACAAGGAAGTTCACGCTCTATCATTGGCAACAGAACCAACTGTATATATACCAAAGGACGTCGAGGAATCATTTAAAAGCGATATCTGTATGGTAGGATTTCCTTATCCGGATCGGATTCATTTAATTCAATATCTTCTGCAGCACACCGATTTTCGGATAAAAGTAGTCGGGAAATGGAGAAAGGCTCTGACTATTTATCAACGCCATCCCCGGCTTGTCATTCACGAAGGCTGGGTTGAGCCCGCTATGGCTGCTGATTTTTTCAACGGTGCAGGCATTGTTCTTAACACCCATCGTCCTTATAACTTGAAGCAAAATCAAAATCGCTTCAGCATTGTCGGACGAAATATCAATAACCGGTCTTTTGATGTAGCAGCATGTGCTGCCTTTCAGTTAATTGAATTTAAAGAAGATCTGCCAAAACATTTTAAGGTAGATGAAGAAATCGTTTCGTTTCATGATTATCAGGAACTTACGAAAAAGCTCCATTATTACCTCGAACATGAAGAGGAAAGACGAAACATAGCGGAAAATGCCAGAAAAAGAGTATTGCAGGACCATACCTTTGCTAATAGGCTTAATCAAATGATCGAGATTATCTCTACTGTACAATGAGCATGAATGGTTTCTTAAACGAGGGGATAACATGATTTACTCTTCATTCATGAAGGAAAGCGATTGTGGCGGATACAATCGCTTATACTTTTTATTTATCGTGATAGTGCGTATGATTATTTAATACGTTTGACTGAGGAATTTGAAATTTTTTTATACATCCCCTGCGAAGATGCCTGTTTAACATTGGCATATGGAGTAGTTCTTCCTTGGTACAGACCTTCAGCTGAATAGAGTTTATTCATTTTACTACAAAGACACATATGAATTTACCTCCTTTCATACTGGATCGTATGAAAAGATAAAGCAGTTTGCTTGTACGAATTATCTATAAAAAGTGTCCATTTTTTATGGAACAGAAATTTACCCTTATGATTTTTATTTAATCTAAAACAAACGGTCTATAATGCAGGACAAAAAGTTCTCTACTTTCTTCATAGTCTTTCATACTCGTTATTCCGCAATCATGAATACACCATGTTTGCCTTTGCTTCGGAACCCCCACCTCAAAACCGGCCTTCCAAAATTCAAGGCTTTGCGAAACATCGTAAAAATGCCAGCCCTTAAAAATATCTTCTCTCCAAGGAATGTCATACTGAGTAATCATAATCAATCCATCAATTGCCCGAACTTGCTGAAAACCACTCTTTACCGTACGATGTTTAAGAATGCCTAATTTTCCTTTTCCCGTTAATGTATGGTACACAGTGCCATATACATAGGGACTATGCCACCAATACCCATTAGGAATTGTGAGTGAGCCAACTACACCGAGCATGCCTAATTTTGGGTACTTTACAAATAAGCCCAGAACATCATATAAAAAGTCTTTATTTATAATATAAACATCCTGATGCAGATATACCTTATATTTGGCATTTGTCCTTCTCATTCCTTCATTATATCCCGAGGTAAGACTGGACGCATTTCTCACTGCTACTGTTTCAACTTCATACCCTTCAGGGATATTGAGTTGGTTAATGTGATGTAAAGCCATATTGTACTCTTCTTCATTATTCACACAAGAAATAAAACATATTTGATTACCTTTCATCCTCCATTTATCTCCCTTTAATCTAAGTATTCAGAGTGACCAATGTATGTAATCATTTTATGAAGCAAAAAGCAATAAGTGAGGGTTTTTTCCATAGAATTATCGTTTTTACATGGAGCAGAGGATCCACATCGAGAGAATTCGAAACGTCTCAATCATTCAATGGCTTGTCTTTTCATTTCACAAAAAAACCTCAGAGCCTGTATGAAGACAAAAAAAGGATCCTCATCTAACAGGATCTGAATTAAGGTTTGCTGTAATCCACTTCTATCTATTGATTGTATTCAAAATACTCATCTTCCCTTTCGCCAATAAACGGAAAGATTATCAATCGGAATCAGCGGTTCCTGTATATGGCGATAACGCCGAAAATCCGTAATAGCAGGATGGCAAGTCGGCAATGCATAGTCATCTACAATGATGAATCCACCTTTGGATACCTTATCATATAAATGATTTAAACTATCCATGGTAGATTCGTAGAGATCCCCATCAAGACGCAGAATAGCTAATTTGGAAATTGGTGCGGTTGGCAATGTATCTTTAAACCAACCTTTCAAAAATTGTACATTTTCATCAAGCAAACCGTATTTGCGAAAGTTGTTTTGGACCTCTTCCAAAGATACCCTAAGATAATCAAAGGTATAGAGCTTATCACCTTTATCATGAGGATATTTCGCTGCATTGGGAGCCGGCAGTCCTTGAAAAGAGTCTGCTAGCCAAACCTTACGCTCGGTAATTTCATGAACAGTTAAAAATCCCTTCATAAAAATACATGCTCCACCTCGCCAAACACCCGTCTCTATAAAATCACCTTTAATATTTTCTCTAACCACCGTTTCCATGCACATTTGAAGGTTATCCATCCTCATTCTGCCAACCATGCTGTGAGCCATCTTCGGCCAAATTTCCCCCTTTAAATATTTCTCGGGATCTACCTTAAAATCTTTTTTGAACAATCCGGAAAAGAGATCTTGTTCGTTTTCCTGCCAAATTTCAAATAAAATGGCCTTTTTCAGAAGAGCAAGATACATTTCTTTCGCTGACTCACCTTTCATATCTGTACAACCTCCGAACGTGATCTTTTATAAATAAGGAACATTTTTCACAAAATCCCAGTAAGATAATACGAATATAAATAGAAAGGTATTTTCCGTTATTTAAAATAGACATCTTTCGTTCAATTTTGTATTCACCCCCATAGTTTTCCACATATAATAATATGCATGAGAGTTCTTCTTCATTCGAAGTTTAAAATTTCATATACATTTTCCCTGTCATGATAAAAACCAAGCCATTGCATACTATGATACTGAAGATAACATTTATAAATTTTATTTAAAGGAATGAGAATGTTGAAAGGAGTTATTGACAAGAATTATCCCCTTGTATCGATTTTAATTCCTACTTATAATAGGCCCCTCTTTTTTGAAGATGCAATAAATAGTGTCTTACAACAAACCTACCCTAATATTGAAATCGTCATTGGTGATGACAGTACAAATGATCGAACAGAAAACCTCATAAAGGACAAGTACAGAAAATACTCCAATATTACGTATATCAGAAATCCTCGTACTCTTGGACAATATGAAAACAGCATCAATTTGTTTAATAAGGCAAATGGAAACTATATTAATTATTTGATGGATGATGATCTGTTTCTGCCAGAAAAAATTGAAAAGATGATGTCATATTTCCTTGATGATCACAAACAGGAAATCGTGTTAGTTACATCATACCGAAGGCTTATGAACAAGGATGGGAATTATTTACCTGATTTAAACATTAATACAAAATTAACTGAAACCAATTCCATTATCTCAGGGAAGAAAGTAGGAAATAAGATCCTTCTTGAATCTGTTAATTATATTGGAGAGCCAACCACGGCGCTCTTTCGCAAAGAGGCCTTAACAGAACCATTCGGGACATTAAAAAATCGCATATACTCATGTACTGTTGATATGGCTTCCTGGATTTTACTATTATCAAAAGGAAAAATGGTATATATTACAGAACCATTGAGCTGCTTTCGCATCCACGGTGCTCAGCAGCTGAGGGAATCCTCAATGTTTGCTGACGGAATTGAAGATTTATTTCACCTCATTATGACGGCAATAGACTATGGCTATTTAGAGAAAAAAGAAGAGCAAAAAAAGGCTTATCAGTCTGTCTTAAAATTGCTTTTAATAGCTTTAGAGCAGTACGAGCAGCGGCATGCAATCAATTATATTAATCAATTACTCAGTTGCCAAAGGTTGGTGCAGGAAAAATTAAACACAATTTAAGAAAGAGATAAAGGAGAGATACTAGTGAATTCAAATCATCAGGAGCCATCCAGCAATTTAGTTCCATCGGACGAATTGGTTTATTACGTTGGCGGAGGAGACTTTTTAGCAATTGGTAAGGAATTCCTTACGTATTTCATCAGCTTAGGCTCCCTTCAGCCGCATGAATCAGTATTAGATGTCGGCAGCGGTAGCGGCCGAATGGCTGTACCATTAACAAAATATTTAAGTGAAAATGGCAGCTATGCAGGATTTGATCTATACGCAGAAGGAATTAAATGGTCAAAGGAAAATATAACCCCAAAATTTCCAAACTTTCAGTTCAACCATATCGATATTTATAATCAATATTATAATCCAAGCGGTCAATACAAAGCGACCCACTTTAAATTTCCTTATCAAGATCAAACCTTTGACTTTATTTTTCTTACATCTGTATTTACTCACATGCTTCCGGACGATTTGGAGAATTATTTATCGGAAATTTCTCGCGTAATGAAAAAAACAGGACGATGTTTTATCACACAATTCCTATTAAATCCCGAATCAACTCAGCTTCAGCTTACCTCACCAAGTACTCTTCGATTTATTCACAATAAGGGAAATTATTCTCTCCTGTATGAAAATCAGCCGGAGTTCGCTGTTGCATATAAGGAGTCTTTTATAAACAGTTTATTTCACAAATATCACTTGGAATTGTATCAACCTGTTCAATATGGCTCTTGGTGCGGAAGAAAAAAATTTCTAAGCTATCAGGATGTTATTATCCTAAAAAAACAACGGTAGAATGGAACAAGCAAACGCGCCGAATGCATCCTCTAAATGATTATTAGCTCCGGATGAATAGGCGCGTTCGTTCCATTTTCTTGTTTATAGTTCCTTCGGATAGGAATATTTTTCAAAATCCATCTTATATATTTCTTCGACGAGTATTTTTGTTTCCTCATTATAAAAACTTTCAAGAGTCGGGAATACCGGAAACTTTGGAAATGCAGGATCTGTTGTCCTTACGTCAGCAAAATTGCCTTGCAAGGTCATTTTATCTTGAAAATGATGAGCGGACTGAGTTATTTGTTCGAGCGGTGAGTGCTTCAATCCATATTTCTCCTCTAATTTGCGTATGCTTTCTTCAAAGTTTTCCAAATAAATATATTGTTTGATATAGGCTTCTTCTCCTGCAATATATTGTGGGGAAAAATGACCATCGTAAATGACTTGAGGATTGAGCTTTAAATATTGTAAAAACTGGCTGAATGAAAATCCTTCAGTCATCTGATTGTGTTGATTAAAGAGGAGTCTCATTTCTTGCCTCATATGACTCCACACATGTTCCGGTGTACCTATAAATATGGTAAATGAGCTCACAGCCCTATGATATGGGTTTCTAACCAGTTTAATCGTATCTTTCTCTGATTTCATCAACTCCTGCAATATTTCCATTTGATAAGAGGGCCTTTTGTTAAATACTTGAATTTCATAATAATGCACCCATGGGTTATACTGAATAGCTGTCTCGAGCAAATCGATTTGATAAAAGAACCATTTAATAAAGCTTGTACATCCGGCTCGTTGACTCCAAAATAATATAAGTGGAAAGTTCTTATGATAATATGGCAGCTTGTGGGCTAGCCCTTGTTGAATTTGAAATAGTTTATTATTCATTTCTCACCTCCTTTGGTATACCTCATGATTCCTCAATGCCCTCAGAGTATAGTATGTGAATTGAAATCAATTCGTTTGTGATTGTCCTTCACATCTAATAAAAGGGCTGTCCAAGACCATGGATGATGTAACTACAAAAAAAAGAAAAGCATCCTAAGCAATCTGCTTGAATCCTTTTCAATGAGCAATATACATATTCATTTATTACTTTTTTCTCCAATATACCGAGATATTATCAATCGGAATCAGTGATTCATTCATATTTCGTTGCTGCAAAAAATCATGAATCGCCGCTTTACATGTTGGCAGGGCATAATCATCTACAATGATAAATCCACCCTCTGCTACTTTATCATATAAATTATTCAATCCATCCATGGTAGATTCATACAGGTCGCCATCCAATCGCAGAATAGCTAGCTTATCGATTGGAGCAGCAGGCAAAGTGTCCTTAAACCAGCCCTTTAAAAACTGTACTTGTTCATCAAGTAAGTCATATTTTCGAAAGTTATTCTGCACATTTTCCAGCGAAACTTTTAAATAATCAAAAGTATAGAGAATGTCTCCCCTATCATGTGGATATTTCGTTGCATTGGGAGCAGGCAGTCCCTGAAATGAATCAGCCAGCCATACTTTTCGATCTTGAATTCCGTGAACCTTTAGGAAACCGCGCATAAAAATACAGGCACCGCCCCTCCATACCCCTGTTTCGATGAAGTCTCCTTTGATATTCTCTTTTAGCACTGTTTCCATAGACATTTGCAGATTTTCCATCCTCATTCTGCCAATCATACTATGTGCCATACTAGGCCATGTCTCACCTAATCGATGCTTTTCAGGATTCAGTCTTGAATCTCGATTATACAAAGCCCTAAGCAAATCATGTTCATGCTCCTCCCAAATTTCAAATAATATTGTTTTCTTTAATAATTCGAGATACATATTGATGCTTTGCTCCGAATTCATACAAAACCTCCTCAGCTTTATTCGCGTAAGATATGATGATTTGGATGAATCAAGTATGTGAAAATTATCGCTGTTTTTTTACCTATTTCAAGCGTTATAGATACGCTGCATTTCAGCATTTTTTTGCAGAACCTTATTAAACTCTTCCGTATGACCTTTCGGAAATAATACCCCCAGTCCGAATGAATGTGAAAATTCTATCGCTGGATATTGCTTTTTAAGCTGCTCCCATAATAATTGCACACCATATCCCGGTGCTTTTACAGCGATATCATGAAATAATACGACACCTTTTTCGGACACTTTAGGAAGCCATGTTTGATAATCATGTAAAACGGCCTCATAGGAGTGATACCCATCAATGTGCAACAAATCAATTGACCGATCCTCAAAAAAATGAACGGCCTGATCAAATGTGGCAGGGAGCAAAACACATGCCATCCCAGAGTAATATTGATTTCTGATCTTTTGGACTAGCTCTAAAACCTCGTGATTGTAATACCCGCTTTGTGGATCACCTTTCCAAGTATCTACAGCATAACATGTGGTCGAAAGCCCTCCATCCTTTACGGCTTGACAAAAACTGAAAAAAGAAGTTCCATAATGTGTACCCAGTTCAACAATCCGATTTGGCTTTAAAAATCTGACTAAATCATACGCGAACGCCCGGTGCCCAGTCCATGCAGATACGTTCCGTATAGCTACCTTATACTTGTCATATTCGAATGAGGGGTGATGATATGTCCACTCCATGCAATCCACTCCCTGCTTTTCTTTTTTACTTTAATTCAATTAACATCATATTCAATAAGGGAATATTCATTACATAATTTTTTCTCTGTGAATACTTATTTCATAAAGGTGTAATAATTGCGATTCTTTATCATAAAAAAGAGTTGTCCCAAAAGCAAAGGTGTCTGGCATCACCATATAATATCTAGTATCACATGCATAAATATGCATAGGCTAGAGATCAATAGTGGATGCTGGACACCTTATGGGACAGCCCCATTTAGCTTTGGTTGTTAAGCTCTGCTGCTAGCTTTGGGAGGGTTAAACAATATTCACTCCTGCACTTGCATTGCCGGTAATCACAGCAGCAATAGGAATTCCGCTAGTGTTAACTGCAGTGAATACCATCATTAGACGGTCACCGGCAGCAACCGGAGCAGACAATGCCGTGATGCCAGACAAAAGAGTGCCGATCGCTAATGTCCCTGTTAAGGAAGGCTGCAATTGCACGGTTGCACCAGGAATCGGAGCAAAGACATTTGTTCCGGAAATAGCTCTAAACAAAGTTGCATTCACCGCTGCGGTTGAACCCAACAAATCAAGAGCTAAAGTGATTTGGAAGTTTGCTGCAATCCCCGTAATCGTTCCAGCTCTTGGTACCGTAAAGGCAATGTTTAGAAGTCCCGTTGTATCAATTACTCCTCCGGCAATCGAGATTCCCGGAATAGAGGTACCAAATCCAACAATGGTGGATGTACTTAATAAGCCTCCAAGAACAAAAGTTAAGACAGCCGGAACTACACCGGATGAATATGGAATAATAGCTCCACCTCCAGCCGTACCTCCTGCACCAGACAATACAGGGCACAGACATCTAGGATTCGGACTCACTAAAGGGCCAAGGGGGATTATCCCACAGGGTTCACAAAAACCATTTGGCATTATATCAAATCCTTTCTTTTCGTAAGATACTAAATTTTATGCAAAATGTTCAATATTGCCTGTTTGTTTGTCCAAATTATAGGGGAATAATTTTTTATTGGCATCTTTTTTGTTTATAAACCAGCAAATGACAATCTAAACCATTAGATATGGGAGTGAACCCTTTATAGCTTCTTCTCTTTTTATTTCTGACTAATTAAATGGGAAATAGAGAAAAATATGAATAAAAGATGATTAAATACTAGGGGAAATGTGTTAATATTATTGTTAAGTGAAGGAGCTATCCGAAAAGCAAGGGCGTCAGGCACCACAATATCGTATCTAGTATCACTTTGCCTAGATTCCTAATACCTTATGGACAGCCTCTTCAGAAATAATTTATCTATATAAGGAGTTAAAAAATGGAAAAAGTACTTGTTTTAGGACATAAAAATCCTGATACAGACTCAATCTGTTCAGCGATTGCTTATGCAAATTTAAAATCAGAGCTTGGCATGAATGTTGAGCCTGTCAGACTAGGTGAAATTAACGGAGAGACACAATATGCCTTGAACTACTTTCAAGTCAATGTTCCCCGCTTCGTTGAGAAGGTAGCTGCAGAAGTGAACCAGGTTATTTTAGTGGACCACAACGAACGTCAGCAAAGCGCGGATGACATCGATCAAGTCCGTATCTTAGAAGTGATTGACCATCATCGCATTGCAAACTTCCAAACAAGCGATCCTTTATTATACCGTGCAGAGCCTGTTGGCTGCACTGCGACCATTTTAAACAAATTATATAAGGAAAACGGCGTTAAAATTAAAAAGGAAATTGCCGGCTTAATGCTGTCAGCCCTAATTTCTGATTCCTTATTATTTAAATCACCGACTTGCACGGAACAAGATGTTGCAGCAGCCCGTGAATTAGCGGAAATCGCTGATGTCGATCCTGAAAAATATGGCTTAGAAATGTTAAAAGCAGGCGCCGATTTGAGTGACAAAACCGTTGAACAATTGATTTCGCTTGACGCAAAGGCATTTGAAATGGGGAACTATAACGTAGTAGTGGCGCAGGTTAATGCCGTGGATATAAATGATGTACTCACTCGTCAAAAAGAAATTGAAGCAGCACTTACGAAAGAAATTGCTGATAGAAATCTAGACCTGTTCTTATTTGTGATAACCGACATTTTGACAAACGATTCAGTTGGACTTGCACTTGGCGATAAAACCGTTGCTGTAGAAAAAGCTTTCAATGTACAGCTGGATAATAAAACAGCTTTATTAAAAGGGATTGTATCCCGAAAAAAACAAATCGTACCTGTCTTAACAGAAACATTAAAGGCGATGTAATAAAGAAAAATGCATGGCGGCTTTTGGCCCCATGCATTTTTCTTTATGCCAACACCTTGTCTTTCGTATAGATGATCATCGCAATTTCATCACAATGATGCAGCTTCGGACAATGGATACAATCCTTCCACACCTTTTGTGGCATATTATCCTTTACGGTTACCTCAAAACCACATTTTTCAAAAAACTCTACCTGATAGGTCAAAGAAATAAGCTTATTAATTCCTATTCTTTTCGTTTCAGTAATGATCTGATCGACGAGTAATTTTCCGATTCCCATTCTTTTTACTGTAGGATTCACAACGAGAGAACGAATTTCCGCTAGTTCTCTATCTAAAATAGCCAAGCTGGCACATCCCACCACTTTCTCATCCACAACAGCAACAAATAGAGAAAAAATTTGCTGAATCAATGACTCTCTTGTTCGTGGTAAAACAATTTTCTGTTCTGAATATAAATAAATTAATTCGTATAATGTTTCAACATCCTCAATTTTCGCTCTTCTTATTTCAACCAATGTTGTCATCACCTTTATTGAATATCATCGATGACTTAATCATACTTTATTTTTTTATAAAGTCAATAAATAATCATTAAAATGTATAAATATAAATAAAAAAATATTCATAACCCTTTTACAAACGCAATCATTCACAAAAAAAGACCAGCATTCATTCTACGCCAGTCTTTTAGTATGCCTATTATTTAATTATGCATCAACTACTTCAACTTTCTCCATGACATCGCCATTCTTCATAGCTAAAACAGTGTCCAACCCAGTTGTTACCTGACCGAAAACGGTATGAACTCCGTCTAAATGGGGCTGTGCCTCATGAACGATGAAAAATTGACTCCCACCTGTATCTTTGCCGGCATGTGCCATAGATAAGGAGCCAGGAATATGTTTGTGCGGATTATTTTCCGTTTCACATTTGATGGTATATCCAGGGCCTCCAGTTCCTGTTCCATATGGGCAGCCCCCTTGGCTAACAAAACCCGGAATAACACGATGGAACGTTAATCCATTATAAAAACCTTCATTTGCCAATTTTTCAAAGTTTGCTACTGTTCCTGGTGCTTCATTTGGGAACAAATCAAATTCAATCTTTTCTCCGTTACTCATTAGTATGTATCCTTTTTTCGCCAATCTCAACAACTCCTCCAAATTTATAAAATCAGGTATTATCATACCATTATTTTCATTCTTTCACAAAGATATGAACTCCTACCTATCCCTTGTGTATGACGAAGTAACGTGCCAGTTCAACAATCATAGCACCCATCCTCTCATGCTCCGGTACAACGATACGCCCAATTCCTTCCTCACACAATGCCTCTGCAGTCACCTTCCCTACAGCAGCCGCTACCGTTTTCCCATGAAAAACAGCCTTGATTTCTTTTTCTTGCCCTGTTTCTCTTGCATAATTAAATAATGAACGAACCTGGATAGCTGTAGTAAAGCAGACAGCATCCACTTCCCCCTTCACCAATTCCCGGCAAAGGGTTGCAACCGTTTCAGGAACAGGAGGAATATGCTGGTAAGGCAGCAGTTGTGAAACGATTGCACCTTTATCCTGCAAAAACTTCATCAATGCCGGTGCCTGTTCACCATGGAGCTGCACCATTACCTTTTGATTAACAAAGTCACTATCCGTCAGCTGACGGATCAGACCTTGAGTTGTTCCATCATCATCTGATGCCACCGTTTCAATCTGTAACTTTTTTAAAGCTGCAGCTGATTTATATCCCCTCGATGCGACTTTGGCTTGCTTAACCTTCATAATAAACTCTTCCTTTGCACCCAAACCTTCAGCCAAATCAAGTAATGCCTGAATTCCTACTCCAGTTGTAAAAATAACCCAATCTGCTCCTTCGGAAATAAAATGCTGTAGTTTATCCAATACCCCCTCTTCTGCCTTAAAAGTTGTTCCTTGTAGTGATCGGACACTTGCCGTACCACCTTGTTTTTCAATTAACATTGTCATTTCTTCTGTTTTACGTGATGCTCCAAGCACAATCTGCCTGCCGCTTAAACATTTTTCCATTACTCAGCACCTCTTCTTTCTTTGTGATCTATATGGAGAATACTTTGGAGTAAACCATTGAACCTCTCATGACTAAAGTCATATCCGTATCTATTTGACCTAGTTGAACATCATGACGGTACTTTACACACTAAACTATATGGTATTGGATTGAATAGACGTAACCACGTCCATGATGGATTTCAGACATAGAAAAACACCTCAAAAATATGTTAACATACGTATTATGCTGCATCCATTTTTAAAGGTGTTAATATTTTATATTTAAGTTAACATACGTCGGTTGATGAACATAGGCTAAAGCTATGCTTCAACTGAAGTCGCGAGTATTCTCGGCTAGTTGATAAAACAAGGCTGACTCACGAACAAGGGAGTCAGCCCTATACGAGAACGATTATAATAATTCCTTATTTATTAAGGGTTTCTAAAATAGAAAATAATTCTTCTAAACTTGTAATCTCAAAATCCGGAATGACCTCGTTTCGTTCCTTGTCATGACGGTTTATCCATACCGATTTAATGCCTGCCCGTGAGGCTCCAAGGATATCTGTCATGAGATTGTCACCTACCATTAGCACTTGATCCTTATCCAATTCAAGGAGGGAAAGTGCATGCTCAAAGATCGATGGATCCGGTTTGCCTCTTCCAAATGATCCTGAAATGACAATCTGCTCAAAATATGGCGCCAATTCCGGAGTAATTTCCAGCTTTGTATTTTGTAGATCAGGGGAACCATTAGTTAATAATAAAAGTCTATATTGTCCTTTTAATCGATCCAATACCGTAAAGCTGTCATCAAATATAAAAGGTTTTTTGCGCCTTTCCTCTGGAAATCGTTCTGCCAATTCAGCGGCAAATTTCCCATCATCAATCCCCAACTTCTGCAATCCTCTGTTCCACGAATCCTTTCGGTAACCAGGTACAATATCCTTCATTTTCCGAAAATTATCCTCTTCATCCAGGAAATTTCCCCATAACCCCTCAAAGGGATTGATCCCGATCATTTGTGTAAAGGGATAGGTTTCATAGCTTGAATATAAGGCTCTTGCTTCTTCCCGAACAGCTTCTTCAAGCTGGTCGGGATCAAGGTGATATCTTTCAGCTGCAGCTTGGCAGGTAGCAACAAAAGCCTCCTTCACACTCTTTTGATCCCAAAGAAGGGTGTCGTCTAAATCAAAAAAGATGGCCTTAATCATTCATAAATTCCTCTCTCATTCAGCATTCAGTGGTTTACTTTGTAACTTGCTGTTCTACTTTGACAACCCAGCCAAACGGATCGGGTGCTTTTCCTACTTGAATAGCGGTCAAAGTATTATACAGCTTCATGGAGAGTTCTCCTGTTTCCCCGTCGTTTACAACCATTTTTTCATTGTTCCAGAATAATTCGCCAACAGGAGAAATAACTGCTGCCGTTCCTGTACCAAAAACTTCTTCGAGGACTCCATCCTTATATGCCTGGTAGACTTCTTCCATTGAGATTTTTCTCTCTTCTACCGGAATATTCCAATATTTCAATAACTCAATAATTGAATTACGTGTAACACCTTCCAAAATACTGCCGTTTAAAGCAGGAGTCACTACGGTACCATTTATTTTAAAGAAGATATTCATGCTTCCTACTTCTTCAATATATTTCTTTTCTACACCATCAAGCCACAAAACCTGAGAATACCCGCTTTCCTCTGCTACTTCCTGTGCTTTTAAGCTGGCTGCATAATTTCCTGCTGTTTTCGCAGTACCTGTGCCGCCTGCAACTGCCCGAACATATTTACTTTCAACGGCGATTTTTACTGGATGAACTCCCTCTTTATAATAAGAGCCAACAGGACACATAATAATAATAAATTTATATTGTGATGCAGGATGCACGCCCAATGAAGGCTCTGTTGCAATGATAAAAGGACGAATGTATAATGACGTACCCTCTAATTTTGGCAACCATTCGTAATCAACCCTGATTAATTTCTTTAACCCTTCCAAGACCAATGCTTCATCAATGCGTGGAATGACAAGGCGGTCATTTGATTGATTCATCCGCTTAAAGTTTCTTTCAGGTCTAAATAACAGAATGTTTCCGTCTGCACTGTAGGCCTTCAATCCTTCAAAAACTGTCTGTCCATAATGAAATACCATTGCAGACGGTTCAATTTGAATAGGTTGATACGGTATGATTCTTGGATCATGCCATCCCTTTTCACCAGAATAATCCATTACAAACATATGGTCTGTAAAGACTTTCCCAAAGACAAGTTTCTCATCCTCTGGTTTTTGTCTCCGTGTTGAACTTAATGTGACACTGATGTTTTGGTTTGACATTCTTTTCGTCTCCTATCTTTTGTAACAAATTGAATTTAATTAGTATTATAAAACTGATAGTTTTACTTTATCACAAATTTTCACATTTTAAAGACAAAATATTAATGAAAATGACAATTAACTGATAAAGTCCATATTTTACCCTCTATTGTCCAAGAACACTGTCTATTTTCTCCTTCACTTTTTTTCCTAAATCAACGCTGCGCTCGATTCCCTGTTCAAACTTTTCTTTCCATTCCGGGTATTCTTCTATAACTTTCTCCTTCACTTTTTTCGATTGTTTTTTAATTTTTTCAGTTTGCTCCTTGATAAATTGGCTTTCATCCTCCCCATTTATCTGAGACTGTACTGATTCAATATTAAATGACTCTTCCTCCGTAAATGGGAGCGCTGTCTCCATGATATTTTTAAATAATGGAGCAACTGTTTCCGAACTGCTAGAAGGCAGATAATGCTGCCGATCTGTTTTGTCATAGCCGAGCCAGACGGCACCAGCTAAATTAGGAGTATAGCCAACAAACCATTGATCCTTTGTCCCATCCAGATCAGTATACGGGAGTTCTGTTGAACCAGTTTTACCTGCTAATTGAACACCAGGAATGCGAGCCCCGGCACCGGTACCGTTTTCTACAACTCCTAAAAGCATAGACGTCATGTCCTCCGCCACTTTTTTGGAGGTTACTTTTACCGTCTCACTGTTATGTTTAGCAATGGTATTTCCAGTCGGTCCTACGATCTTCGTAATAAAATGTCCGTCCTTTCGTTTGCCGTCATTGGCAAATGCACTATAGGACTCTGCCATTTGCAGCGGCGACACCCCCTTGCTCATTCCTCCGAGGGCAATTCCTAAATAATGATCTTCTTTTTCTACGGGGATACCGAATCTTTCTAGGGATGCCAATCCTTTCTCAATTCCAATCTCATGAAGCAGCCAGACAGGCGGAATATTTAAAGATTGAGCAACTGCCTCATACATCGGTACTTCTCCCTGATATGTTCGGGAATAATTCTCTGGCGCATAATCATCAAACGACATCGGCTCATCCTTTAGCATCGATGTTGTCGTATAACCTTCTTCAAGAGCGGCCGTGTAAACAGCCAGCGGCTTTAGGGTGGAACCCGGTTGTGCCTTCATATGCGTGGCACGATTAAATCCTCTGAAGACATAATCTCCCCGGCCGCCGACTAACCCGCGGACACCTCCGCTTTTTGGGTCCATCAGCACTGCTCCGCTTTGAACAATCGAACCATTCATTCCTCTTGGGAAAAGTTGATCTTTTTTATATAGTTGTTCTAAAGCAGATTGAACATTTTGATCCATTTCCGTATAAATACGGTACCCTCTAGTCATAATTTCCTCTTGCGTTAAACCGTATTCATGAATAGCCTCGTCCAAGACGGCGTCAACATAATAGGGATAGTGACGTTCGATATAGCTTCCGCCTCCATCTTCCAGTTTAATCTCTTCATGGAGCGCATTGCGATACTCCTCCGCTGTAATCATTCCTTCTTCTTTCATCGCACCCAGTACAACATCTCTGCGATTCATTGCCTTTTCGTAATGTTTATATGGATCTAAAGCAGATGGAGACTGCAACAATCCGGCAAGCATAGCTGCTTCACTGATAGTCACATGACGAATCTCTTTATCGAAATATTTCTTCGATGCCTGTTCAATTCCCCAGGCACCGCTACCAAAATAAACCTGATTCAAATACATCGTTAAAATTTCATCTTTAGAATAATTCTTTTCAATTTCCACTGCTAGAAACAGCTCTTCAATCTTACGTTTATAGGTTTGCTCTGGCGACAAAAGGGCATTTTTTGTTAATTGCTGGGTAATAGTGCTGCCTCCACCTGTTATTCCTCTTGAAAGTAAATTTCCAAAGAATGCCCTCGCCATGCCTTTAATATCAAAACCATTATGTTTTCTGAATCTGCGGTCCTCAATCGCGATGACAGCATTCGGCACATATTCTGGTACATTCTCAAGTACAATTCCCTCTGTTCTGTTTGTCTCTATCTTTGTCGCCAAATCCCCATCTTTATCATAAATAACAGTCGCTTGATTTAAGCCATCCTGAAGAGACTGGACATTCGTCCTCCAAGCCATAAATGCGAAAAATAAGATCGCTATAAGAAGACACAAAAGAAATGTCAGCAAAAGAATTTGTGTCAGATGTCTTTTTTTCCAAAACTGTTTTATCGCAGTTGATGCCTGTTTTAATATATGAAAAATAGAAGGACTTAGCCTGTCCCAAGCCTGTTTGATTTTCTCCCAAACTGGTTTTAATCGTTCCATTTTTTTCTAATCTCCCGTTGATATTCTATAATTGACATAATCATAGCGCAAATGGGCAGAAAAAGAAAAGATTTTATGACGGAATAAAAATGGGGAAATACTTATGCGACACATTTTGACTGATCATAAGCTATTTCATGTACTTGATATACTTAATTGATTTCCAAAAGTAAAGCATGCTTAAAATTTTCTTCATTTATTTTCTGATTTTTTTAAAAAAATAGTTTACTTTTCAAGTGTTGTCTATTATATTGTATTATAACAGATTAAAAATAATAAATGTGTTATATAAAGGAGGAGCTTTCATGATGACCAATTCAAAGAATCCAGTACAGGAATTAACACAAAAAATATGTTCGGAATGCGGCCGGACAATGGACGAAAAGAATGAGAATTATCTAATGGAATGTGACTACTGTTTGTCCAAAAAATCGGAATAAATCAGGATCTCTTGGAATATCACCGCTTGACCACTTTGAACGACTTTAAAATCGAGCAGCAGCACTTATAAAACACCATTTTGATAAAGATTGAATACAGACAAAAAACCCTCCATAAAAGGAGGGTTTTTCAAATAGATTTTAAAACTTTTGGAGACCCAACCATCATTATTAACTGAAGCTGGACCACATTGATTATTTAAAACAATGTCGACCTCATCACGTACGTCTATCATTCAGCTAATATGTGTAAGTTCCGCATTATTCTTAGCTAAAAAATGATTGATTCAACGTGTTTTCGTTTGGTTAAGGGTTGTAGGAATTCCATTCAGTACTGATAATGGAGCATATATCACATTATACAGTCATGAATTTTTGGTTTAGAGCTTTTGATGAACGTACAAATTATGCACAGTAGATAATGAATATTTTGCAAAAAAGCTAGACATTCTTTACAAAATTCTTCATCGTCCTCTGTCATTCATATAGGTTCAATCATATCACCCTATTCCATCTGAATTCTTTACTCATTATTCAGTTTTATCTGCTTGACTCTCATCCTCTTTAATTGAACTTCTGCTTCTTAAAGAACTTGCTTAAGAAATCCTACTGATTCAACTGAGTTTGAAAGATATAGGCTTTCGTTCACTTTGTAATTGGAACGAACACTAATATGGTTGAGCCTCCAAAAGTGTTAATTCTTTCTATATATTAATTATAGTCCCCCTGCACATCGATGTAAACGCTTTAATTGTGAACAGCTCGAGAATTTTTAATATTTAAAAACATGGATCTATTCAAAAAACAAAGGTGCAGGCAGCACCATTCAGTATCCAGTAGGATTTTACATAAATTCGTGCTAGATACAGATAAATAGTGATACCTGACACCTGATGGGACAGCCTCATATTTTGGGAAGTTCTCTTATTTCCATTTTGGTATCATTTCCACATAAAGGGCATTTTAAATCAGCTGTGGCAAATTCCTTACGCATCCATCCCTTACAGCTTGTATCACTACAGCTATATACTTCTGTATCCATCATCTCATTCTCAATTTTGTCTTCTTGACCTTTTCGATTGAAAAATATGATCAACGCCCCCAATACTAATTAGTTCTGCCCTGTATCTTCCCGTTAGAAATACCATCAATAGAAACATGTAACACAACAGACCATAACATTTCCCTTCACCAAAAAAGAACTACTTTAATAGTATGAGCAAAATGAGAATTTTTAACAATAATTCTCTAAAAAAGGCGTATTAGTTAATGAAAAATCAAAGGCAGGATAACCGGAATGAAAATCGCTGTAAATATCGCAGCTAATCCCATGGCAACACCAGATACTGCTCCTTGAAGTTCCCCTTCCCTTGCCGCTTCGGCAGTACCTATTCCATGCGCAATTGTCCCTATTGAGATACCCCTTGCAAATGGATGATATATATGGAACTTATTAAGCAACCATGGTCCAAACATGGCACCAATCATCCCAGTTATCATAACAATGGCAGCCACTAAAACACTATCTGCACCAATGATTTTTGCTACTTCGGCTGCGACCGGTATAGTAATGGATTTAATACTGAGAGATAGTAATATCCAATGAGCCAAATTGAATACTTTCGCAAGCATTAAAGCCGAAAGGATTGTGGTAAAACTCCCAACAAAAAGACCGACAAATGCAGGAATCAAATTTTGAAAGAGAATATGGCGATGCTTATAAAGCGGAACAGCCAAGGCAACGGTAGCTGGCCCTAATAAAAAGGTCATGATATCCTTTGCTAATTGGTACTCTTTATAGCTTATCCTGCTGAAGGATAAAAGAAAGATTATAATAACCGTACTTAAAAATACAGGCGTTGTAAATGGCGATGGATATTTTTTTGAAACTTTCATTGCAGCCAGATAAACCATGATCGTTAAAAAAATGCTATAAACTGTGACGATGAGATTCAGCTTTAAGCCCCTCCTTTTTAAGAATTAATAATTGTGAAAGACTGCCTGAAAAAAAAATACCAATAAATGTACTGATAAAAAGAATAAACAGAATCGTAAAACCGCTATTTGAAAGAAGAGATCCAAGCGTCATAATACCAACGGAAATTGGAATAAAAAAGAAAGCAAGATGTTTAGTTAATATAGCAGAGGCTCCTTCAATCCATTGTAATCGCAATAATCCTGAACATAGCAGAAAAAACAGAAGAATCATCCCAATGACATTCCCGGGTATTGGAATGTGAGTCCATTTTACAATCAATCCCCCCAATTGATTCACGGCCATTAGAATCATTAGCTGCAATAATATTATTAAGAACTTTCTCACTGGTAAGACTCCTTTGACAATCATTCTCCATTCATTCAATATGAAAGGATGTGTATTTCCATTATATCTCTTTTTTTAAATTATTTAAATATTCTTAAATTAAAAAACCTTTTCGAACAGCTCATCTTCCGCTTAGGTTTAAGATAAGAGACTTACTCCCCGTACGCAGATACACACAAAAGTCCATTGCACTAAAAGTTCAAAAAAGGTCACACTTGTTCACATTTTATCCATATCATTCGCATTACTTTTTATATATCTTATATGTAGGAGGGGAGTTTATTGAAAAAAATGACTAAGATATATATCATTACTACGGCTCTCGTTATACTGGGCATTGCCGCAGGAATTTCTTATTTTGTCATCCGCGATCAGACCGCTACCGTTCCAGATGACATTACGTTGGTAACCATGCACAATGAAAAGTATGACTTTTCAAAATCAGAGAAAAAATTGAAATTAGTTGAATTTATGTACGGCCATTGTCCTGATATTTGTCCTACTACTACTATTAAAATGAATTTTTTGAAAAAAGATTTAGAAGAAGCGGGCGTATTTGGGGATAAAATTCAATTTATTACTGTTACAATTGATCCATATCGGGATACACCTGAAGAACTATTGAAATATATGAAGACATTTGAAATTAAAGATGACAGAAACTGGATATTTTTAACAGGTGATCGAGACCATATTAAGGAAGATTTATTAGAAATCAAAGAACTGGGGCAGACTTTCCAATTCCAATTCAGAGATCCGGGCGATGGCTTTTATGTTCATAGCACATTTATCTTTTTGCTAGATGAAAATAATCGCTTTATTAAAAAATTCCCAATGGGTGAGGATTTCAACAAGAAGGATGTCTTTGAAAAAATAATGAATGAAATAGACTAACATAAAAATACTAGTCAGTGAGGGATAATAATATCCCTCACTGATTTTGGTTGGATAAAATCAATGACTGGATTTTTACTTTTCTTTTCGCTGCATCGACCACTTTCGGTTAACGTACGCTGCAAGCTTTCAGCTTCCAGAAGGTGAATCATGGTTTTTGATCTTGGAGAAGTGAAACTGATCTTAATCCCGGAATTTTTTAATCGGTGGACTAGATCTATTAGTTGTTTACTTGGCATCATAAAAACCCCCTTTAAAAGTCCTCTTTATTTTGTATTCTACAGAAAAAGTATGAATAAATTATGAATAAAATTCAAAATTTATTCAAACCCTATCTATTACCTTATAAATACCATGACGGCGGACTAATTTCCTGCAATAAAAAACAACTTTTATGTAATTTTTTATATTAAGCTTTACATAGAATTAATATGACTTTCCATCATGGAGTATTACAAAGCAAAAGCCCGGAAATATTAACAAAAAAACTACAGTCCCCCCTGCTTCCTATAAATTCTCAATATATCAAGGAGTCTTATTATCCGAAAAATAAGATAGCTCTTTATCCTCCTTTTTCATCTCCCTTCTCTAATTTATTCGCCCTTCTTTATAGAACATGGTATAATCTGTTCATCTATTGTTTTGGAGGAATTAGAGTACATGATCACTGTCAGCAACGTCGGTCTCCGTTATGGAGATCGCAAATTATTTGAAGATGTCAATATTAAATTCACTCCCGGTAACTGCTATGGGCTCATTGGAGCAAACGGAGCTGGAAAATCTACTTTTTTAAAAATTTTATCCTGTGAACTCGAACCGCAATCAGGCACTGTATCGATAGGTCCCGGAGAACGACTTGCCGTATTAAAACAAAACCATTTTGAGTATGAAGGGGAAGAAGTTCTCAAAGTTGTCATAATGGGACATAACCGTCTTTATGAAGTCATGCAGGAAAAAGATGCAATATATATGAAGGAAGAATTTACTGATGAAGATGGAATGAAAGCTGCGGAATTGGAGGCGGAATTTGCGGAACTAAACGGATGGGAGGCTGAATCGGAGGCTGCTATCCTGCTTAAAGGTCTTGGAATCGAGGAAGAACTGCACACAAAGAAAATGGCGGATATTACGGCTGCGGAAAAGGTGAAAGTGCTGCTCGCACAGGCATTATTCGGCAAACCGGATGTACTTTTATTGGATGAACCCACAAACCATCTTGATATTAAGGCCATTCAATGGCTAGAAGAGTTTTTAATCAACTTTGAAAACACGGTCATTGTTGTTTCCCACGATCGTCATTTTCTAAATAAAGTATGCACACATATTGCTGATCTGGATTTTGGAAAGATTCAAATTTATGTTGGAAATTATGACTTTTGGTATGAATCCAGCCAGTTAGCACTTAAGATGGCACAAGATGCCAATAAGAAAAAAGAAGAAAAAATAAAAGAACTACAAAATTTTATTGCCCGTTTCAGTGCGAACGCTTCAAAATCCAAACAAGCAACATCACGTAAAAAGTTATTGGAAAAGATTACTCTTGATGATATTCGCCCTTCATCTCGCAGATATCCATATGTTGGTTTTACACCAGACAGAGAAATCGGGAACGATTTATTGCGAGTGGATGGAATATCAAAAACTATTGACGGCGTGAAGGTGTTAGACAATATAAGCTTCATTATGAATAAGGATGACAAAATCGCATTGGTCGGAACAAATGAAACAGCCAAAACGACCCTGTTTAAAATATTAACGGGTGAAATGGAAGCAGACAGCGGTACATATAAATGGGGGGTTACAACATCTCAGTCCTATTTTCCAAAGGATAATTCCCAGTTCTTTGAACAATGCGAATTAAATCTTGTTGATTGGCTGCGTCAGTTTTCCCCAAAAGATGACAGTGAAAGCTTTTTAAGAGGATTTTTAGGTAGAATGTTATTTTCTGGCGAGGAAGTCCTGAAAAAAGCGAGTGTCCTTTCAGGAGGGGAAAAGGTCCGCTGCATGCTCTCAAAAATGATGTTAAGCGGAGCAAATGTTCTTCTGCTTGACGAACCAACCAACCATTTAGATCTTGAATCTATTACAGCATTAAATAATGGGCTGATTAATTTTAAAGGCTCTTTAATCTTTGCATCCCATGACCACCAATTTATCCAAACCATTGCCAATCGAATTATTGAACTTACACCAAAAGGAATAATCGATAAGCAAATGACCTATGATGCATACTTAGACAATGCTCAACTGCAAAAGCAGATTTCTGAAATGTACGCATAATTAAGAGCTTGTCCTATAAGATGTCAGGCAGCCATAATTGATCTATATTTCATGCAAATTTATGCAATATAATACTAGATACTTGTGGTGCCTGGCACCTTTGTTTTTGGAACAATTCCCTTATGTTTTCTTTGTTTTTTTCCGTGATGATGAAGCTGTGCGCGTTCCGGTTTCAATAGAAGTCGTCCCCTGTCCTTCTACCTGTGAAGAATTTAACTCTATGGTAGTCGGATCTTTTTTCCGTTTTCCCATTGTAACACCTCCATGCCATATGGTTCCACTCGACAGAAGCATTTATTCGGACTGGCTATTGATAAAAGAGCCGTTAACGTCCAAATTCAAACTAACTTTCCCCTTAAATCCACAGTGTTTTTACATCCAGCTACCCCATTTTTTCGCACTATAGACAATCGAACTTAATGCAAAAAGAACAAAGACAAACAAGGCATTTTGTCCAATTGGATGGCTTTCTTCCTGCAATTTATCAATTCTCTCCTCATTCATATGATCAGCAGACAAAGGGGTTTTTTTCTCCGATAATTTCACGGTTTGAATGATCTCCCCATTTGCATCAATGATTTTGAGAATTCCATCATCCGTTACCTTTTCCAAATAATTCGTCATTGGCAAAGTAATCGGCACATCCTCTTTTGCCTTAAATTGCTTATTCTCCGAATGGTAGGCTGTTGAGGCATAAATCATGCTGGACTTAAAATGTTGAAATCCGTAGTCTAACATTAATTGTGTATCCTGATATATTTCTCTTTTATAATTCGCTTTTAATGCAATAGCAGTTAACTGCATTTGACCTTTTTCAGCTGTTGTTGCCAACGTTTGTTTCGCTACATCAACAAATCCTGTTTTTCCGCCAGTTATTCCCTCATATGGATAATCGCCTTTTAAAAGCAAATTATGTGTGACTAGCTTGGTATCCCATTCCTTACCGTCCCATACGAGTTCCTTCGTCCCAAAGATTTCTTTAAATACAGGATTCCTCATGGCATAATTTGTGATAATCGCCAAATCATATGCTGTGGTGTAGTGGTCATCCTCATAAAGTCCATGAGGATTAGTAAAATGTGTATTCTGTACTCCGATCGTTTTTTTTAAGTATTTATTTAATTGTTCAGAAAATTTTTCAATACTTCCATTTAAGTGGATTGCAATGGCTGCTGCTGCATCGTTTCCTGAATTTATAAGCATGCCTTGTATTAAATGCTTTAAGGTTGCCGTCTCTCCTTCTACAAGATACACCCGGGTTCCTTCAACTTCTGTTGCTTCTTTACTAACTGTCACAACCTCGTTGAGATCTCCGGTTTCGATTGCATAGATAGCGGTTGCAATTTTCGTTAAACTGGCCGGTACCATTTTCATATCAGCATTCTTTTCAAATAATACAGCTCCTGATTTGGTATCCATAAGCATTGCCGATTCACTAACGATCTCCGGCTTTGCATTTACAACAGCTTCCGCGCTTGCTGCATTAAATGGAATAAATAGACATACAACTACAAGTACGAACAACCTCTTCATCAAAACACTTCCATATCTAAAATTGACAATCTCATCATATTTTATCAAAAAAAAAATCTTATTAGCGTAATGTAATATAAATGATAATAAATTGTCTAATTTTGTCATATTGTGCATGAAAAAACGTGTCAGCAGTAATAAACGAAAAAACTCGTTTATTAGCGTTACTCCAATAAGGATGTTTACGAAAATCATAATTGTGGTGCATACAGCCGAACGATTACCGATGAATTGTAAATAAACTTATTGGAGGATTTGCTTTTTGGCAAGCTTTGAACTGGAATACATTGAGATTGATGGTCTCTGTATCCCAACATTGAAATTGACGGAAAGACCGACATTGAGAATTTGGGGGAATTTGGATTACTTCGTCTGAACTATCTGTGTGAACAGAAGCCACAAATGTATCGTGAGCTTCTCTTCTCACTGGCAAACTGGCGAAGCATTGCACTATCATTGATAAGACTGCCTTTGACATGGCGGAGCGAATTCGTGCCGATTATCTGAAAACACACCCTATGCCGGAAGAAGATACTTTGGAACGTATCCGTATTTCCACACAGGCGCCGATGATTGCAGATGAGATTATCACAGCCGAGATTGTATGTATTTAAGCAAGGAGAACGCCA
>NZ_CAMLDX010000039.1 GCF_946478885.1 uncultured Bacillus sp. | reverse complement strand
CTGATTCCACCACCACGACGCTTAATAACAACACCTTCAAAAACCTGAATACGTTCACGGGATCCTTCAACAACTTTCACGTGTACACGTACAGTATCACCAGGACGGAATCCAGGAAGATCTGAACGAAGTTGTTCTTTTGTAATTTCTTCGATTAATTTATGCATCGTTTTCAACTCCTCTTAAATGCTCTTACACAACCGTATGACAGGTGCAGCGGAACATTGTTATAAGACAAAACCGGAATACCAGTCTAAGTCACAAAAATTATCATACCATAGATGAACGGCAAATTCAATATCCATTCTTCTCGTTTTTGAATTCCTCAAGCCATATTTCCTGCTGTTCATTCAATTTGATTCCCTCTAACAAATCAGGCCGCCTCCAAAAG
The DNA here is from genome assembly GCF_946478885.1 of uncultured Bacillus sp. Next base: position 29,569 of record NZ_CAMLDX010000039.1, on the reverse strand, counting down.
GTCCTGCGCAACGATTCCTTTGCTCTCCACTCCTCTATTAAACGGTGATTCCCAGAAAGGAGGACATCCGGGACCTTCATTCCCCGAAATTCCGCTGGGCGAGTATAGTGGGGGTGCTCAAGAAGGCCTGTACTAAATGAATCCTTCATGTGGGACTGTTCATTACCGAGTACTCCCGGCAAAAGACGTACAACGCTATCAATCACGACCATGGATGCTAATTCCCCGCCAGTTAACACAAAATCGCCAATCGAGATTTCATCTGTCACAACATGTTCCCGAATTCTTTCATCATAGCCCTCATAATGGCCGCAGATAAAAATTAAATGATCAGCTTGTGCCAGTTCTTCCGCCTTTCTCTGGTTATACCGTTCGCCCTGAGGGCACATCAGGATGACTCGTGGTTGTTCTGATTCAGACTTCTTCACAAGATCTGATACCGCATCAAAAATCGGTTGCGGCTTTAATACCATTCCCGCTCCTCCGCCATATGGATAATCGTCAACAGTTTGGTGCTTATTATCGGCATAGTCACGAAAATTTTTGACTTGGTAAGAGGCTGCCTGTGTTTCTTCCGCTCTTTTCAGAATAGAATGTCCGAATACTCCCGAGAACATCTCCGGGAAAAGGGTCAGTACATCTATTTTCATCATGACAGTAAACCCTCTATCGGAGTAATGATAATTTTCTTTTCCTCTACATCAATTTCTTTCACGATATCAGCAATGTAAGGAATATACTGCTCTTTTCCTCCCTTTCCCTTTACAACCCACACATCATTGGCTCCAGGTGTTAAAATTTCTTTTACTTTCCCTATTTCTTCCCCGTTATCAGTGAACACAGCACAGCCGATTATCTCGTAAAAGTAAAACTCATCTTTTGCAAGCTCATCTAACTGACTTTCCGATACCTTTAATAGACCTCCTTTAAATGCTTCAACCTGATTGATATTGTCAAAACCTTCAAAGGTCAGCAAATCAAAATTTTTGTGAACCCGGTGTGATTGTATCGTCAATGGTAGTGGCTTTGGATCATTTTCCCTAAATAAATACAGTGTATTGCCTTTTTTATACCTTTTCTCAGGGAAATCCGTTTTTGAAATGACCCGTACTTCTCCTCTAATCCCGTGTGTATTGACAATTTTTCCGACATTAAACCATTTTTCCATCTAGGCATCACCTCTAGCGTATTTCTTGCACAATATCGTCTTTAATGACAATGGTTCGTCCTCTCATTATTTCGCTCCAGCTTGCACCCACTTGCACATCCACTAATGCCTGAACTTCTTTTTCCTTTAGCTCGCTTCCTAACGGTAGCATATGTAATTGCTCCAATTGAAAATCAATAAGCTTGATTTTTTCCTGTCTTCGTTCGATTTCCTGTTCAAATTGCCTTTTAAGACTTTGCTGCTGATACCTTTTTTCCTTTTCCAGCTTTTTTAGCTCAAAACGGAGTTGATCGGATTCTTTTTGTAATTGGAGCTTATTCGTATGATATTTATCTTGGAGTTCGCCTTTGCTCTTTTCTGTCAATACTTGTTTTACCACAACAGACTGCAATAATTTCATTCAAGATCCTCCCATCATACTTTGATGAAACAGCTTATTTCACTTTAATAACCTATTGGCTCTAAACAGACATTGGGTTCAAGGAGATTCACACACTTTCTTGATAAAAAAGGAAGCGCAAGCGCCCGAGTGAGGCACTTGCGCTTTGCTATTGTTTCAGCTTCAGCTTGTTATTCGATCATTCACTGATTTCGAGAAATGTTTTCTTCTTCTGTGATGAGCCTGCTGCTGCATAAACAACTGTTCGTAACGCTTTTGCAACGCGTCCCTGCTTTCCAATCACTTTTCCCATATCAGACTTATTGACGGAAAGCCGATAGGTAATGCGAGTTTCCTCTTCATGAACGTCCACCTGTACATCTTCCGGAAAATCAACGAGGGACTTTACAATTGTTTCAATCAGATCCTTCATCAGATCGATTATTTACCGTTTTTAATGTTATGGAATTTTTCCATAATTCCTTGTTGAGAGAATAGGTTACGAACCGTATCAGATGGTTTTGCACCATTTTGTAACCATTGTAATGCAAGTTCTTCATTAATTTTTACTTCAGCAGGCTGCGCAACCGGATTGTAAGTTCCAACTGTTTCAATAGAACGTCCATCACGAGGAGAACGAGAATCTGCTACAACGATACGATAAAAAGGAGATTTTTTTGCTCCCATACGTTTTAAACGAATTTTTACTGCCATAATTAATAGCACCTCCGAATAGTTTCACACAAGATAGTATAATATCAATTGTTAAATGTTTTGTAAAGTGTTTTTTCTTGTCAGGCAAAAAACAGTGCCCCAATAGTAATTTTTCTCAAACAAAAAATAAGTTAAAAGGGGTTAAACGGCAGTTTGAAACCGCCTTTTTTCTTTCCTTTTTGCATACCTACCATTTGTTTCATCATTTTCTTCATATCTTCAAATTGCTTCAGCAGGCGATTAACCTCTTGAACCGATGTACCGCTTCCTTTTGCAATCCGCTTTCTCCGGCTGGCATTAATCATCTCCGGATGCAGCTTTTCTTCTTTTGTCATTGACTTAATGATGGCTTCTACATGAGAAATCTGTTTATCATCAATTTGCAGATTATCCAATCCCTTGATCTTGTTAGCTCCAGGCATCATTTTTAGCAGTTCATCAAGAGGACCCATATTACGGACTTGTCCGAGCTGTTCAAGAAAATCATCGAATGTGAAAGAAGCGGAGCGCATTTTTTGTTCCAATTCCTTCGCCTTTTCTTCATCCACATTTGCCTGTGCCTTTTCAATTAAGGTCAGGACATCACCCATGCCAAGGATTCTAGATGCCATTCTTTCGGGGTGAAACGGTTCGAGAGCATCCATCTTTTCTCCGAGTCCGACAAATTTAATCGGCATATTCGTTACAGAACGAATCGATAAGGCTGCTCCCCCCCGAGTATCGCCATCTAATTTTGTTAACACAACCCCGGTTAAACCAAGCTGTTCATTAAAGCTGGAAGCAACATTTACAGCGTCCTGCCCGGTCATAGCATCCACGACAAGAAATATTTCATCCGGCTTTGTTAATTCTTTTATCTGCTTGAGTTCATCCATCAATGCTTCATCAACATGAAGCCGCCCGGCAGTATCGATCAGCACATAATCTTGATGATCTTCTTTCGCCTTTTCAATCGCCTGTCTGGCGATTTCCACAGGACTAACCTGATCTCCAAGAGAGAAAACAGGCATGTCTAACTGTTTTCCAAGCGTCTCAAGCTGTTTAATTGCTGCAGGACGATAAATGTCTGCTGCTACAAGCAATGGATTCCGGTTATGCTTCTTTCGCAGCAGATTAGCCAACTTACCAGTGGTCGTTGTTTTCCCTGCCCCTTGCAGTCCCACCATCATGATGACTGTAGGAGGCCGGTTTGAAACAGCAATTTTGCTTTGCTCTCCGCCCATCAGCTCTGTTAACTCTTCCTTAACTACCTTAATGACCTGCTGTCCGGGGGTTAAGCTTTTCATAACTTCCTGCCCGACAGAGCGTTCGCTTACCTTTTTAACAAAATCCTTTACCACTTTGAAGTTAACGTCTGCTTCTAAAAGAGCCAGCCGCACTTCACGCATCATTTCTTTAACGTCTGCTTCTGATACTTTTCCTTTGCCGCGAATCTTTTGAATCGTATTTTGCAGTCGGTCGGCCAAACCTTCAAATGCCATGCAGACCAGCCTCCTAATCTAATTTCTCAAGCTCAACAGCCATGTCTAACAGCGTTTGCTGTGAAGGAGCACCTTCCTTCAGCATTTCTTGCATTTCCTTAATCAGCTTGCTCCGCTTTTGAAATTTGTCAAATAATAATAGCTTTTCCTCATATTCTTCGAGCATTGCCTCGGTCCGTTTAATGTTATCGTACACAGCCTGACGGCTAACATTGTATTCTTCTGCAATTTCGCCCAGGGAAAAGTCATCCAGATAGTACAGCGCCATATAGCTGCGCTGTTTTGGCGTTAACAACGATTGGTAAAAGTCATACAAAAAATTCATTCTCGTTGTTTTATCAAGCATCCTTCGCCAGTCCCTTCCCCGATGTTAAGTGAAAAGCCTTTACAAGAAACAGTCTACACACATATGGAATAGATGTCAAGAAAATCCCTTTACAACAGGATTTTCAGCCAACTGGACGGGGGACGGAATGAGGATAAAAAGGACACCTTAAACAGGTGCCAAATTCTTATTGATTATTTGTTTTTTCTATTTTTAGCTTCAAGGAGACGCCTCATTCTTTCTTCTTTTTCCTTCTGTGAGATGGTTGTTTCTTTGCGCATTGGCTTTTGCCCTGTTTTTTCAGCTTTGAACTCTGGCATGCCTGCTTTTCTATCTCTTTGCTTGATTTGTTTCATTCCTTCAGGCTGTGCCAATCTTCTTTCAGACCTCATTTTTCCTTTTTCTTTCTTAATCATTTTTTCAACAGCAGGTTCGGCATTGTTTGTTTCCGTAATATTCTTGCCTTTGAACCACCGGACATAAGCCAGTCTTTTCAAGCCGAAGCGGCGTAGCGCAATTTCGCTAAAAAATATTAAAAAGGCAGCAAGGATAAGCCATTGACTGATCGATTGCTTATCGCTGGCGGAGTAGGAAAGCGGACGAAAGGCTTCTTTTTCACTTTTTAAAACCTTTCCATTGCCGCTATCTGACAATTCCGTGATTTTTTCCATATTCCGTCCACTTATAACATATTCACTCGAATATGGGACGGTAAAACCCGTCTGATAGTTTTTCGTCTCTCCTGTTTCCGTTGTTTCATTAACCGAAATGAAGTACATTCCTGTTTCATCGGGGATATCAGCCTCATACCGACCAGGCGATATAATCTTTGTATTGGTTTCAATCCTTTCCCCTGCATTATTGACAAGCGTTACATGAAGCGGAAACGTGTTCTCACCCGATGAAGTTAAAGAAAGAATGGTATTGCCATCCTGCTTGCTCAATGACAGGTTATAAGGGGTACTGTCATATTTTGGCAACGTTCTACTTACCATTTGATTAAGGAATTGAGGCCACTTTGGCCAAGCCGCCCAGTCGCCCGACCATTTTCCTGAAAAATCCGAGGTAAAAGCAGCTGTATAACCCATTCCATACTGCCATTCCGCTAGAACAGGATCTTCCTTTTCGCTTACAATAGATACACTTGCCCTGGATTTTGGTGTTGTTGCAACATAGGCATTCATCTGGGGCACGCCTTCCTGAAACAATGGCAGCCAGTCTGAATCCGGCTGAATTCCTGGATAAAACGGGTTATCTTCAATGTAGGTTCTTGCAGCCATTACCGTTTCCCGCGATAAAATACTCGGGATTACAGAGGAATCAGTCACATCATAATATCTGCCGCCTCCGTTTTCTGCTAATTCTTCAAGTAGAGTGTGGTCCGCATCACTTCCAAGTGCGACGGTAGACAAAGTAATATTCCCTTCCTTTCCTTCTTCCACAAGGAGGTCATAATCATGATTCATGGCAGACTGCCCGTCTGTCAGCAAAATAATATGTTTTCGCTGCAGTTTTTGCTCTTGAAGCTCCTCGTAAGCCCTTTCTAAGGAAGAATAAATCTCGGTTCCTCCACCCGGAGAAATCGAGCGGATTTTTTCCATTACTTTTTCTTTATTCTTAAGCGGAGCAGTCTTTACAATTTCCCATGGCCTATCGTCAAAGGCTATAAAACCAAGAGTATCTTCATCGCGGAGCAGGGAAACGGAACGGGCTGCCGCCTCTTTAGCCAATGATAATTTATTCCCTGCCATACTTCCCGAACGGTCGAGGACGATCACCAGTCCCAGTGACGGCATTTCATTTTTCCCTTTAATGTCCATATCAACGGGCAATATTTTTTCAATAGGTGTTTTAAAATAACCGCCTAGTCCAAAACTTTCCTCCCCGCCTGCCATAATAAATCCTGTTCCGAATTCTTTTACCGCTTGCCGGATTAAATTCATTTGCTTCTCGCTGATAACGGTGGCTGGTACATTATTAAAAATGATAGACTGATAGGCTAGATAACCGGATAATGAAGTAGGAAGCTTCTCCGGAGACAGTGATTCAGCAGTATAACCTGATTGCCGCAATACAGACGCAATGCCTTCAGTTTCCCCGCTCTCAACTACTAGCACTTTAGGAATTCCTTTCACGTTAGAAACGGCATACAACACGTTATTTTCCAAAAATCGATCCTGTTCCGTAATAATTTCCGCTTTATACACCTGCAGTCCTTGTTGATTTACAATATCGGAAAAATCAAAGACATTAGCTCCTTCTTTCACCGCAATCTGTTCCTTTAATATTTCCTGATTATTAGCTGATATCCGGATCGTTGCCTGTTTTGCCGCTGTACTGTTAACTGCAAGAGAAATAGAGGCATTTTCTCCTTCAAATAATAAAGGAGGCACCGTCATTTCCGTTAATGCCATATCCTCGATATTCGGCTGCTCCAAAGCGACTGTATCAAGCTGAATCTGCCGATTTTTCAACAATTTTATTGCCTCGTCTGCTGAACCTGTTGTTTCATTTCCATCTGTAAACAAAACGATGCGTCCCGCAGATTTATTCGGAATAAGTGAAGAAGCAAAGGTAAGCGCCCCTTCTAGATCTGTTTCGCTTCGATCCACTTTAGCTTGAAAATCAATAATCGGTTCATCTGTCATGTCCAACGCCTGCTCAACAGCTGTATTTTTGCCGAATGAAACGATGGCATAGGAGTCCTCTGCTTCTTTTTGTGACATGCTTTTTTCAATCCAGTCGAGAATCCTTTGTTCAGATCCCTGAACACTGGCCGAACGGTCAATTAAGAAGATGACTGTATCCCCTTTAACAGGCAGCCGTATTTGCGGCACAGTTAAAGCAAAAATCAGCAGAAGGAATATGATTCCCCGCAAATATGCAGTCAGTCTTATTTCCATGGTAGATTTTTTTGCTGAAATTACTTGTTTGACATATAAATAGATAACGAATCCTGCTGGAAGCAGCCAGAGCAGCATAAAGGGATATTTAAGCTCTAAACCCACGGCGGTACACCTCCCATTCGATCATCATCAACAAAAAGGCGATCAGGGAAAATGTAAGGATCAGTGATTCATTAGGCTGTTTGCCTGCGCTCTTTTCTCCGCCTTTTTGTTCATTTAACGTAAACGATGCAGCTGCTTCCGGCCGCTTCTCCCTGTCATCGAGCAGTACGGAAAAATAATAGATTTCTTCATCTGCAACAGCCTGATAGGTGCCCGGCTGTACAGGTGCCTTCATGGCTTCCTTTTCCGGATCAATGGAAAATAGGTTTTCATCCTGATTATCATAGATTTCCAGAGACGTACCACGGCTGTATGCATTCAGCCACTTCTCCTCCCCCGGATTAAAATACCCGAGAAACCCGGTCTGATGTGCGAGCCATTGATAGCTATTGTATAAAAAGATGGGAAAATCAGGATGAAGCGGCCAATCACTGTCAGACAGTGAAAAATTCATGACAATCAGAGGCTGACCGTTATATATTCCTTTTTGAATCAGCGGATGATTTCCGCTTGTCAAAATGGTATCCAACCCGCTGCCTCCGAGCTCACTACTCCGATATTGGATATACATATCCTCCGCATGCACATATTCGAGTAGCGGATCTTCTGTATTTGACGGCTGTTCCGCAAGCTTGATCTTCTCATTAAGATTGAATAATATAACGGGTCTGTCAGGCAGACTCTTCAGTTCGCTTCCTTCCATGATGACTATTGCATTTTCATCGATTCTAGAATCTGCTTTGCCTTGCAAAAGGTCTACACCAATGGTTTCAAAACCTTTTATGACAAAAGGATTGACTTCTCCCGCAACATATATGGACGGAGAAGGGTCGGTGTAAACAGCTGTTATTTTGTTATCCGCTGTATAGCCGTCTTCTATAGCAATAGCTGCCTCATAATAAGGGGATCGAGGGAGCTCCGGCACCGTCAGGACAAATGAGCTCTTATCCTTGAGCAGGATCTCTTTTGTGTATAAAGATTTCTCGTTACCTGAAATGGTTAGCGTCACTTTTTTTGCCGCAGATGACTGATTATCAATAACGGCAACACCGTTAATTTTCCCATTTACATTTCCTACACCAAATGATGTGAGCGACACATTCCCAAGCTTCTTGCCAAAATTATGTACCTCGACATACCGATCCTGATCGTTCAACATATCCTTTGTTACATGATCTGAAAAGACATAAATGGATGTTTCATCCTGCGTTGCTACGGATTCAGCCAGATTAAATACCTGCTCCATATTTTCATGGCCATAGGACAGCTCCAGTGCATCAATCCCTTGTAATACAGTCCTTTTATTATCTTCGCGGCTCAACCGTATTTCGGATTTTTGCCCTGCCTCAATCAACGTGAACTCTTGTCCCTTCAATGTTTTGGCGAGCTCCCTCATCTCTTTCTTCGCCTCTTCAAAACGAGACTGCTCTCCATCCGTTGCAGACATAGTAGCGGATGTATCTACAATAAAGACAATATGCTCACCCTTCAGCCTCTCCTCATACCAAATCGGGTGCACAAGCGCTAGCATTAACAATAGAAGCACAAGAATTTGTAGCCAAAATAATAAATTTTGCTGCAATTTTTTTAAAAAAGGAGAGGCCTGCCACTCATTCATTACTTCCTGCCACAACAGATTGGAAGGGATAACGTTTTCCTTATACTGTTTGCGGAAAAAATAGAAGAATACAACAGCGGCAATAAACAAAGCCAAAAGGAAGAAAAGCGGATTCATAAAATGGATCATCGGCTCACCTCATTAATCCTTTTGCCTGCATATCATGTAATAAAACCGTTTGTAAATCTCTGTTTTCCGACACCAGGATATATTGTCCTCCATGACGGTGGCAAAGATTCTCCAACTGCTGAACGTGCTGTTTGACCCTTTCCACGTACAACACCTTCACATTCTGATTCAGACTAACATTTACAGCCGTTTCTGTCTCACTGTCAATGAATCTCATATCCTCAGAAAAATGAGGATGAAGTTCTTCCTCGCTTAATACCTGAAAGAACCAAATTTCCTGCTTTAATGACTGCAGCTTATGAAGCAAGGCTTCTAGTCTGTCTAGCGGCTCCAGCCCATCACTAATCAAGATAGCCAGCTGGCTGTTTTTTACCAGCAGAGTGGCCATATTTTCTGTAAAATCCATCGTTTTCGTTGTATCTTCAAGCTTTACTATTTGATGAAAGATTGACTTTGCGTATAAAGCTCCCTTCCTTCTAACTGGCTGCAGCATTGTGTTTGATACAGGGAAGAAAAATAGTCTATCTCCGCTGTTCAACACAATAAAGCTAAAGTAAGCAGCCAGCTGCTTTGCCAGTGTCCATTTGCTTGGCAGGACACGCATTGAGGAGGTACAGTCCAGATAAAGGGAAACCGTGATATCCTGTTCATCAAGAAAACGTTTGATATAATGCTTCTGTGTCCGTCCATAAATATTCCAATCAATCTGTCTCACATCATCTCCCGGCTGATAGAGGCGAAAATCCGAGAACTCCAGAGAGGAACCAAAAGTATTCGCTTTTCTGATGCCTTTCTGCATCCCTCTTCTCCGGCTCTTGACAAGTAATTTTTGTCGCTGTAGTTTGCCAAGAAGACGCTCAGGAGCACTCATCGCTGACTCCTTACAACACGTCCGCTGACAGCTTGAAGGATATCAGTAATAATTGAATCAACCGTTATCCCGCCTGCTTCTCCTTCAAAATTAAGCAAGATGCGATGGCGTAAAACAGGAATGGCGGTCTGTTTTAGATCCCCCGTTGAAACATGATATCGTCCTTGGCAGAGTGCACGTGCCTTAGCCATATTGATTAGACTTTGCAGTCCCCTTGGCCCGCTGCCATACTGAACATATTTTTGAACGGATTCAGGAGCTTCCTCTGCATCGGGATGCGTCGCAGAAATGAGCCTGACCGCTGTATCAAGCAGTTCTTCCGAAACAAGTATTCCCTTTGCCAGTTCCTGCAATGCCATCAACTCTTCCTTTGAAGCAGTCTTGGATAATTGAACCGCTGACCTTCCGGTTGTACGATGGACAATTTCCTTTAATTCTTCCCGGGAAGGGTATTGAACAAGAATCTTACATAAAAAACGGTCCATTTGTGCCTCCGGCAATGGATAGGTTCCTTCCATATCGATGGGATTTTGGGTGGCTAAAACAAAAAAAGGCTTCTTCATTTGTTTCGTTTCTCCCATAACTGTTACTGTTTTCTCTCCCATCGCTTCCAATAATGCACTCTGTGTTTTTGGTGTAGCCCGATTAATTTCATCAGCAAGAATAATATTGGAAAATAAAGGACCTTTATGAAACACAAAAGCCTGTCTGCCTTCCTGATCAGGCTGAAGCAGCATCGTTCCAGTTATATCGGATGGCATTAAATCCGGTGTAAACTGGATACGGGAAAAACTCAAATCTAAACACTCTGCAATGGTTCGAATCAGCATCGTTTTTCCCAGCCCAGGCAGCCCCTCCAGCAAAACATGCCCGCCGGATAAGATACTCCAAAGCACACCATTAATAACCTCAGCTTGTCCGACAATGAAGGAGGAGATCTCCTCCTTCACTCTGTTCATTAATGTAGCTGCCTGTTGAAACTGCTTTTCAGCATCCTGTGTCTTCCATTCCTCCATGTCGTCACTCCCCATCTGGATCTATATTCGTAAAATAATTCTGAACAATATTCTCTAAATTAGCCGGCAGCTGATATCGTTCTGCGCTTTCCCTGTAAGATTGCTCATATTCGCCATACACCTCTTCATAAGGACGAATCGTTCCCTTTATGACAGGACCGCTGCCTTCAGTTTGACTGAGTGCCTGACCTGCTCCCAATTGTCCTTCGTCAAGTTCGCGATGTTCTTTACCCTCAACCTCTTCTGGAATCGACAAAAACTCCCTCGCTCCCTGTCCAAGACTTGCTCCACTGCCTGAACCTCCTGCTCCGCTATTGTTTCCTGTGCCGCTCCCACCTGCTCCGCTACTGTTTCCTGTGCCGCTGCCCGCGCTATTACCAGCACCTCCCGAAGCATTTCCTTGAGTTGAGGCTGAGTTTCCTGATTTATTTCCTTGTTTATTTTCGCTGTTGCTTGTCCCTGAGCCGGAATTTTGGCTGCTATTCCCGGGGGAAAACGCCTGCTTTGAAGGCGGAGCTCCGTTTGCGGTTAATTGTGATTGCAAAGCTTGTCCGCTGCTTTGCAGCACTCCTTTCGCATCTGCCAGCTGCTCCAATGTGTCTTTAGACTGGAGGGCTTCTTCAATCTTCTGCACCATTTCCTCAAGCTCCTTATCAGATAGTTGCTTCTCCTGCTGCGTGTAGGACTGAAGGGCGATTTTTTGCTTTTCAGAGAGCTTCTCCCATTGTTTATTCAGCTTGACTAATTCCTTCTCGATCTTTGCTAAATCCATCTGATTTAATTTGGCAGCCAATTGATTCAAATCGGATTTTTTCAATGTATCCTGCCAGTTTTGCAAAAGCTCCTGTTTTTCTTTTTCCTTCAATTCCTTTAATTCAAGCTTCTTTGCTTGTTTTGCCAATTCTTCTAGTGCCTGCTCAGCTGACTCACTTTGAGCGACTTTTTCCTTTGCTTCCTTCAGCTTCTTTTTAACCGCCTCATTCGGTTCTTTTTTAATCTTTTCTTTTAACTCTTTTTCTGTTTTGCTCACAAGCTGAATGTCTTCTTCCTTCTTTTTGACTAAATCACTATTCTCATTTGGCATAATGAAAAGCAGAAAGGCCCCTGAAAATAATGTAGCACTTATATAAAGAAGCCTTTTTTTCAGAAGATTTTTCTTTCTGTGCAGTATCTTCTGCTGCTTGTTTTTCATATGCTTCACCGCATCCTGCATCTGTAACGTTTCTACGATGCCTCCTTTGCTGAAGAACGAATAAGCCGTAATGACTCGGTCATCCTCAACAAAATCGTTATAGAGTACGGCAGCTGCTTGATATCCCGGCCATTTTTTCCAAACCCGCAGGAGCAAATATCCTAAAAGGACAACTGCTCCAAGAATACAATAACGAAAAATAAACGGAATAACGAACAAATGTGATAAAAGGAAGAGACAAATCAGCCATGCACCATACAGAGCCAGAAATAATTGTGCCTCTTGGATGAAAACACCCATTCTTAGCTGTCTCCTAACTGGTTTTAATAATGATAGATATGGGCTGTTCTCTTTCATTGTCCGTCCCCTTTATCCCTTCATATTTGGTCGAAGCTTTTTAATGCTCCATAATAGCGCCAGCAAAAAGAGAATCGTATAAGAAATGATAAATCCTCCCCACAACGGGAATTCTATCCCTGTTATTCTAGTCAATTCCTCCAAAGAATCCGGCTGCAGCAAACTGAAAAGAATAATAGGAGGATTCAGCATCGCAGTAAAATATGGTGCGGGATTAACTGTTGCTGATGGAGCGATCCCGGCAAATCCCTGTGTATATGATAGTAAGATAAAAGTAATAAACGCGGTCCCACCGACAAGAAACAAGGTAACACCATATGTGGTAACGATAGCGACAATAGTCTTTCGGATGAGAGTAGAAAAAAGCACTCCGAGCGTACCGTATACGATGAGCGTAAATACGCATAAACCGACATTCATTAATACCTGACCCGGGGAAATCCCGCCGTATAAAAAAACGATACTGTACAACGGCAAACTGGCAATAATCAAGAGCAATAAATAGGAAATAGACGATATCAACTTACTCATTATAATGCTGGTTGAAGACTGTGTCGTGGTTAACAAAATGTTTAACGTCTGCCTTTCTCGTTCACTGCTGATAACGCCTGCTGTTAGACCCGGAGTAATAAACAGAATTAACGCCAGCTGCATGAAGGACAACATAATGAATAAGTCCCGGCTCTGATTTGGTTTAAAAAACCCCTGCATGCTTGACATCGACTGGATAAAAATAAATCCAACGATAATCAGTGCAAGCGCCAACAGGTAAAATAATAGACCCAGAAAGCTTTTACCGGAACGGAAGCGAAGCATGAACTCTTTATTAAGGACCGGATTAATCATCAGGTTTTTCATGGCTGTTCAACCTCCTTTGTAATCTCCATAAACAGATCCTCTAAATTGGTCTCTACTTCCATAAAGCTAATAACAGGCAAATCTTGAAGCATCGCTTTCTTCAGCAGCAATCTTTGTTCTTCATCCGAGCCTTTATAAATAAATTGCAGGGTGCTTCTGTCCTCCAGGATCTTTACATCGATGACTTTCGGATCATCCTCAAAAAAGGCTGAACATTTTTCCACGTCCTGATAGCTCTTTACCGTAATAAGCTTTTCACCCCTTAGCCGTTCCTGTATTTCCGAAACAGAACCTTCCGCCACAAGCCTTCCCCCATCAATGATCCCTATTGAATCGCACATTTCCGAAAGCTCAGGCAAAATATGAGATGAAATCAAAATGGTCTTTCCCATTGTTTTCAGCTCTTTTAATATTTCCCTCATTTCTACCCGTGCCCTTGGATCTAAACCGGACGCTGGCTCATCAAGTATCAGTACCTCGGGATCATGGATTAGGCAGCGGGCAAGACATAACCGTTGCTTCATTCCTCTGGAAAGCACATCGACATATTCATCTCTTTTATGAGATAAATTGACTAACTCCAAGAGCTGAGGAATCATTTTTTCCCTTTCCTTTGCCGGAATGCCGTAGGACGCTCCGTAAAAATCCAAATACTCCACGGCTCGTAATTGATCATATACCCCAAAAAAATCCGGCATATACCCAATTTGCCTACGCACCCTTTTCGGTTCCTCTGAAATATTAAAACCGTTTATAAAAGCAGTACCTGATGTAGGAGCCAGTAAAGTCGCGAGAATGGAGAATGTGGTCGATTTTCCTGCACCATTCTGTCCAACAAAGCCAAAGACAGTTCCTTGATCGATATGCAGATTCAGTGAATCCAGCGCTGTAAACTTCCCGTACCTTTTGGTTAATTTCTGTATGTCAATCATGGCAGGACCTCCCCTTTTATTTTAATATCCGGCAAAATGACATACGGATCCCCGTTTGTATGTTTAGTAATTCTCAGCATCATCTTTCCATTTTCCCCCAAAAATTCCCCAGCATGTTCATCCGCTGTTCGTTTAAAGGTGGTCTGCTCAATCGAGACATATTCTCCCTTTTGATAATTATACAATTCAAAATTAGCCTGACTGTCCCTTGTCCGAATTTGTATTTCATCCAGGAGGATAGAATGATCAGCAACAGCTTTTGGAAAATTCAATACATATTCATATTGTCCGTCTTCAAGTAATATTTCATTTACAGCAGGTGACTTTTCCAGAATACGTCCGTTTATAACATTAAAGCTGCTTGCCAATCCATCTTGTGTCAGGGTAAATTGCCCGGTCAGATCTCCTTCAGCCTTAAAGGGTTCAATGATAAGATTAGAATGATGTTTCTTTTCTTTTTCGCCTGTTATATCGAGTGAAAGGACCTGATCATTCGTCAAACCGGCAAGAACGGGCAAATTTTCCGCACTCACTTTATCAAATAAAAAGTTACCTACTGCATTTTCCAATCTTTCCTGCTTCAGCTTCTTTAGATCAGATTGTCCGTTAGGCATGGGATATCCCTGCATCGGCATATTGTATGGTGGTGAAAGGATACTTTGTTTGACTTTCTGATTCACTTGCATGACCTCGCCCTTTTTTAGTGGTCCAAGGCTGTGCTTTTCCTTGCCGGTCCAAATCAAAATATCGTTGAAGTCATATGGATAATTGTTTTGAATCGTCCCTTTCAGCACGTTGTTATCGACACTCAGCTCTGTTTGAAAGTGTCCCGCCGCCTTTATTTTTGCCTCTCCATAGAGAGTTCTAGATGACCAGTATTCTACATTCTTGTATACTACATCGTATCCCTTCCGTGTTTCCTCAAAAACTCCTTCGACAGAAGAGATCCCCGTTGTTGAATCAGTACTTGGTACAGCCTTAAATTGATCCTTTGGCATCGAAAGGGAATAAGTACCGCTTGTATTGGAAAGCAGCGTTGCTGCCTGATAACCCGTTAAGAATCCTTGTCCATTGACAAATACACCCATTTGATTCAGTTGTGGATTCTTAATCCTATCTTTAGCCCCGATTCCAAATATAGCAGCCGACATGATTATACTAATTGTCGGAATAATCCACCATGCATGCTCTCGTTTATCCAATCTTTTCAAAATAAAGTACAGAACGGGCACAAGGATGATAAAATAACCTGCCAGTAACCCAATGAGCCGCTGAATAGAAAACTGGGATGTAGGGAAATATTCATTTATTTCTGCGAACTCATAGTAAAGGGGACTATAAATATCTTGCCCGTACGGAGTGGCAGAGTTAGACGGTTTTCCGGCAGCTTGTATCAGCACCTCATTAAACCAGTCAGCATAGCCGTTCCAAGAAGATAGCGGTTCATCACCAAGGGAAAATCCCGGTTGCACCACCGCTCCCATCCCATAGTTTTTTTTCACCACAACCGACGTTTCTCCGCTTGCGGCTAGAACTTCCGCTTCCTTTGCTATACTTCCGGTAAAAACTGTTAATTTATCGAATAGTGGGTCCTCCCTTTTTCCATTCTTGAGAAAACCCGAATTGACCTGCGTTTCTCCGTTCATTTGCACCGGCAATAATTCATTGAGCGTACCGAATGACTGGCTCATATCCGGTGCACCTCCGGCAATGAGAAAGCCTCCGCCAGCCACCCATGTTTTAATCGCTTCCTGTTGCTGTTTATCTAGCTTGGCCAGCGCGAATTCATCAACCAGTAGATAATCAAGCATTTCAAGTCCGAGTGCCTGCTTAGGCAACCGCTCACTCTCAAGCTCAAGTAATTCAATGGAATCACCGTTTAATGAAGAAAGAGATTTTAATTCTCTTAATCGATCGATATTTTCGCTTAAAGTACCGATAATCGGACGGTCATACTCGATGTACTTCAGCTTTAACACCTTATCTCCCTTGAAACTGACTTTATTTCCATCCTTCCAATCTCCCCGAAACAAGTGAATGCCAGTCTGATTTTGATGCTGCGCGGGATGATCTTCCGACATTCCCGGAATTGAAACAATGAAGGATTTTGTACTTTTTTCAGGAAGTTCGATCGGAACTGCCAGTGCCCCCCCTGAATTATAGGAAGGATAGTAATCAATCAGGAGATCTCCTTTAAATGATGCCCCGCTGTTTTCAATCGTTATTTTCAGTGGAAATCCTTTGCTTCGCTTTACTTTCCCATCGATCCCTACCTCCGTTGTCACCTTAAGCCCGCTTGATTCAGCGAATACAGGCATGGCATTAAATGACATAACAAAAAGCAATACAAAGAAAACGATGATACTTCTTACGTGCCTTTGCATCTTTCAACTCCCCCCTCTAAATGTCTAAAAAATATACTATAGTTTTTCTTCAATATATAGACGAGTCAAACTTCAATTTCCCTACATTCTTTTAGTTAAAAAAAGAAAAAAAGTAACTTCTATCTAAAAATGCCATTTTTTTACTTAAAGAAATAAAAAAAGAAGGCTGACAATCTGTCAGCCCACGCTATGTTTCCCTTATTCTTCTGTTTCAACCATATCAGCAAATAAACCATATACATATTTTTCTGCATCAAAGGATTGCAGATCATCCATTTTTTCTCCCAGCCCGACAAATTTAACCGGAATATGCAATTCGTTTCGAATAGCGAGGACAATCCCTCCTTTTGCGGTTCCATCAAGCTTCGTTAACACAATTCCGCTGACATCTGTCGCTTCCTTAAATGTTTTAGCCTGAATCATTGCATTTTGTCCGGTTGTCGCATCAAGCACTAGCAGCACTTCATGAGGAGCACCTGGAATCTCTCTTTCAATGACCCGTTTTACCTTTTCCAGTTCTTTCATTAGATTGACTTTATTTTGCAGACGTCCTGCAGTATCGCATAAAAGAATGTCCGCTTTTCGCGATTTAGCCGCCTGGATTGCATCAAACATAACTGCCGCCGGATCTGAACCCGCAGCTTGTTTAATTACGTCGACACCGACACGCTCTCCCCAAACCTCCAACTGTTCAATCGCACCTGCTCTAAAGGTATCTCCGGCTGCCATTAACACCTTTTTACCTTCAGATTTGAATTGATAGGCCAGTTTTCCAATTGTAGTCGTCTTTCCAACGCCGTTGACACCAACAAATAAAATCACGGTCAAGCCATTTTCTTCTATCTTTAAGCCGGCTGTCTGTTCTTCCTCTCCTTCATATATTTCGATCAGCTTTTCAGAAATCACGCTCTGCACCTCAGCCGGATCCTGGATATTTCTCCGTTTAACTTCCATTTTCAGCTCTTCAATTAATGTCATCACCGTTTCAAAACCAACATCCGCCTGAATTAGGATTTCCTCCAATTCCTCGAAAAATTCTTCATCGATTTTGCGGTAACGGGACACAAGCTCATTTACCCTTGATGTAAAGCTATTCCTCGTTTTTGATAAACCTTCTTTAAACTTTTCTGTTACATTGTCTGTCTGCTTCGTTATTTTCTCTTTTAATTTTTTAAAAAAACTCATTTTTTCACTTCCTTGTCATTTATTCTTATTAGCTGTTATTGACAAATTCACCGGTTGCTTCAAGGCGGACTGAGACGAGCTTCGATACGCCAGATTCCTGCATCGTTACCCCGTACAGGACATCGGCCTCCTCCATCGTACCTTTCCGATGTGTAATGACAATAAATTGTGATTCGCTATTGTATCTTTTTAAATATTGACTAAACCGGTATACATTCGCTTCATCAAGCGCAGCCTCCACTTCATCTAAAATGCAAAATGGAACCGGGCGGACCTTTAAGATAGAAAATAACAAGGCAATTGCTGTCAATGCCCGTTCGCCACCTGATAACAAACCAAGATTCTGCAGTTTTTTTCCGGGAGGCTGAGCGACGATCTCTACCCCAGTTGTCAATAAATTTTCCGGAATGGTTAAACATAAATCAGCTCTGCCACCGCCGAACAATTCTTGGAAAACAGATTCGAAATGAAAACGAATCCCCTCAAATGTCTCCTGAAAACGCCTTTTCATTTCATCATCCATCTCGTCAATCACCTGGAATAATGTATCCTTCGCTTCCTGAAGGTCTGTTTTTTGCTCAAGTAAAAACTCATAGCGTTCCGACACACGTTCATATTCATCGATTGCTCCTAGGTTCACCGTTCCCAACTCATCGAGAGCAAGCTTGATAAGCTTTAACTTTTTTCGTGCCTCCTCAATCGACATGGTTAACGGATAATCTTCTTTTGCCGCTTCGAAGGACAGAAGATATTCTTCTCTTAAATGAGCCAGTTTGTTATCCAATTCCACATCAAGACGGTTAAGCTGTACTTCCTCATCCTGCAAGATGCTGGTCATCCCTTTATGCTGCCGTCTTAATTCCTTTGTCTCCAGTGTTAGATCCTCGAAGGAATTTTGCAGGTTAAGCCGTTCTTCTCTCCTGCTGGAAATCAAATGTAAAGTTTCGGTTTTATCCCGTTGCTTTTCTTTTACCGCCTGCTCTAAATGCTCTTCACCGGAGGAACTGTCAGTCATATCGGACATAAGCAGCTGCAGATCTTCCTGATATTCGTGCAGTTTCATCTCACTTTCTTTTAACTCATTTTCTGCAAACAGCAGACGTTCCTGTACATGATTAATCTGCTCATTTTTTGCAGCTATAACTGCCTTTAATTCACTGATTTCCCCCAGCAACGTATCTTTTGATAAAATCTGGGTGTTTTTTTGTTCATTTAACTGCTGTATTTGCTTTTCCAGCTGTGTAATTTTTTCCTGGTATTCATTCAAGCGGTCATGCAGCCCGTCTTTACGTTCTACAATCGCAGCCTTTTCCGATAAAAACTCATGTTGATTCAAGTCATACAGAGACAAGCGTTCATTAATATTCTTTAATTGAACCTCAATTTCCCGTAAATCTCCTTTTATTGCCTGCTCGCGAAGTCGGAGTGCTTCACCGTTTTTGCGAAGATGCCCCAGTTCCTGTTCTTTTTCCAGAACAGCCTGCTTTAATTGTTTTACTTCCCCTTCGATGGAGGCTGTTTTGTCTTCCATCACGGCAAGTTTTTCCTTTAACTCATCGAGTTCGCTTTTCCGCGATAAGAGCGAAGCGGAATTTTGTTTGACCGCTCCGCCAGTCATTGAGCCCCCCGCATTGACAACGTCTCCATCCAGTGTCACAATGCGGCAACGGTAGCCGAGAAGTCGCGCCATTTCTCCGGCACCCTTTAAATCCTTTGCAATCAGAACGGTGCCCAGTAAATTTTTCATAATCTCCCCGTAGAGCGAATCATATGAAATTAATTCTGCCGCTACTCCGGCAAAAGACGGATGGTTTTCAATTAACTGTTTTTGACTAAGCGACAGTGTCTTTCCTTTTATGACATTCAGAGGCAGGAAGGTAGCCCGCCCAAAATGGTTTTGTTTGATGTATTGAATCGTATCTCGGGCAACCTGCTCCGTACGTACAACAATATGCTGCATACTGCCTCCCAGAGCGGTTTCAATAGCTATTTCATATTCTTTGGGGACGCTGATTAATTCCGCAATCGCGCCTTCAATGCCCTGAAGCCTGCTGCCCCGCGCCTTCAGTACTTCCTTTACACCGGTGAAAAAACCGGCAAAGCCTTCTTCCATCTCTTCAAGCATTTCTTTCCGTGATTTCGTTTTTTGCAAATATTGATATGCTTGATATAGTGTTGATTCTTGTTTTTCATATTTGCCCTTTAACGTTTCATACCGGGACTGAGAATCTCTAAATATATGGACCTGCTCTTCTAGTTTCTTCTGAACCTCCAAAAGAGACTGTTCAATCTTCGCTTTCCTGCCTTGAATCTCACAGCGGTCCGCTACATATTTCGCATTTTCTCCCTCAAGTCTCTTGCTGCGCGCTTCCTGTCCGCTTAATTGCTGATCGAGGTTGGTGAGTTCATTCTTGGCAGCTGCCTGTTCATTCAACACATCAATATACTCGCTCTTTAAATCATCAATGAGTTGTTCAATATCTTCACTTAACAGCGTAAGCCGGGACTGTTTCTCCTTCAAAAGCTGTTTCAGCTTCTGTGTTTCCACTTGTAGCAAACTAGCCTGCTGTTCCAGACCGCTTTTTTGTGCCTGTAAGGTCTCTGTCTTGAGCGTTAATTCCGCAATATTCTTTTGCAGCTGTTCTTTATTCTGCACTGCGTTTTTTTTTCTTTCCTTTAAAACTTCTTTGCGTCCTTCCAATTTTTCCAATTCTTCACTCGTTTCAAGCAATACATTCTGCAAATCACTGATCGACTCATCTATAACAATCATTTGACCACGCAGTTCTTCCAGCTTTGCTTCTTTTCCCTGCAGCAAGGAAGACAGTTCGATCTCCTGCTGTTTCTGCTGCTCAAGATGATCAGACATAGCCTGCCACTTTGCATGCAGTTCCTCAATCTCATAAACCGTAACAGAAACTTCAATTTTTTCCAGTGCTTCTTTTTGATCCAAAAAATCTTTTGCCATCGAAGCTTGGATTTTCAGTGGTTCAATCTGACCTTCTAATTCATGAAGAATATCGTTTACTCGATTTAAGTTTTCTTGTGTTTCCGTTAATTTTACTTCCGCTTTCTTTTTTCGCGTTTTATATTTCAACACCCCTGCGGCCTCTTCGAAGATGACACGCCTTTCCTCCGCCTTACTATTCAGAATTTCTTCCACTTTTCCTTGACTAATGATGGAAAAAGCTTCCCTTCCAAGACCCGAGTCCATAAATAATTCTACGATATCTTTTAAGCGGCATGATTGCTTATTAATAAAAAATTCACTCTCTCCAGAACGGAATACACGACGGGTAACACTTACCTCGTTATAATCAACCGGCAGAGACTGATCTTCGTTGTCTAATGTTAATGTAACTTCTGCAAAGTTCAGAGGCTTGCGAGAATCACTTCCAGCAAAGATAATATCTTCCATTTTGGAGCCACGTAGTGATTTTGCTGATTGTTCCCCTAAAACCCAGCGAATAGCATCGGTAATATTGCTCTTCCCGCTACCATTGGGACCGACAACTGCCGTAACCCCTTGAACAAAGTCCACTGCTATTCGCTCAGCAAACGATTTAAAGCCCACTATATCCAATCGTTTTAGAAACACTTTCTTCCCTCCCTACTCTGATTCTGTCAATGGTTTCTGCAGATGCCCCTTTAATTTCTCTAGAGCCATTTGCGCTGCATGCTGTTCTGCAGCCTTTTTCGATCTGCCTGAACCTTTTCCAATTTCCATATCGTTTAATAAAACAATGGAGACGAATTCTCGATTATGTGCCGGACCTTTTTCCAATAGAATTTGATACTCGATCACACCAGAGATATCGCGCTGCACCATTTCCTGAAGCTGGCTTTTAAAATCCATAACATGCGAAAATACACCTGCATTTACTTTCGGGAATACATATTTCTCCAAAAAGGCCACGACGGTTTCAAGCCCTTTATCCAAAAAAAGCGCCCCGATAAATGCCTCAAATACATCTGCTAATAGGGCAGGTCTCTCGCGTCCGCCCGTTAATTCTTCTCCTTTTCCGAGCAAAATTAATCGACCAAAGTAAAGTTCATTGGCAAAAGCTACTAGTGAAGGCTCGCAAACAATAGCTGCACGTAGTTTGGTTAATTCCCCTTCGCTCATCATCGGATATTTTAAAAACAAAAACTTGGACACCGTTAATTCGAGCACTGCATCCCCTAAAAACTCCAGCCGTTCATTATCCTCAAATGGCTTTCTGCGATGTTCATTGACATAGGATGAATGGGTAAAAGCTTGCTTCAAAAGCTTCTCATTTGAAAAATGAATGTTGATTTGTTCCTGAAAATCTTGAAATGGTTTATCGATGGTTCTAGCTGAGTATTTATCCTTTCCGTTCTTACGCATGACTTATTCCACCTTGATATTTATTTACTTTCACAAATAGTTAATATAAAAAAATAAAAACGCAAAATCCTTTGAAAAAAGTTTTTTTGGTTTTTACACATAAGAAAGCCCCGTCTTATAACGGAGCTTTTCCTTCTATCTAACGATTATAGTTTTGCTTGTATGTAATTTACAGCATCGCCTACTGTTGCAATTTTTTCAGCATCATCGTCAGAGATTTCCATATCGAATTCATCTTCTAATTCCATAACAAGTTCAACTACGTCAAGGGAATCAGCGCCAAGATCATCTTTGAAAGAAGCCTCTAATTTTACTTCACTCTCTTCAACACCTAAACGGTCAACAATGATTTTTGTTACACGTTCTAAAACATCTGCCATTGGTCGTTCACCTCCCCTCAGCAATTATAGAGTATTTCATGTAAATAATCTAGAAAAACCTTTATTTTATGGCTCTGTTAAACTAGATTGTTGATTTCTGTTCCCGGCACTTCGCTTTTTTGCAGGCGCCTGCTGCTCTGGCTTGCCGTTTGGTGCCTGCACGACCTCAATTCCTCCGCTTTTCCCGCAGGGGTCTTGTGCTTCCACTTCAATCGACAAACGTACCGAAATCTACACGGTGCTTAAACATAGCCAAATCTATGAGTAAAGCGCAATAAATGCACATTACATCAGCATTCCGCCATTCACATGAATTGTCTGCCCTGTAATATAGCGGCTTTCATCTGATGCCAGAAAGGCAACGGCATTGGCAATATCCTTTGCTTCACCAAATTGGGCAAGCGGAATTGCTTTCAGCATTTCCTGCTTAATATCATCTGTTAATTGATCCGTCATTTCCGTTGTAATGAAGCCTGGGGCAACGGCATTCACTGTGATTCCCCTTGCAGCCAGTTCTTTCGCAGATGTTTTGGTTAGCCCAATAACGCCAGCTTTGGCTGCTACATAATTAGCCTGGCCGGGATTTCCGCTAGCTCCGACTACAGATGAAATATTTATGATCCGACCGCTTCTTTGCTTCATCATTTGCCTTGTAACAGCTTTTGTACAAAGAAAAACTCCCTTGAGATTAATGTTCAGCACTTGATCCCATTCTTCTTCCTTCATCCGCATCAGCAGATTATCTTTCGTAATCCCTGCGTTGTTAACAAGAATATCTAGTCTTCCAAAGTGATCAATCGTTTCTTTTATCATACTTGCCACTGCTTCGCTGTTTGAAACATCACATTGAACGGCAAAAGCTTCACGATCCATTTGTTGTATTTCTGCAACTGCTTCGTGTGCCTTTTTTTCACTGCCGGCATAGTTCACTACAACATTGGCACCTTGCCTTGCCAATTCCAGAGCGATTTCACGGCCGATCCCTCTTGATGCTCCTGTTACGAGGGCAATTTTTCCAGCTAATTTCATCTCATCCCCTCCTTTAAGGCTTCAATGACATCTTTACAAGTCGCTTCATCTGATACAGTATATGTGGTTGCCGAACGGCTTACTTTTTTCACTAAACCCGATAACACTTTGCCTGGTCCAATTTCAACAAATGTTGTCACACCTAAATCAAGTAATTTTTGTATGCTTTTTTCCCATTGAACAGGTGAATACAGCTGCTGAATTAACTTTTCTTTAATATCTGCTGCCTCGGTCATCTCATCTGCCGACACATTCGCAATAACAGGTATCTTTGCATCGCGAATATCCATCCTGTCTAGAATCGTTTTTAATTTATCAGCGGCTGGTTTCATCAGTTCAGAATGGAACGGTCCGCTGACCTCCAGCGGCAGAACACGCTTTGCTCCTGCTTCCTTCGCATTTAATGAAGCGAGTTCAACTCCCTTTCTGGTACCGGAGATCACAATCTGCCCGGGACAGTTAATGTTCGCAAGCTGGACTAGATTGCCGCCGCTTGTCACTTCATCTGTCACTGCCTGCAGCTTTTCACTATCAAGACCTAATACTGCCGCCATCGTGCCTTCTCTATTAGGTACAGCACTCTCCATATACTCTCCTCTTTTGTGTACAGCATAAACACCTTCTTCAAAGGAAAAAGCACCGGAAGCCACAAGCGCCGTGTATTCGCCCAGACTATGTCCAGCACAATAGTCCGGTGTAATATCTGATTCCTTCAAATATTCTAATATGGCAATGCTGGTTGTTAAAAGAGCAGGCTGAGCATTTGTAGTCAAAGTTAGTTCTTCCTGTGGACCTGCAAAAATTAAATTTGAAAGGGAATAACCTAACTTTTGATCCGCTGTATGGAAAATATCGGCAGACGGCTGATAAACATCGGCAATTGCCTTTCCCATTCCTACTGTTTGTGAACCCTGTCCCGGAAATAAAAATGCTATTTTACTCATTCATTTGCTCCTTTACCCTGTTTAATGGATTACGGCTGTTTTTCAACCTGTTGTTTAATTGTCTCAGTTACCTGATGAGCTACCATATCGCGTGTTTGTCTGACAGCATTGAAAATCGCATTGGCATCAGAAGAGCCATGCGCTTTCACGACAGGTGCCTTTAATCCGAAAAGTCCGGCACCGCCGTATTCCGAGTAGTCCATTTGCGATTTAATTTTTAACAAATCCGGCTTTAGGATTGCTGCTGCTACTTTTGATTTAAAGCTTGACATTAAAGCTGATTTCAGCATTTTCATTACTGACATCGCTGTACCTTCAATTGTTTTTAACACCATATTGCCAGTAAAGCCATCGGTTACGACAACATCGGCGACACCGTTTAAAAGGTCTCTTGCTTCTACATTGCCGATGAAATGTATGTATGTATTTTGCAGCTTTTCATATGTATGCTTTGTAAGCTCATTGCCCTTTTTCTCTTCGGTGCCAATATTTAACAATCCTACACGCGGCCGTTCAATTCCTCTTACTTTCTGGCAGTAGATGGACCCCATTATAGCAAATTGGACAAGATGCTCAGGCTTTGCATCGGCATTCGCTCCGACATCAAGCAAAACAAAACCCTCTCCTCCGATAGTCGGCAGTGTAGGTGCAAGTGCCGGACGTTCAATTCCTTCAATGCGGCCGATAACAAACAGTCCCGCAGCCATTAATGCCCCTGTATTTCCGGCTGAAATACAGGCATCTGCCCGGCCTTCTGATACTTCTTTTGCTGCCAGCACCATCGAAGAATTTTTCTTTCTCCTTACAGCGCGTACAGGCTCATCTGTTCCTGCAATGACCTCTTCTGTATGGATAATTGTTAATCTATCCTGTTCCTTTATATGTTCCTTAATCTTCTTTTCATCACCAATAAGAGTAATATGAATATCCTTGAAGGTATCCAATGCTTTCTTCGCACCAAAGGCAATCTCCTTTGGTGCATGATCTCCACCCATTGCATCGATTGCGATTTTCATAGCAGTATCTCCTTTTCGCTCATCGCGTTCATGTTCCTATTCCTCCAGCTTTTCAATCCTCTTGAAGCCGGCATAGATTGGTGAAAAGCGGTTTATTTTGCAAAGCGGTACATTTCAAATTCGCCTTTAAAGACTAATTCATTATTGACAAAACTATTCACTTCTACCACTGTACGTCCCTTTTCATCGTCAATCTTCTTTACTTTTGCTTTAGCAATAACCCGATCCATGTACTTAACCGAATGGATAAAATGAATATTAGCTTTACGTGTTAAAGCCAATTCATCATTAATCACCGCTACCGCCAGAGAATTCGCCTGAGCAAATAAATGATGTCCGCGGGCAATTTGATTGCGTTTAAATACATGCTCCTGCTTGACATCTAAGATTGAAATCGCTGTTTTATCCAGTTCAATATCTATTATTTCACCGATGACTTCTTCAATAGGCAATGAACGTACTTCATCCTCGAACTTTTTCTCCGCAACGTTTTTTATCCGTTCTCTTAATTCAGGAATGGATAATTCAAGCCGATCTAAGCGGATCGTCTGTACACTGACAGAAAATTTTTCTGCCAACTCTTCATCTGTGATAAATGGATTTTCATTTATCGTATCCTTTAAACATCGCTGCCTGTCTCTTTTATTTCTCCGCATTTTTCCACCGTCCGTGCTACTAAGACTAGGTACTAATAGTAGTATAAAATTTAATATGGCAGATTGCAAGAGAAACATTAGAATCACAGCCATCCGCTCATAATGGCATCTAAAAACATTAGAACTTTTTACACATATATCGAATAATTTGTTCGATTGTTTCATTTACTTTAACGCAAGCCATTCAAAAACATTTGAGCAATTTGAGGGCCATATTTTATCAAATTATCACTATTAATCGCTTGGCTCTTCATTCCCTCCGTGAAAATATGCATCAACATCAGTAAAACCTCATCAGAATAGGCGGGATTAATTTTTCCTTCTTTACGCCCTTTTTGAAACATATTTAAAACTAATCGATCACTCGTTTCTTGTGCATCCTTATCAAAAAAAGGCGTGTCGCCTGCAAATTGCTGCATCACATTATGGAAAAATATAGGTGTCATACTTTGGATTTTTTTTATTTTATAGTGTGTGAGTTCCATATATGTTTGCTCAAATGATAAATCACTTTCAATCAAACGTTCATATTCTTCGAGGACAGAGACAAGTGAATTACGAATCGCTGTATTCATTAAATTATCTTTTGTATGGTAATAATTAAATAAGGTTACTTTACTAACACTCGCACTTTTTGCAATCTCGTCCATAGTTATGTTTGTGATGCCTTTTTTATTTAGCAATTCAACCGTAGCTTCTTCAATATCTTTCATATTCTTTTCTCGTCTTAGATCAAAGCCATTTTTCTTTGTCATCTTCTCACCACATTTTTCCCTTTTTCAATTACTTTTTACTATATAGTATTTCATCTTTTGAATTAATCCAAATGTTTCAGTAAAAAATAATTTGAATCCTCTTAGAAAGAAGGATATATTATGAACTATAGAGTAGTTTTTAGTAAAAAACTTTAATTCTCATTAAATAGGAGATGAGACAAATGGTGATAGCGGAAATTAAGGGGCTACAAAAAAAATTTAAATCTACCCATGCGTTAAAAAATGTAACGATGGAGCTAAAAAAAGGTGAAGTATTAGGTTTTATCGGACCCAATGGGGCAGGAAAATCAACGGCCATCCGAATTCTACTTGGTATTATAAAAGCTAGCGGAGGAACAGCCAGGATATTCGGGAAGGATGTTTGGAAAGATTCTATAGAAATCCATAAACGACTTGCATACGTTCCAGGCGAGGTAAACCTTTGGCCAAATTTAACAGGTGGTGAGCTTATTGATGTATTTATGCGCTTCCAGGGAACGAAGAACGATGCGCGACGCGATGAATTAATTCATAAATTTCAACTTGATCCTAAGAAAAAAGCACGGACTTACTCCAAAGGAAATCGTCAAAAAGTTGCGCTTATTGCCGCGCTTGCTAGTGATGCAGAACTTTATATTTTTGATGAACCGACTAGTGGTCTGGACCCTCTGATGGAAGCCATTTTTCAAGAGGAGGTAAAAAATTTAAAAAGTCAAGGAAAGTCTGTTCTACTCTCCAGCCACATCTTAAGTGAGGTCGAACGCTTATGTGACCGCGTTGCGATTATTCGTCAAGGAGAGGTCATTGAAACAGGAACACTAGACGAATTAAGGCATTTAACTCGTTATCAATACAAGATTATGACTCGTAACGAACCTATTGGATTAAAACAAGTGAGTGGTGTGCATAACCTAGAAATTAATGGAAAAGAAGCTATTTTCCAAGCTGATAGTGATCAAATTGAAGCCATTCTAGAAACCATCTTGCCGTACCATGTAATCAAGCTAGAAAGTGTCCCGCCGACTCTTGAATCCTTGTTTATGCGTCATTACACAGGAAAGTAGGTGAGAAGGATGAATAATCGATTTAATAAGACTTGGATGTTCTTTCTTCATACATTACGTAGAGATTGGTTAAAGCTGCTCATTTGGGCTGTTGCTTTAAGTCTTTTCGCAGGTGGCTTTGCCAAATCAATGTATGAAATATATGGAAAAGATCCTGCTGGATTGATGGTGATGTATGAAACATTGAAAAATCCAGCAATGATTGCCATGCTTGGACCGACAGCAGCTACTGCCAAAACCTATACGTTAGGAGCTATGTACGCACATGAAATGATCCTCTTTACAGCACTTATATTTGCCATCGTATCGATCATGCACGTAATTAGTCGTACAAGAAAAGAAGAGGATGATGGAATAACAGAGCTTATCCGTTCCTTTCAAGTTGGACGACTAGCCAACACAACAGCAATCGTGCTGGAAATGTTACTTTTACATGTAGTGATCATTGCTCTTTCTACCATTTTGCTTCAAGTTCAAAACATATCGGGATTAAATTTTTCGAGTAATTTGTTATATTCCGTTTCACTAGGGATGCAAGGTTTCTTATGGGCCATGATTGCACTCGTTTATGTTCAATTAGCTGCTGGAGCTGGAGGTGCAAAGGGACTGAGCTTCTTGACGCTTGGCCTGTTTTACATTCTCCGAATGATCACTGATATGTACGCACCGGATGCTTCTTGGTTCAACCCACTCGGATGGAGCTATCTTGTAAATGTTTACGTTAGTGATGACTGGCTTCCAATCGTCATTGCACTTGTTGCCAGTATCGTTTTTCTATCATTTTCCTATATTTTGGAACATGTCCGAGATGTGGGGACCGGATATCTACCAGAACGTTCTGGCCATAATCATGCAAAAGAACGTCTATTGAACCCACTTGGCCTAGTATTACGACTACAAAAGACATTTATCATTAGCTGGCTCATCTCAATCTTTATAGCTGGAGCGACGTACGGGTCCATTTTCGGGGACATGGATGAGTTTGTTAGTGATAACGAGATTATGAAACAAATGTTCCTTCATAATGCAAATTACACCATACAAGAACAATTTATGAGCGTTCTCTTCGTCGTTTTATCTTTATTAACTACTATTTTTATTGTAGGTAGTCTTATGAAACTCATAAGCGAAGAAAAGAAAGGCCGCTGGGATCAGCTTTATGCAACTAAATTAAGTCGGGCAAAATTCTACTGGTTCCATGTGATCTTGACTTCTATACTAGGTGTGGTCGGACAATTTTCTGCGATATTTGGACTCTATCTAGCCCAACGAAGTGTAATGGAAACACCATTAAGTCTTTGGGAAATCACTAAGGCTGGAATTGTTTGGGCACCTGCGATTTTCTTCTTTATCGGTATTTTAGCTGTACTAATTGGTTGGCTGCCGCGTTCT
The DNA here is from genome assembly GCF_946478885.1 of uncultured Bacillus sp. The sequence goes on along the minus strand of NZ_CAMLDX010000039.1, from coordinate 347 downwards.
ACAGTAATAATTTGGGGCTATCTGTTATTCGTTTTCTTTGTTAGTTATTTTGGGCAAATGTTGGACATTCCAGAATTCGTAATAAACCTTGATATATTTAGCTATATTCCAAAAATTCCAATTGAAGAATGGAAATGGGGAACCATCATTCTCATCAAGTTATTGGCTCTCTTCATGATAGTTATTGGTTTCATTGGTTATAAAAAACGAGATTTAGTTAATGAGTAACAAAACTTTTATAGGCGATGAAAAATATCCTTCGTAAAGGACTATTAAAAAGAAGATGATCTCTGAATGGAACAGGGATCATCTTTTTATTTCGCTCTGCTGTAAAAGATTGTTGTTTG
>NZ_CAMLDX010000038.1 GCF_946478885.1 uncultured Bacillus sp. | reverse complement strand
GAATGGAACAGGGATCATCTTTTTATTTCGCTCTGCTGTAAAAGATTGTTGTTTGCACATTATTAAATCGGTTCATAGCTTTGAAAGTTTGATTATTTTGAAGATCCTTCTTTAACTAGCACCCCTATTATATAAGTACATTTTTTACAATCTTGTCTTGTTCATCTTCTATTATTATGCTAACCTGCTTCTTTGCTTGAGTGTATTACACAATATATAAATGAAATATAATTGGGTGTCTTAGCATCGATTAATTGAGTTTCCTTTTTTTTCAATGATGTATTGGAATCCATATAAGAAAAAGGCTTTGTAAAAGAAATAAAGGAAAAACTGAAAGTTATTTATTCGAGCTAAACGAACAATTTTCAATTTCTCAAGTACTGTTATATAAATAGTAGTGAAGAAAGCATCTACAATTGCATTAAGTATAAGGAACTTTTTTATATTTCCATAACCCTTCTTTAATACCCATATCGAAGATAAAAAAAACGGTCCAATATTAAAAGGAAATTCTCCTGAAATGTATGACTTTGGCTTATTATAGAAGATCCACCATTTTCGTTTTTTCCCAATTATTGCGTTTATTGCCTCAAAAATAACAATAAGGACAGATGCCGGAAGGAATCTTTTTATATTATTCTTTCCAATAAAAGAAAGCGATGACCACGAGAGTAAAATCATTGCAATATTATATATCCACTGATTTTTCAACATCATATTTATAGAATCCTCCTTTTTCCTTAGAGTTTCCTTTCCTAATCTTTTTATCCCTATCGCTTCATTTTTGAGACAAGTCTTATGAGACATTCTTAACTACTGATTTAATCAATCCACTACACTTGAATCAATAGAGTACACCCTATTGATTCAAGGTTTCCCATTTTATTGTTGTAATCCAGATGATTCTGATGCTACTCTTTAATCGAGTTTCTCTCCTGCCAGCACTCCAGCTTCTGCAAGGAATGTTCTTAGCGCCAGGTATTCCTCTGCCTGCCAGAAATAACCTGAATCTACTAAAATAGCTGCATCCTTTCTTGCTGTTTCAAGAGCCGCATAATCATGAACCATATCCGCCACTTTAAATTCCGGCAAACCGCTCTGCTTTTTCCCAAAAAAGTCACCCGGACCGCGTAATTCCAGATCCTTTTCACTAAGAACGAACCCATCATTTGTTTCAGTCATAATTTTCATTCGCTCTTTTCCTGTTTCTGACTTTGGATCTGCCAATAAAATACAATAGGATTGTTCACTGCCTCGTCCTACCCTGCCCCGCAGCTGGTGCAACTGCGAGAGACCAAAGCGCTCCGCATCATAGATCACCATTAAAGTCGCATTCGGAACATTTACCCCTACCTCAACGACAGTGGTAGAAACAAGTACATGTATTTTGTTTTCGCTGAAGTCCTTCATGACCTGATCCTTCTCTTCTGCCGGAAGCCTTCCATGCATCAGACCAATTTGGTATCTTCCTTTAAAATAAAAGACGAAAGTGCTATGAACGTCAATGGCATTTTGTACATCCAGCTTGTCAGACTCCTCGATCAATGGGCAAATGACATATGCTTGGCGCCCTTTTTGCAATTCTTTTGTCATGAACCCAAGTACACGATCAAGCATCTCATTCTTGACCCAGTATGTCTCAATCCTTTTTCTGCCCGCAGGTAGCTCATCAATGATCGAGACATCCATTTCCCCAAATACAGTGATCGAAAGTGTCCGGGGAATAGGGGTTGCTGTCATAAATAATACATCCGGATTTTCTCCCTTTTCCCGGAGTACACGGCGCTGCTCAACACCGAAACGGTGCTGTTCATCCGTAATAACCAGACCAAGCCGCTTAAATTCCACTTCATCCTGTATAAGTGCGTGTGTTCCGACTACAATATCCACTTCACCTTCACGCAGCCTTGATAGGAGTTCCTTTCGTTGCTTTCCTTTAACAGAGCTGGTCAACAGCGCACAGGATATCCCTGCAGGCTCCAACAGATGATTCAAAGACTCCGCATGCTGTTCTGCGAGAATTTCAGTCGGCACCATTAAGGCTCCCTGAAAGCCGGAGGTGGTGACAGCAAACAAGGCAATCGCCGCAATTACTGTTTTCCCAGAACCAACATCACCTTGGAGCAATCTGTTCATTCGCAATGGTGATTGAATATCAGAAAGAATTTCTCTTATGACTCTATTTTGAGCATTTGTTAGAGGAAAGGGAAGTTCACCGATAAACTGAGCTGTTTTCGCCTCATCGTACTGGTGGGCGCCCCCCATTGCATTCTCTCTTTCTATTTTTCTGAGTGTCTGCATTTTCAACTGAAATAACAAAAATTCTTCATAAACAAGCCGCCTTCTTGCCTGCTTTAAATCCTCCTGATCATACGGAAAATGCATGGCATGCAGTGCGTCTCTTCTTTTTAATAGCCGGTACTTTTTGCGAAGCGTTTCGGGAATGGTTTCATCAATCAAGTGCCCATACTGGGAAAATGCCTGTTTTATATGCCGGCGGATTCCTTTTGTTGTCATATTCCCTTTAACTGTATATACTGGTGCGAAATCATTTGCGCTCACCGCAGTACCAATTTTTAATTCATTTACTGTGATCATCTGTCTATGGGAATCCCATTTACCTGAAACAGTAATTGTATCATTAATCGCTATCTTTCCCTTTAAATAAGGCTGATTGAATGCAACGACTTGAATTAAGTAGCGCCCGACCAGCAAACGTACCATGAGACGCGATCTTTTCCGTCCATAATAGGTAAGAGAAGGCTCGCTGTGAACCTTCCCCTCTACAGTAATCTTCTCCTCATGCTTCACTTCTGCTAAATCACGAAGTCGGTAATCCTCGTATCGATAAGGAAAGTACTCCAGCAATTCTAGAATGGTATTTATTTTCATGTCCGCCAATACAGCGGCAATTTCTTCTCCAATGCCCTTTACTTCAGTCACAGATTGCTTTAATAAATTGTTCACTTATTTCAGCGGCTTTCCAAAGTTCCTAGCTTTATATTTTCTGCCTGTTGGTGTTGCCGCTAACCCTCCCTGTCCAGTTTCTCTTAATGTAGATGGCACAGTTCGATCCATTCGATACAGCGCACCGCTTACTTTTTCTCACAAGAGATCCGGCTCCTGATATTTCTGCCGGACTCATGGGATTGGCTGCACCTATCGCAATTCTTTTCACACATGGAATTTCTGCTAAACCGACCACCAGATCATATACTAATCCTAACATATGTTTCAGAGAAATCACCATCGTCTCGACACATTGCTTCAAAGTAGTGCCAGCTCATTCAATAATATCAGCCGCTGTATCTCATCTTCCGCATGTACCGCTATTCTACTACATCTTTTTTAAACTAAAAGCCTGGCTAAACGATAAATGGATTTGATTACAATTGATTGAACATAGAGCAGCTGCTATATGTCCATAATCCATCAAAAGTGACCAAATCCATTTATATTACATGTTTTATTCAACAGAGAAGATAAAAGGATACAGTGGCTGACAGCCGTTATGTACTTCCACTTCTACATCACTGTATTTTTTTTCCACAAAGCTGACAAGACTCTCAACATCTCCCTCAGATGCATCCTCTCCCTTAAAGATCGTGACGATCTCAGAATTTTCATCCATCATCTGTTCCAGGAGTTCATTGGCAGTTTGTGCCTTATCCTCATTTTTCACGACTATTTTCCCATCCAAAATTCCCATATAATCATTTTTCTCAATAGAAAGTCCATCAATGGTGGTATCGCGAACAGCAAACGTAATTTGACCAGTCTTCACATTGGCCAAAGCATCTGTCATATTTTTTTTAATGACTGAAATCTCTGCCTCTGGATTATATGCTAGTAATGAAGCCATACCTTGAGGTACTGTTTTAGATGGAATAACTACAACATTTTCTTCACTTACTTCAGCAGCCTGTTCTGCTGCCATAATAATATTTTTATTATTCGGCAAAATAATAACCGTCTCAGCGTTAACTGCTTTAATTGCCTTGACAATATCTTCCGTACTTGGATTCATCGTCTGTCCGCCTTCAATTACCACATTGGCTCCGATGCTTTTAAAAAGGTCGGCGATTCCGCTCCCCATGGAAACCGTCACAATGCCATACTTTTGTTTTTCTTTTTTGCTCTGCGGCTCAGCTTCTTTCAATACTAAGTAGGTATCGCCAACAATATTGGAATGCTGTTCCCGCATATTTTCAATTTTCATTTTGATTAAGCTTCCATAACTCTGACCATAGTTCAGAACATTTCCCGGATGCTCAGAATGAATATGAATCTTCACTACATCATCATCGGAAATCACTAATAATGAGTCGCCGTACTGGCTCAACTCCTGGCGGAACTGTTCTTCGGAAAACGGTTTATTTCCATCTAAACGAACCATAAATTCCGTACAATATCCATAAACAATATCTTCCGTGTTGATATGGCCTTGAACATTTCTATGATGTTCGGCGCTGACAAGCTCATCCATGGTCGGCATAATCTCCGGAATCCCCGGTAATGTCTCTCCCTTAAGTCCGGCTAGAAATCCTTCATATACAAAAACAAGCCCTTGTCCACCGCTGTCCACTACGCCGACTTCCTTTAATACAGGAAGTAACTCAGGTGTGCGATTTAACGATGCCTTCGCTTCTTTGATAACCTCATCCATAATATAAATGAGATCCTCATTTTTTGCAGCAGCCTGAACAGCTTTTTTTGCTGCATCCTTTGCCACCGTTAATATCGTACCCTCAACGGGTTTCATCACTGCCTTATAAGCGGTTTCAACACCGGCCTCCAGAGCACAGGCAAAATCCGTACCATTAATGAATGATTTTTGTTCAATTGCCTTTGAAAAACCGCGAAATAGCTGTGACAGGATCACACCTGAGTTTCCTCGGGCACCCATCAGCAATCCTTTTGAAAGGGCTATCCCCACTTTTCCGATATGCTCTTGAACGTTATGTTTCACTTCCTTTGCTCCAGAGGTCATGGATAAATTCATATTCGTACCGGTATCTCCATCCGGAACAGGGAAAACGTTTAAGGCATCAACATATTTTGCATTTGTTGCTAAGTGGTTTGCACCTTTTATTACCATTTCCGCGAAACATTTTCCGTCTAACACTGTAATTGGCACAAAAATTCCTCCTCATTAAGGATTCGCAACACGAACACCCTGTACATATATATTTACTGTGTCAACGGCAAGTCCAACAATTTGGTCCAATGTATATTTTACTTTCGACTGTACATTATGAGCAATTTCCGAAATCTTTGTTCCGTAGCTTACGATGATGTACATATCGATATGTACTTGATCATTTTCCTGGCGTACAATGACACCTCGGGTAAAATTTTCTTTGCGTAAAATTTCGGTTAATCCGTCTTTAAGCTGATTTTTTGAGGCCATTCCGACTATACCATAGCAATCTACAGCAGCCCCTCCAGCAATTGTAGCGATTACATCATTTGAAATATCAATTTGACCATAATTTGTTTTAAGTTCAATGGACATATATAATCCCCCTTTGGAATTTGCTCCTTGACTACTGACATTTTACTATAATGCCAATTAATTTAAAAGCACTTCCTATTCCCTGCAAAATTTCGCAATTTTTGTAAGATAAGCGAAAAGCAAAGCGAAACATCCTATGATTTCGATACTTCCTTGTAGTTTCCCCTTGTTATGCGATCCCGCTTTTCATCTATTCCAGCTTCTGCTGCGAGACACTCGTGTCACAGGACAATCGTCTCCGCTTTGTCATGTCAAGTAAATATTCTTGAAAGGTTTGACATGAAGTATTGCAATCGTGATGGTTGTGTGATAAATTATTAAAGTATCTTTTAATGGACGAAAAATGTGTTAAAGCTTTTTTTCCCATTATTCCAGATTGCTTTTAAATCTGTTATTACTTGTACTGATACAATGAACCTTTTTTAGTTTTTGCAGTAAGGAGGGAAAATTAATGCCACGTAAATGTGTAATAACTGGTAGAAAAACAACTACAGGTAATGCACGCTCCCATGCAATGAACGCAAACAAACGTACTTGGGGTGCAAACCTTCAAAAAGTTCGTATTCTTGTAAATGGAAAACCGAAGCGTGTTTGGGTTTCTGCAAGAGCACTTAAATCAGGAAAAGTGGAACGCGTATAATTTTACGTGTATCTCGCAGTTTGAACTCAAAATTGGGGTTTAAGGGGCTGTCCCATAAGATGTCAGGCACCCACCATTATCTATATCCGTGCAGATTGATGCAAAGGGATACTAGATACTGGTTTGACGTGTTTGATGGCTTTTGGGGCAGCTTCTTTTTTGCGTCCATTTTTCGAGGTTTATGCATGAAAATAAAAATAAAAGCACCCGTCATCCAGGTGCACTGATGCATTTTAACACGGAGCTTATTGAAATGAAATACTGTCAAATAGATAAAGCAGATTCCCCAAAAAACTATTTTACCCTTTTTTAAACGTTCCAAGCATTGCCCGGACAAGTCCGCCTAAAAATTTCGGCAATTTGATTGTATAAAATTTCATGCAAAGTCCCTCCTCAACCATCTTACTAATTCAAAGGCCGCTTTTTAACCGTTATGATACCGTTTTTTCATCCACACTATTCTATTCAAATATGAAAAATAAGTACTTTTATATTTTAAAAAATTAATCTGTACTTCTTACAATCATTAATATGCCTTCTGAAAAAGAAAAAGTACCATAATCAGCAACAAGTTCATTACTGATACATATTGTAGAGCCTAATTGAATACGGTAATCTGTTAATGGATATTTAAATCCTTTTAACGTAACGCCCTTCACATCATTTGTCAGCGGAATAAAAGAGATATATTTCATGTATTTCAATTTTTCAATTTCATATGTTCCCGGCTGTTTTAAATATACAATATTTTTTTTGTCAATCATCTCAATCTGAACTTGTGAATGCCGTTTGAGCGGATTGATGAGCAGCTGAAGATTTGCCATCATATGATCGAGACGACCGCCAGTTGCGCCAAAGATGCGAATAAGTTGAGGGCTTTGACCAATAGCCCAATTCAGTGCAAGTTCCATGTCTGTTTCATCTTTTTCCGGTTTAAATTTAACCAGATTTTCAACCTTGTTTTCAATAAAAATTAGTTCCTCTGGCGAAACGGAATCAAAATCGCCAAAGGCTATTCCCGGCTGAATCCCCTGTGATAATAAAGTATAAACACCGCGATCGACACCGGCCCATAGGATGTCTGTTTCCTGAAATATTTGGGTATCCGGTAATAATTCGACAGGTCCTCCGCCTAAGATATGAATGTTCAAGATTCATTTTCCTTTCTTTCATTCCAATTTTTATGAAAGAGCGTTTGCATCTTTCAACCACTTTCTATATTCATTTATAACACAAAACAAAGAAAAGAAGTCTGCAGATGCTCTGACTTCTTCTCTGTATGTTCATCCTTTTAATTTTCGGATAGCTTGCCCGCGATTAGTTTGATTAAATACAGCTGACCCTGCAACAAGTACCGTTGCTCCCGCCTCTATACATAGAGCTGCCGTTTCCTCATTAACTCCACCGTCTACTTCAATTTCTATCTTGAGACCTTTTTGGTCTGCCATTTGTTTCACCTGCTTTATTTTCGGTAAGACAGAATGGATGAACTTTTGCCCGCCAAAACCAGGATTTACCGTCATTAAAAGAACCATATCGACATCCTGGAGAATCGGTTCAATCCATTCGGCTGGAGTTGCAGGATTTAATACAACTCCTGCTTTTACGCCAAATGACTTGATTAAATGGATGGTACGGTGTAAATGCCTGCATGCCTCTACATGTACGGTAATATAATCAGCTCCCGCCTTTGCGAATGCTTCAATATATTGATCCGGATTTTCAATCATTAAGTGACAGTCGAGCGGAAGCTTTGTAATCGGCCTAATGCTGTCCACGACCAGAGGTCCAATCGTAATATTTGGAACAAAATGCCCATCCATGACATCCACATGAATGAGGTCAGCCCCTCCCGTTTCAACATCCTTTATCTCTTCCCCTAATTTTGAAAAATCAGCTGATAATATCGATGGTGCGATTTTAACCATGTTAATACCTCGGCTTTCTATTTTTTATTTCCTCCAAAAATTCCTTGTAATGATCATAACGGTATGAAGGAAGTTCCTTGTTTTCAACACTTGCCTTAACAGCACACTTAGGCTCTGAAAGGTGCAAGCACCCACGGAATTTACAGTTTTCACTGATTCTTTGAATATCGGGAAAACAGAAATTTAGTTCCTCTGGCTGAATATCGGTTAAATCAAGTGAGCTAAATCCAGGTGTATCCGCGACCAGCCCATTCCCTATATGAATCAATTCAACATGGCGCGTCGTATGTTTCCCTCTTCCTAAATAACTGGAAATCTCATTCGTTTTTAACGTTAAATCTGGTCTGATCACGTTGAGTAAGGAGGATTTGCCTACACCTGATTGACCGGCAAATACAGAAATTTCCCCATCCAGATATGGAAGAAGTTCCTGAATCCCTTCTTCCGTTTCAGATGACGTTAATAACACCCGATAGCCGGCCTGTCTGTAATCATCGGCGTATTGTTCAATTTTTTCCATCTCGTCACTATTCGCCAGATCAATTTTCGTTAAACATATGATCGGGCGAATATGATGATATTCGACGAGTACGAGAAAACGATCTAATAACGCTGTGCTAAAATCCGGTTCAGCAACCGAAAAAACAAGCACAGCCTGATCGACATTTGCGATGGGCGGGCGGATTAATTCATTTTTACGTTCCTTCACTTTCAGTAAATAGCCATCCGTATCATTTTCTACTTGAAATTCAACTTCATCACCAACAAGAGGCGTAATTTTATTTTTACGAAAAGTGCCTCTTCCTCGGCATTGAAATGTTTTTCCCTCGCTTAATACATAATAAAACCCACTTAGTGCTTTAACAATTTTGCCCTCAGGCATAGCAACGCTCCCTTACTCTTCATTATTGTTCCGGATAAGGCACTTCTTCTTCGTAGAGTACCTGGTTATCACGAATAACCTTGTATCCGCCAACTGTTCCCTTTAATATATTTAACTCGATTACTTTTTTTATGGTTTGTGTAATGTATAACGTTTCAGTCGGTTGTGTCATGTTGCTGTCCATATCCTCTATGAAAATTTGAACCTGCTGTTGCTGGCCCTCCGTTGCCGGTTCATAAGGAATTGTAATTTCCCTGGTTACCTTTGCCGGGGGAATCTGCTCCGGTCCATCTGATATAATGACAGTAATTTTGGAGCCCTTTTTCACTTTTGTTCCTGGTTCCGGATTTTGTGAAATGACTTGTCCCTTTGGTACGCTATTATTGTATTGCTCCTGTGAAACATCAGCTAATAAGCCCGCGGAATTGGCATAATCCTGAACAGCTTTTACATTATATCCGCTTAAATTAATCACTTCAACCATGGCTGGACCTTTACTGACGGAAAATTCAAGTATCGTTTCATCCGGAATGACCTCATCGCCTTCAGGATAATTCTGATCTAAAATAGTTCCTGCATCAGAATCATCATTCACTGGATTCTTTTTAATATCCTTAAATTTATCCTTTAAAAGAGCCAAAACATCATCGTAATCACGGCCTATATAATTAGCCATCTCAAACGTTTCTTTTCCAATGCTTTCATATAGGACGATCTTTGTCCCTTCTTTAACTTTACGCCCTGCTTTTGGTTCTGTTTTTACCACATAGCCTTCTTCAATTTCTTCGCTGCTGATCTCCTTTGTTTCACCAATGACGAATCCGGCTGACACGAGATCGGATACAGCCTTATCCAATTCCATCCCTGATACATCGGGAACCTCAATGTCATCTGGTGAAAAAAGCCCAGGCAACACCATTACAGCCAAGACACCTAGTATAATTAAAATGGCGAAGAGTGAAACTAATATCGCCGGCCATTTTCTCCGCTTCTTACCATCCTTATTCTTTTGTTCGGCCGATGCCGCCCCTGGATTAGCCGCTGGTTCCTTGCTATGAATCATTGTATCATCTAGGTTTGAATGAGGGCGATCATGTGTAATAATAGGTATAGCCTTCGTGACATCATTATCCTCTGGAATGACGAATTTCGGCTCATTTATTCGCTCTGGATCTAGAGCCATACGGATATCATCTTCCATTTCATCCACATTTTCATAGCGATGAAAAGGATCTTTGGCAGTTGCTTTTAATACAATATTCTCCACACTCTGTGGGATGGAAGGATTCCACCTTCTTAATGACGGCGTTTCCGATTGCAAATGCTTTAAAGCAATTGAAACCGCAGACTCTCCGGAAAATGGCGGTCTTCCAGTTAATAACTCAAACATGACAATTCCTAGCGAATATATATCTGATTTATGATTGGCAACCCCACCTCTCGCCTGTTCAGGTGATAGGTAGTGCACTGAACCCATTACAGAGTTCGTCTGGGTAATGCTCGTTGCACTTAAGGCCATAGCTATGCCAAAATCGGTAATTTTCACATTGCCATGTTTATCAATCAGGATATTATCCGGCTTAATATCACGATGAATAATATGATTTTGATGGGCATGAGAGATGGCAGAGGTTAATTGGCGCATAATAGCCAATGCTTTTTCAACCGGAATAGGCGAATTTTGTTGTATGTACTGTTTTAATGTCTGTCCATCCACATATTCCATGACAATATAATAAATCGACTGATCTTCTTCTCCAACATCATAAATATTGACTATATTCGGGTGTGCAAGGCTTGTCGCTGACTGGGCTTCGCGATGGAAACGGCGAATAAATTCCTCATCATTGGCAAAATCCAGACGAAGAACCTTAACGGCAACATCACGGTCGAGGATCATGTCATGGGCTAAATATACATTTGCCATTCCGCCTCCGCCGATCATCTCCAATATTTTATAGCGTCCGCTCATTCTCTTTCCAATCATCATTGCACATCACCCTGACTGGCTTCCCTTTCATATTCAACAATGACAAGAGATATATTATCTTCTCCGCCATGGGAATTAGCCAGTTGAATTAATCTAGATGCCTTTTCATCAATCAATATTTCCTGCTGCAGGCACTCAACTATTTCTGATTCATTCACCTTGTTAGAGAGGCCATCGGAACAAAGAAGAAGGAGATCTCCTTCTTCAAATACCATGGATCTGATATCCATTTCGACCGTTTTTTCCGTTCCTAAAGCTCTGATCAAGACATTTTTCCGTGGATGATTTTCTGCATCTTCCTTCGTGATTTCTCCGGATCTTACCAACTCATTGACCAATGAATGATCTTCTGTTATTTGCGAAAAACCTGCTTCATTTAAAATGTAGCAGCGACTGTCACCTATATGGGCCACTGTCAAAAATAATTGGGTAATAATAACAGCAACGATCGTTGTTCCCATCCCATCACACTCGGAATGGGAACTCGCATGTTCGTGAAGGACAGCATTTACCTCATTAATACTTGTTTTGAGCCAACTTTCTGCCTGATCAGCCGTAACAATTTCTGGTGCAGCCTCCCATAATCTCTTTAACTCTGTAACCGTCATATCGCTGGCGACATCCCCTGCCCGATGGCCCCCCATACCATCAGCCACGACAGCAAGAAATTGCCCGGACGGATTGATCAGAATACCGCCGCAGTCCTCATTATGCTGACGGACCTTTCCTTTGTCCGTCATAAAAATCATCTTCATCCCTTCACCTCGTTTCATCTTTGCGTTCCTTTGCACGGAGCTGTCCGCATGCCGCATCGATATCAGATCCTTGTTCACGCCGGATTGTAACATTTATTCCGGCTTCTTTTAGCGTTTTTTCAAATTTAAAAATTCGCTCTCGCGGTGTCCGGACATAATCACGCTCCGGAACATAGTTCACCGGAATTAAATTAACATGGCATTTAAGCCCTTTTATTAACCGGGCTAGTTCTTCAGCATGTTCGACCTGATCGTTTACTCCACCGAATAAACCATATTCAAAGCTTACACGCCTGCCTGTTTTATTAATATAATATCGAACTGCAGCCAACAACTCGGGAAGCTTGTATGCACGATTGATCGGCATCAGACGGCTTCGAATTTCTGTATTCGGTGCATGAAGGGAAATGGCAAAATTAATTTGCAAGTCTTCATCGGCAAATTGATAGATTTTCGGGATGATGCCACTTGTCGAAACCGTTATATGCCGGGCACCGATATTCAATCCTTTTTCGTGGTTGACAATCTTTAAAAAGGACAGCATATGATCATAGTTTTCAAAAGGTTCTCCAATTCCCATGACCACAATCGAGCTTACACGCTCATCTGTTTCATCTAAAGCCTGCTGAACCTTCACCACTTGGGCAACAATTTCCCCGGCCTCTAGGTTCCTCTTTAATCCTCCGAGCGTCGAGGCGCAAAATGTACAGCCAATCCGGCAACCGACCTGGGTTGTAACGCAAACTGAATTTCCATAATCATGCCGCATTAGTACTGTTTCAATTGAATAGCCGTCATATAGTTCAAATAAAAACTTGATCGTGCCATCTGCCGATTCTTGCTTAACCAATGTCTTTAAAGTGGTTAATACAAAGTGTCCCTCTAACAAATTACGCAGGCTTTTTGAGACATTGCTCATTTCCGAAAAATCTGCCACCCTTTTTTTATAAAGCCAGTCATAGATTTGTTCAGCTCGAAAGGGTTTCTCATTATGCTCCTTTAACCAGTCTTTTAATTCCGGTAGCTGAAGAGAATAAATGGATGGCTTTTCATCTAAGGGATTTTTGCTTTCCTTTGTCTCCACTATTGCACCTTCTTTCTCAAACAAGCGATATAAAAACCATCGGAATTCATATATTGCGGCAGGATCTGCAACTCGCCTTTTTCTATATAGCAGCGGATTTTTGCCGGCATTCTGTCTTTTAAAGCAAGATCAAATTCAAACTCCGAATGTTTTTTCAAAAAATCTCGAATCACGAACTGATTTTCCTCTTGATCTATTGTACAAGTACTATAAACCAGAATACCACCTTTTTTTAGCAGTGGTGCAACAGATTCTAGCAGAGACATTTGAATGTCATGCAGCCTTAGTATATCTGCTTCCTGTTTTGTATATTTAAGATCTGGTTTTCGCCTCATCACACCAAGTCCGGAACAAGGAGCATCCAATAAAACCCTGTCAAAGGATTCTTTTTCAAAATGCTCTCCAACATTCCGGCTGTCAAGTGCTTCTGCCTTTATATTCATCAAACCTAATCGATGGGCATTCTCACGAATTAGCTTTACTTTATGCGGATGCAAATCAAGGGAAATAACCTGTCCTGTCCCATTTAACCTTTCAGCGATATGAGTCGATTTCCCTCCAGGTGCGGCACATGCATCCAGCACCCGCTGCGCTTCGCAAATTCCAAGGGCATAGGTTGCTGCCATCGAGCTTTCATCCTGTATCGTAAATAACCCTTTTTTGAAAGCATTGGAATTGGCTAGATTCCCTTTTAAGCAGATAATTGCTTCCGATACGAAATCGCTCATCCTCACTTCAAAGCCTTCACTTTTCAAGTGTTGCATACATTCGTTGCGGCTGATTCTCGTCAAATTTACCCGTCCTGTCATCAACGGAGCTGTTAAATTGAGCTCGCACATTTCTTTAGTCGCTTCTAAGCCAAATTGCTCCGTCCATCGTTTTATCAGCCAAAGCGGATGACTTGTCATAATAGCAAGACGTTCAACAGGGTCAGCTATCTCCTCAAATGATGTCAGTCCTTCTCTCTGAATGCTGCGAAGCACTCCGTTCACCAGACTGGCAATGCCTTTATGCCCGCGCCTCTTGGCAATTTCCACCGCTTCGAAAATGGCTGCACGATCCGGAATTTTATCTAGGTAAATCATCTGATAAACAGTCAATCGCAATAATTGACGAACCCAGTCTTCAAGTTTTTTATTTTTGGTCAAAAACGGTGCTAGGAAGAAATCAAGGGTCATTTTCCGTTGTAATACTCCGTATGTTAATTCCGTCAGCAACGATATATCTTTTTGTTCCAAATCATTTTTCCTGATAGCATGATTCAGCAATAAATTACTATAGGATTGATTTTTTTCGATGCTCTCCAGAATATCCAGCGCTGCTTCTCGGACATTTTTTCTTGTTTTTTTCATGTTCATTAATCCCCTAATACCGTTCCTTCGGTTATGCCGGAACCAGATCCTCTTAAATATTGTTCAGCATTCATTTTCCTTTTCCCGGATGGCTGTAATTCTGTTACCTTTATTGCTGTTTCATTTCCGGTTGCCACTGTAAAACCATCGTTTTCCACCTTAATAATGGTGCCGGGAGTCTCATGCTTGTCTGCAGCGGTTTTTGCTGCTTGCCAAATCTTAAGTACGCTGCCATGAAGAGTGGTATAGGCAACTGGCCATGGGTTTAAGCCGCGGATTTGGTTATAAATCCCCTCTCCGTTCTGATCCCACTTAATCTTTTCTTGCTCCCGTTTGATATTCGGCGCAAAGGTTGCCTGCTCCTCATTTTGCGGAATCGGAGTAAGCTTCCCTTCAAGTAGCTTAGGGATCGTATCTGACAAAAGCTTAGCGCCAGCGGCACTAAGCTTATCATGCAATGTCCCAACATTATCATCTTCCAAAATAGGAACCTCCACACGGGCCAGCATATCACCGGCATCAAGCTTTTCCACCATATACATAATGGTAACGCCTGTTTTCTCTTTCCCCTGGATGATCGAATAATGGATAGGAGCCCCGCCACGCAGCTCTGGCAGGAGTGAGGCATGTACATTAATACAGCCAAAACGAGGTGCTTCAAGCAATTCTTTCGGTAATATTTGTCCAAAGGCAGCTGTTACAACAAGATCCGGTTTTAATGCCAGTATTGGAGCCAATTCCTCCGGACGGCGGATTTTTTCCGGCTGGTACACGGATATTCCCAGTTTTTCAGCCTCCACTTTAACAGGAGGCGGAGTTAGGATCTTCTTTCTACCGACAGGGCGATCCGGCTGTGTTACGACAGCTATTACCTCATATCCATCTTCAATTATCTGCCGCAAGATCGAGACGGAAAAATCAGGCGTACCCATAAAAATAATTCTCGTCATTCACTCTCCACCTCCTGTAATTTACTTTCGTCTATATATTTTGACACCTTGGAGGTAAATAATACTCCATGCAAGTGGTCAATTTCGTGTTGAATGGCACGAGCGAGATAATCCTCTGCTTCTATTATAAAGGTATTGCCCTTTCTATCCTGCGCCTTTACTTTGACAAAGAGGGACCGTGTAACCTCACCGTATAATCTGGGAAAGCTTAAGCAACCTTCTATTCCTATCTGTTCTCCGGAGGTTTCTACTATTTCCGGGTTGATTAGCTCGATGGTTCCCCTTTCATCCCCAATGTCCACAACTGCAATCTGTTCATCCACCCCAATTTGCGGAGCTGCCAATCCTACCCCATCAAATTCAATCATGGTATCATACATATCATTTAATAACTTTTTCAATTTATTATTGAAAACCGTCACCGGTTTACATGGCTGTTCAAGTATCTCGTTCGGATACATCACTATTTTTTTGACTGCCAACGTAGTTCCTCCTATATCTCCTATATTTTTTTCTGTATAAAATGAATCTGCTTCTTATTACATCAGTATAAACGGATTGGTGTCAATGGATACTTGAAGACCATTTGTACGAGCATCGTTTCCATAATGTTCCAGGATCTCTTTTAATGTTTCCGTCAACCTTGATTCCTGTTTATACTTAATCAAACATTGATAGCGGTATTTATTATTGATTCTTGGAATAGGGGATGCCACCGGTCCAAGGATCAAAGCATTTTGACTAAGACGGGAATGAAGAAACCTTGTTATTTTCTCCACTGCCGCCACCGCTTTCATCAGATCCTCGTGATTCACCGTAATGAGAGCAAGATAGTAAAAAGGGGGATATTGATGAATTTTCCTGATCATCATTTCCTTTGAATAAAATTTATCATAATCCTGCTCACCGGCAAGCTCAATGCTATAATGCTCAGGGGAGTACGTTTGGATGATAACTTCCCCAGCCAGTTCATGTCTCCCTGCACGTCCGCTTACCTGTGTCAAAAGTTGAAATGTTTTTTCTGATGAACGGAAATCAGGCAGATGCAGCATAGTATCTGCGGACAAAACCCCAACTAATGTAATATTAGGAAAATCAAGTCCTTTCGCGATCATTTGCGTACCAAGCAGAATATCCGCCTTGCCTTCATGAAAGGCAGATAACAGCTTTTCATGTGCTCCTTTTCTTGATGTCGTATCAACATCCATTCGAATCACTCTTGCCCCGGGAAAGATCTTTCCCAGCTCCTCCTCCACTTTTTGCGTTCCTGTTCCAAAATACCGAATATGTTCGCTTGCACACTCTGGACAAATCCGGGGAACGCTCGCTTCATAGCCGCAATAATGGCATTTCATCTGCTGGCTGGAGCGGTGATAGGTCAAGGATATATCACAGTTCGGGCATTGAATCACATACCCGCAGTCACGGCACATAACAAATGATGAGTGTCCACGTTTATTGAGAAATAATACGATTTGTTCCTTCTTTGCCAGCCGTTCCTGTATTTTCTCATAGAGAATCTGGGAAAACATCGATCGATTTCCCTCTCTCAATTCTTCCCGCATATCGACGATTTGAACCTCAGGTAAATCATGTTCATTCATCCGTTTGGAAAGAGTCAGCAGCGAATATACGCCCTTCTTCGCTCTGGCAAAAGATTCTAGTGAAGGGGTTGCACTGCCTAGAATCACAGGACATTGATGCCGTATTCCGCGTTCTATCGCTACATCCCGGGCATGATACCTCGGGTTATCCTCCTGCTTATAGCTTGTTTCATGTTCTTCATCAATAATAATAATCCCCAGATTTTCAAAAGGGGCAAAAACGGCAGAACGCGCACCTACCACTACTTTTACTTCTTTACGCTGGATTTTTCGCCATTCATCATATTTTTCCCCGATGGAGAGTCCGCTGTGAAGAACTGCCACCTGATCACCAAACCGACTTTTAAATCGATTAACCATTTGCGGCGTAAGGGATATTTCCGGCACAAGTACAATCCCCTCACGTCCCTCCTCAAGCACCTTTTGGATAGATTGTAAATATACTTCGGTTTTTCCGCTCCCTGTCACCCCGTATAAAAGAAACACCTCATGTTTCTTTGCAATTATCGATGATAAAATCGGTTTAATTGCTGCTGATTGTTCATTTGTCAATGCAAGCGGCTTTGTATGGCGAATGATACGGTCTGCAAATGGATCCCGATACACTTCCCTGCGGCTTTCTTTTAATAACCCTTTTTCAAGCAGTCCTTTTAAAACTGCTGCTGATACATTCAATTGGTTTAATAATTGATTTCGTTCAATCGGTTCCGGATTGGCTGCAAAATACTCCATGACAAGCTTCTGTTTGCTCCCCCTTAATAAGGAAAATTCCGGGCTTCCGATAGGTGTGATCACCTTTATCTGTTTCTTTCTGATCCGCTCTTTTACCTCATATAATACTTCCAATTTTCCGGCAGCAGCTTCTTTTTGAAAAGCAGCCAAATGCCCTGTTTGCAAAACCTCATCCCAATTTAGAACTTTCTTTTCATAAAAGCATGGGCGGATCACTTCGGACAACTCATCTATATTGCTTTGGTCCTTCAGCTTTATTTTTTTCTCATATTTTGCTTTCAGAGCAGGTGGGAGCATGACCTGAAAGGCCGATATTTTATAGCACAACGTTTTCTCCGTTAGCCAATCCGATAAATGCAACAACTCTTTATTTAATACAGGCTCAATATCCATCGGTTCAATGATTTCCCTCAGCTTATCAAATGAAGATTCCGTTTCTATCGCAAGAACAAAGCCCTGAACTCTGCGCGGACCGAAGGGAACCACTACCCTCATCCCGGGGACAACGCAGCCTTGAAGAGATTCGGGTATCAAATAATCAAATGGTTTATCCGTCATTTTTGCCGGAACATCCACTATTACCTTAGCAATTGTCATTGCAGATTTTCCTCAAGTAGCCGTTCTGCTTCCTCGAGAATTTTGGTGGCTACTTCTTTTTTGGAAAGCAGCGGGAGTTCAAGTTTTTCGCCATTTCTCTTATGAAAGGTGACAATATTTGTGTCTATTCCGAAGCCGGCGCCTTTTTCATGGACATTATTGGCAACGATCATATCAGCATTTTTAGACCTGAGTTTTTTTTGGGCATATTCATCAACATGATCCGTTTCAGCAGCAAACCCAATTAAGACCTGTCCCGCTTTTCTTTTTCCTAGCTCCAGCAAAATATCCTTTGTTCGCTCAAGTTCAATGACCTGATCTCCCGGCTGTTTTTTTATTTTTTGATCAGAGCTGAATTTCGGGCGATAGTCAGCCACAGCTGCGGATTTAATCACGATATTCGCCTCATCAAAATACTGAAGAACCGCATGGTACATCTCCTCCGCACTTTCTACATCAATCACTTCCACTCCCTGTGGCGAGCTAATATGGACTGGCCCAGATATTAAGATCACTCTTGCTCCTAAGGCCTGTGCTTCTTCGGCAATTGCATAGCCCATCTTCCCTGTTGAATGATTTGTTAAATAACGGACCGGATCAATTTTTTCTCTTGTCGGCCCAGCTGTAATGACCACTGTTTTTCCGGATAACGTACCTCTTTTTTCGGTAAAATAATCAATAATTTTCTCAACAATGAGCTCGGGCTCCTCCATTCTGCCCTTACCTACATAACCGCAGGCTAAATAACCCTCAGCCGGTTCAATAAATGTACAGTGATACTCTTTTAGTCTTTCGATATTTCTTTTGACCGCAGGATGATCATACATATGGACATTCATAGCTGGTACAATCCAAACAGGCGATGTGGCGGCAAGTAGAGTAGTTGAGATCATATTATCCGCGATTCCACCAGCAAGTTTTCCAATAATATTGGCGGTCGCTGGTGCTACTACAACTAAGTCAGCCCAATCAGCTAATTGAATATGTGCTATTTTCTTGGAATCCTTTTCATCAAAGGTGTTTGTATAGACATCATTATGTGATAAAGCCTGGAAGGTCAGCGGGTTGACAAATTCTGCTGCCGATTCACTTAAGATGACACGAACCTCTGCACCAGCCTGAGCTAATTTGCTGGTTAATGCTGCTGCTTTATAAACGGCAATACCGCCTGTTACACATAATAAGATTTTTTTTCCATTTAGCATAAGTCTGCCTCCCGATTTCTAGGTAGAATTTACATATTTTTATTATGCAGGAATACTGATTAATTTTCATTAACAATCAGTCAAAAATGAACATGACCAGAGAATAAATAGGCTTGAATCAGCTCTAAATAAAGAAAAGAGGCTGATGGAATCAGCCCTTGACATTAATATTCATTTCGGTATTCCATATTTGTTTTTTTGGAAATACGATAAATTAATTTATCAGCATCGATTTCCTCAAGCGCCTTCCCGACATTTTTATGTGAAACATAATGGTCTAACAATTGCGGTGCACCAAGCTGCATATGGCGTGCACGTTTTGCTGCAACAGATACTAAGGAATATTTACTGTCAATTTTTGTCATTAACGAGTCGATTGATGGATATAACATATTATTTAACCTCCAGCATTTTCAAATATTTTGGCTCTAGTCTTACTCTACGGCAATGCTCCGCTACCACAATTGCCTTAATTCGTTCACAGGCAAGTTCTATTTGATCATTTTCTACAACATAATCATATAAATGCATCATTTCAATTTCTTCTTTAGCTACATTCAAGCGATTATTAATTATTTCTTCTGTTTCAGTTCCTCTGGTCACGATACGGTTCTTTAATTCAGACAAACTTGGCGGCATTAAAAAAATGAACAAGCCATCGGGAAATTTTTCCCTTACCTGCCGGGCGCCTTGCACTTCAATCTCAAGAAAAACATCCTTCCCGTTATCGAGGGTTTCCTGAACATAATCAACAGGTGTCCCATAATAATTACCGACAAATTCGGCATACTCAAGCAGTTTCCCCTGTTCAATCAGCTTTTCAAATTCCGCTTTTGATTTAAAGAAATAATCAATGCCATCTACTTCACCCTCGCGTGGATCTCTTGTCGTCATCGAAATAGAATATTTAAAATTCAAGTCAGGCTGTGAAAAAAGCGCTTTCCGCACGGTCCCCTTTCCAACACCTGACGGCCCTGATAATACGATTAACAACCCTTTTTCCTGCATTAAAGCGTCCTACCCTTCATCCAATATTTCGTCCCGGTCATTCAAACGATGCGCTACCGTTTCAGGTTGAACAGCACTTAAAATGATATGATCACTGTCCATAATAAGCACAGCTCTTGTCCTTCTACCATATGTCGCATCAATTAATGAACCCCGATCCCGTGCCTCCTGAATAATTCTTTTAATGGGAGCAGATTCAGGACTCACAATGGAAATAATCCGGTTTGCAGAAACAATATTACCAAACCCGATATTAATCAGTTTGATCATATAATGCTCCTCCCCATTATTAAATAATTATTTTCGCCTTGACAAGCGTTTTCTAAACAGAACTATTCAATATTTTGCACCTGTTCCTTCATTTTCTCAATGATTCCTTTCATTTCTACTACCTCTTTGGCAATAGAAGAATCATTCGCCTTGGAACCAATCGTATTAACCTCCCGATTCATTTCTTGAACAAGAAAATCGAGCTTCCTGCCGATTGGATCAGCAAGTGTCAAAATCTCCTCGAATTGTTTAATATGGCTCTTAAGTCTTGTTAATTCTTCATTGATATCCGCCTTGTCAGCAAATATCGCAATTTCTGTAAGGATACGGTTCTCATCAAACTGACCGCCGGTAAACTCCTGTATCCGTTTTGTTAATCTTTCCCGATACATATGTACAACAGCAGGTGCTAAGGCTTTCAGAGCTGAAACTTTATCTTGAAGATTATGTAAATGGCTGGTTAAATCCTTCTCAAGCGCAGCCCCTTCTTGCTCTCTCATTTGTTTAACACCAATAACAGCCTCTTCCACTGTCTCAAGAACAAGTAAATTAATTTCTTCATTTCCGCTCTCTTCTTCAATATGAATCATATCTTCTCTATTAAGCAGTTCACTAAGTGTAAGACTTTCTTCTATTCCATACTTATGTTTAACCTGTTCAATGGATTGCACGTAATAATCGAGCAATTCCCAATCCACACGGACCTTCCGATTAACAATGCCTTCTCCCTCAATTATTACATATACTTCCATTCTTCCTCTATGTAAATGAGCATTCAATATTTTCTTTACTTTATCTTCAATTTGATTAAAATGACGGGGCATGCGAATATAATACTCTGAAAACCTATGGTTCACTGTTTTTACTTCTACGGATACTGAAAAGGAATCCATTCCTTTCTTGCTTCTTCCAAAACCAGTCATACTCATAACCATTTTCTACCACATCCATTCCGGGTCCATCTGTATCTGTTCTAAACCTGTTCATTGATAGATAAAAAAGAAAGGCAACAGATCAGTTTCTGTCACCTTGAAATTATAACACACTTCATTTTGTTTTTCTTAATAAAAATGACCCAGCTAGTAAAAAAGTTGGTATAGCGGCAAGCCCTGTAATTGCCAGCCAATCGAACGGTTTGATCGGAATCGTGTGAAACACAGGCTGCAATGGCGGATAATAAATCACAACAAGGACCATCAACTGCGATAGAATAACAGAGCCAACTAAATATTTATTTCCGAATGGATTTCGTGCAAGAATTGATTTTTCACTTCTGCAGTCAAACACATGTATCAGCTGAGCAAGTACTAATGTTGCGAAGGCAACTGTCTGCGCATATTCAAGGTGTTCTTGATTATTTTGGTAGGCCATCATGAACGCTAATAGCGTTACCACTCCAATTAAAAATCCCCTTGAGATTACCTTCCAACCCAGCCTACGTGCAAAAACTCCCTCCCGCGGACTGCGGGGGCTTCGTTTCATCACATCTCCCTCAGGCTGATCCAATCCAAGTGCCATAGCTGGAAGGCCATCCGTCACTAAATTCACCCAAAGAATCTGAATCGGAATAAGAGGCAATGGCAATGCGAGAATCATAGCAAATAACATAACCAATATTTCCCCGACATTTGATGCTAATAAATAACGGATAAATTTACGGATATTTTCATATATATTCCTTCCTTCTTTGATAGCTGCTTTAATCGTAGCGAAATTATCGTTCAGCAGGACAAGTGCCGAAGCTTCTTTGGCTACATCTGTACCCGTTATCCCCATGGCAACTCCAATATCTGCCGCTTTGATAGCTGGAGCATCATTTACTCCATCACCTGTCATCGCTACAATGTGGCCTTTATTCTGCCAAGCCTTCACAATTTTTAATTTATGCTCCGGAGAGACACGGGCAAAAACCGAAACATTCTCAACCACTTCTTCAAGCTCTTCTACTGACATACTGGAAAGTTCAGAGCCTTCAATAACCTTTGACTGACTAGTTAAAATTCCTAGTTGTTTGGCAATTGCCTTGGCCGTGATGACATGATCCCCTGTTATCATCACTGTTTTAATTCCGGCTTCTCTGCATTCTTTCACCGCTAATTTAACTTCTGGACGCGGCGGGTCAATCATCCCTTGAAGACCTATCAAGGTTAAATCCCTTTCAGCCTCCGTTTCATTAAGAATAACTGTGTGCGCGGATATTTCCTTAAAGCCGAAGGCAATGGTTCTTAAGGCCAGCGAAGCTAATTGATTAATCGCATTTTGAACCTCCTGTATCGATAAGCGATCCAGCCATTTTTTTCTTTCATCCCATAACACCGATGAACTTTTCGCTAACAGAACATCGGGAGCTCCTTTTGTCACGACAAAGTGCCTGCCCTTTTGATCCTTTACAATCACACTCATCATTTTTCTCGTAGAATCGAATGGAAATTCGTGAATGATTTCAAATTGCTGCAGCATCTGTTTCCTCGTATACCCAGCTTTCATCGCAGAAACAAGAAGTGCTCCCTCCGTAGGGTCCCCGTCAATCACGTAGTCTTTTTTCTTTTCAATTAACTCTGCATGATTACAAAGTATGCCAAACATCAGCATCTGTTGAAGAGCTTTATCATTCCCCGGTTCAATACGTTTTTCCTCTTTATAAAAAGACCCCCTTGGCTCATACCCTGCTCCGTCAACGGTCCAGGTCTTTCCTCCAATCCATAAATGGGTAACGGTCATTTCATTTTGCGTCATTGTGCCAGTCTTATCAGAACAAATAACGGAAGCACAGCCGAGAGTTTCGACAGCCGGCAGCTTTCTGACTATCGCATTTTGCTTGATCATTCTCTGTACACCGAGAGACAAGGCAACCGTTACAATGGCCGGCAGCCCCTCCGGAATGGCAGCCACCGCAAGGGATACTCCTGCTAAAAACATCGTATAAAGATCATTTCCTTGCAGTACGCCCATCATGACAACCAAAGCGGTTAAGATGAGTGCAGTAACGATGAGAATTTTTCCAAGCTGCTCAAGTCGTCTTTGCAGTGGAGTGATTATGGTTTCCGCACTCTGAAGCAGGTCGGCTATTTGGCCCATCGCTGTTTTCATTCCTGTACCAACGGCAACGCCTATCCCGCTCCCCCTTGTGACCATCGTTCCCATGAAAGCCATATTTTCCATATCTCCGATACCAAGGTTTTCGACTGCAAGTGGATTTATATGTTTTTGCACCGGAAGCGATTCCCCTGTTAAGGCGGATTCCTCTATTTCAAGACTTCTGGCCTCTATTAATCTAACATCAGCTCCAATTCGGTCACCGCTCGTAAACTTTAATACATCACCGGGAACAATTTCCTTCGAGGATACCTTCATCCATTGTCCATCTCTTAAAACATGAACCTGCGGCGCCGATAACTCCTTTAAAGCATGAAGTGACTTCTCCGCCTTTCTCTCCTGAAAAAAGCCAAGAAATCCATTTACAATGACAATCGCAATGATGGCAATTGCATCAATATATTCTCCTAATAAACCCGAAATGAGAGTTGCCGCCAATAAAACAAGAACCATAAAATCTTTGAATTGGCTGAAAAACAGCAGTAATGCCGATTGTTTTTCACCCTCATCCAATTCATTGTACCCATACTTCTCTAAGATTTTTTTTGCATGATCGCTGGTTAGTCCTGACGAGAGGTCTGTATTTAAGGCAGCCTCTACTTCCTGTTTATTCATCTCATGGTACTTCATCCCGCCATCTCACTTCCTCCTTCATTTTGCTCTGTAAAAAGAACGGTTCTACAGAACGACCACTGCAACACACAAACTGCTTTTGAATATGGCCGTAAAGATTTAAAAAAACCATTCATGCAACAGTTTCAAACAAACTTACACATTTCTTTATGGAAAGCTTATTCACCCTTGTCCAAAAAAATGCTAATATGGTTGCACATCCGGAATTCTACTTGTACAGTTAACTGCAGAGAGTACTCCGAAAAGTGCGCATTGGAAAGCCATTGTGTTTAATAAGGAAATTTTTTAGAAAAGGATGTTTATTATGTCATTTGATGGTTTATTTACAAGGGCAATGACAAAAGAGCTCACAAAAACATTAAAGGGAGGAAGGATAAATAAAGTACATCAGCCTTATCAGCATGAGATTATCATGGTAGTAAGAGCGAACGGAAAAAATCATAAATTATTACTATCTGCCCACCCTAACCATGCCAGAGTACAATTAACAGACGAAGGCTATGATAATCCGGCTGAACCGCCTATGTTTTGTATGCTGCTGCGCAAGCATTTAGAAGGTTATATTCTGGAGGACATTCGCCAATTCGCTTTGGACCGTATGATCATCTTTGATATTAAAGGAAGAAATGAAATTGGGGATACTTCTTACAAACAATTAATTGTCGAGATCATGGGACGTCACAGCAATATCATTTTGCTCGATCAATCAAGGAACATCATTCTTGACAGTATAAAGCACGTATCTTTTGCGTTGAATTCTTACAGAGCAGTGTTGCCCGGTCAGGAATATGTATATCCTCCGGAGCAGCATAAAGCAGACCCATTTGAAGCCAATGAGGAAGATGTCCTTCGCAGACTTGACTTTAATGCCGGAAAACTGGATAAACAGATAGTCAGCCAATATGCCGGAATTTCACCATTATTGGCCAGAGAAATGACATTCCAGGCAGGATTAGCGAATCGCACGACTTTGCCCAATGCATTCCTTACACTGATGAAGCGGATTAAATTGCATGAATATCAACCGTCCATGATGGTCGGTGTGAATAAGGAAAATTTTTATTTGTTTCCGCTTGATAGTGTTAAAGGAGATAGAAAAACATTTCAAACGCTAAGCAGCATGTTAGATCACTTTTATTTTGGAAAAGCGGAGCGAGATCGGGTCAAACAGCAAGCACATGATATTGAACGATTTATTATCAATGAGAAAGAAAAAAATGAGAAAAAAATAATCAAATTGCAGGAAACGATTAAAGAAGCTCAAGAAGCTCAGAAATATCAACTGTTCGGGGAATTATTAACAGCCAATATATTTGCAGCCAAAAAAGGGATGGAAAGCATTGAAGTCGTAAATTATTATGATGAAAACAGCTCAACCATCCTCCTTCCTCTTGACCCATTAAGAAGTCCTGCGGAAAATGCCCAGAGATATTTTACCAAATATCAAAAGGCAAAGAATGCCCTGACCATTGTGCAGAAGCAAATAGAAAAGGCCGCAACTGAAGCAGCCTATTTTGATACACTTTTACAGCAGGTGGAAACAGCTTCACCCAAAGATATTGCTGAGATTCGCGAGGAATTAATCGAAGAAGGCTATCTCAAGCAACGACGGAAAAAACAATCGAAAAAGCCTCAGTCACAAAAACCAATGCTGGATCGTTTTTATGCCTCTGACGGAACGGAAATTATCATTGGCAAAAACAATAAACAAAATGACTATTTAACAAACCGACTGGCAGCAAGGGATGAGGTTTGGCTTCATACAAAAGATATCCCTGGTTCACACGTCGTCATCCGCGGCAGACAGCCAAAGGAAAAAACAATCCGTGAGGCTGCCATTTTGGCTGCATTTTACAGTAAAGCACGAAACTCGAGCTCTGTTCCGGTTGATTTCACACTCGTCAGGCATGTCAAGAAACCTTCTGGTGCCAAGCCCGGATTTGTGATTTATGATAACCAGCAAACAATATTTGTTCATCCTGATGCTGAACTCGTGCAGAAACTCAAGAAACAGCCCCAATAAAATCAGAAAATAGATACAAAAAACGGCGGGACCTTCTACTCTGCCCGCCGCTTTTCTTATTTTCCCCAGTTTTCCGGATTTTTACGCCATTCCATCAATTTATCCCAATCCGAAGGATCAATATAGCCCTTTTCACTTGCTACTTCAACAAGAGTTGAATAATTGGTCAAGGAGTATGCTGTAATTCCTGATTCCTGTAAACGCTCGCTGCCTTTGGTCAATTCATATGTAAAAATGGAAACAACTCCAAGTACATCACAACCAGCCTGACGCAGCGCCTCCACTGCGGTAATCACACTGCCGCCTGTTGAAATGAGATCTTCAACGACGACAACCTTCTGCCCTTTTTCAGCTTTTCCTTCAATTTGATTCCCTTTTCCATGCTCCTTCGCCTTCGAACGCACATAGCACATCGGCAGATTCAGTACCTCACTGACCCATGCCGCATGAGGAATGCCAGCTGTTGCCGTTCCAGCGACAAGCTCAGTACCTGGGAATTTATCTGTTATCAATTCAGCCAAACCTGACGCAATCTTTCTTCTGACTGAAGGATAGGAGAGAGTTAAACGGTTGTCACAATAAATAGGAGAAATAATTCCCGATGTCCAGGTGAACGGATCATTAGGCTTTAATGAAACAGCTTGAATCTCTAATAAGCTTTCTGCGATGATTTTCTTCATTGACTAACACTCTCCCATGCTTGAATAAATTTCTGATAGCTTGCAACCGGATCAGCCGACCTAGTAATGGAACGTCCTACCACAATCGCAGAAACTCCCGCTTTTTTAGCAAATTCAGGAGTTGCCACCCGTTTCTGATCCCCAACAGAATCATCCTGCAGACGAATGCCTGGGGTTACGGTGAGAAATTCACTCCCTAATACGC
This sequence comes from uncultured Bacillus sp., assembly GCF_946478885.1. Next base: position 3,173 of record NZ_CAMLDX010000038.1, on the reverse strand, counting down.
GACGAATTTCAGCCGCTTCATGTGATGAACAAACAACACCGTCCAGACCTGAGTTCTTTGCTAGATCTGCATAATGAAGAACGGATGCCATCAACGGTACCTGAATCAACTGCTCTTTTCTCATTTGTTCTTCAGATGTGCTTGTCAGCTGTGTTACGGCAATGCACTGCGGGCGCTTAGATCCCATAGGAGTTCCAGCATCCAATCCCTCCAATGCAGCCTCCATCATTTCACGACCTCCGGCAGCATGAACATTGACCAAATCACAGCCGAGCGTTGCTAGTCCTGTCATCGCTCTCTTCACTGTATTCGGAATATCATGCAGCTTTAAATCAAGAAAAATGTCATGTCCTTTTTCTTTAATTTCATGCACAATGGAAGGACCTTCCTGATAGAAGATCTCCATCCCTACTTTGACGAATAATTTCTCCTGCCCAAAGAGACGTAAAAATGGGAAAACCTCATTCTTGGAGGCAAAATCAAGAGCTACGATGATGGATTTATTCATTGCTGCTTCCAGCTCCTTCCCGTACATTGAGAAATATGATCATATCCTAGGGTCTTCAATAGCTCAGGCAGCTCCTTAATGATTGTTGGACAAACAAAAGGATCTACAAAATTCGCCGTTCCAACTGCTACCGCACTCGCCCCTGCATAAAAGAATTCAATAACATCCTCTGCAGATTGAATTCCTCCCATTCCAATAATTGGAATATCAACCTGTTGACTGACCTCATGGATCATCCGGATTGCCACAGGTTTCACTGCCGGACCGGATAATCCCCCTGTCCGATTGGCAATGATTGGACGTGCTGTTTTTATGTCGATTCTCATTCCAATCAGGGTGTTAATCATCGTTAAGCCGTCAGCACCGCCCGCTTCCACCGCTTTTGCCATATCCACAATATTGGTTACATTCGGCGAAAGCTTGACATAGACAGGTACTTCAGAGACTTCCTTCACCCTTTGTGTGAGATCCTTTGCCACCTCAGGAATCGTTCCAAAAGCTATTCCACCCGTTTTAACATTGGGGCATGAAATATTTAATTCCAATGCATGAACATTCGGTGCTTTGGAAATCTCTTCTGCCACTATGACATAATCCTCTACTGTAGAACCTGCCACATTAGCAATAACCGGCACATCAAATTGCTCCAGCCAAGGCAGTTCCTCCGAAACTACCTTCTTTAATCCCGGATTTTGCAGTCCAATCGCATTCAGCATGCCTGCTGGTGTTTCAGCTACTCTGGGAGTTGGATTTCCGAAACGCGGTTCAACAGTTGTTGCTTTTATCATAATAGCTCCTAGGAGATTCAAGTCATACATGTTGCTATACTCACGACCAAATCCAAAGCAACCGGATGCAGGCATCACAGGATTTTTTAAATGTAAGCCAGGAAGCATCATATCAAGCATGCTCATAGTATTACCTCCCCTGCCCTGAATACCGGACCATCGCTGCACACCTTTTTATAAGCATGGCTGTTTTCATCTCCTGTATGGCAAACACAGGCAAAACAAGCTCCGATTCCGCAGGCCATTCTTTCTTCAAGAGATAAGAATACCTTCTTATTCTTATAATTTACTTCCAATGCCTTTAGCATCGCTTTCGGACCACATGCATAAAGGGTATCAAACTGAAGACCTCTTTCTGTTATTACATCCGTGACAAATCCTTTTGTTCCTGCGGTGCCGTCTACCGTAGCCACATAGGTTTCCCCTAATGCAGCAAATTTTTCTTCATAAAAAACGGCTCCTTTTGTCTGAAATCCCAAAACATGAATCACCTTTACTCCTTTTTTTACAAGTTGGAGTGAGAGCTCATAAAGCGGTGGTGCTCCGATTCCTCCGCCTACTAACAAGGCTGTTTCGCCGGGAGAGGTTTCGGAAAGAGGAAACCCATGTCCCAGCGGTCCAAGTACATCGACGAGATCTCCCGCTTGTTTATCAGCCAGTATTGAAGTACCCTTGCCCTGCTTGCGGTAGATAATTGTAAATTCATTTTTCTGCTTGTCAATTTCTGCAATGGAAATCGGCCGTCTTAAGAGCGGATCTGTACTATCAGACACTTTAATATGAACGAATTGGCCAGGTTCATTCATTTCATTTACCAGTTCAGCTTTTAATGTGAGTTCAAAAATCGAATCTGCAAGTTCCGACTGAGAGATAACCGTACACCGTTCATTTTTCATCATGAGAGGATAGCCTCACTTACATTGGTAACCAGTCCACCCATCGCTTCTGTTGAGAAGTTCATTGATTCAATGACACGTAAAATAGCTTCTGCTGTGTCCAGTGATGTCAAACAAGGTACACCGTTTTCCACTGTTTCACGACGAATTCTAAAGCCATCTCTTTCAGGCTGTTTTCCCTTTGTTAATGTATTAATGACAAATTGTGCTTCTCCATTGCGAATCACATCTAGCAGATCCGGGCCATCAGAGCCGATTTTGCTGACAACACTGACGCGAATCCCGTTTTTCTTCAAATACGCCGCTGTACCGCTTGTTGCCATCAAACGATAACCAATCGCAGAGAAACGTTTTGCCAGCTGAAGTGCTTCTTCTTTATCCTTATCGGCAATGGTTAACAGGACCGTACCAAATTTTTGGATTTTAATTCCGGATGCAACCAATCCCTTATACAATGCTTTTTCCAATGTATAGTCTTTCCCCATTACTTCACCGGTTGATTTCATTTCCGGTCCTAATGTTGTATCTACACGGCGTAGCTTAGCAAAAGAGAATACAGGAACTTTCACATAGACACCTTTTCTTTCAGGGATAAGTCCAGATTTATAGCCCTGTTGTGCCAGAGATTGACCAAGAATGACCTTTGTCGCAATATTCGCCATCGGTACATTGGTTATTTTGCTTAGAAACGGAACCGTACGGCTGGAGCGAGGGTTGACTTCAAGGACAAATACCTCTCCCTTTGAAACAACATATTGAATATTTAACAACCCAATAATCTTTAACCCTTTGGCCAATCTTTCCGTGTAGGAAATAAGCGTCTCTTTAATTTCCTGTGATAAGCTTTGCGACGGATAAACGGCGATTGAGTCACCGGAGTGAACACCCGCACGCTCGATATGTTCCATAATGCCAGGGATTACTACATCTGTCCCATCAGAAATGGCATCGACTTCGATTTCTTTCCCTGTTAAATAGCGG